>JAENWC010000096.1 GCA_016650235.1 Terriglobia bacterium
CGACGGCACTGCGCCCGTGATCACGACGCGAGTGATGGCAGGATCTATGACCGCCGCCAGCACTGCCGGAGGAATCAGCCGTCCGGCCGCCGCAAGTTCCACGGTGAACCCTTTGGCCCGTAAGGCCGCGCACATTGCCAGGATGTCTGTGATGCGCCGACATCTCCCATACTACAATGACATCGAACGCATGGCAGCCCGGATCGCGATCCTTCTCAAAACACTCGGCGTCCTTTTATTTCTGTTTGCTATTGCCATCCGACTCTTCCCTCAGCAGATCCGAGAGTGGTTGGGCCAGCACTCCTTGTACTCGCCGGCGGCGCCCGGCTGGTTGCTTTGGATGTCTGTCGTTCTCGTCATAGCTGGAGCGGCAACTTCCCCCTCATTCAGGCAGCGTCGCACTCGCCTCGGTATTCAACTCTTCTTGTTTATTTCACTTTTGGTTGCTGGAGTCTGGCTAGCGCGTTCCTGGCACCCTGGAGACCTACTGCACAAGGATCACTTTGAGCCTTTAATGGCTATCATCGGCGCTTTTTACGCGCTTCTTGTCACTTTCGAACAGATGAAGCCGGCCGAGCCGGCGTTCAGCAAACCACAACTGCAACGCAATCGCCAACGAATGCTTACCCGCGTACGCCACGACTGGATCCAAGGCGTGCTGGACCAGTCGCTCTACAAGGTAGCCCGCATAGATCTGGGCTTGGAGGACAGACCTGACGCCGTCCAAAATCCCCTCACACTGCTTGTACAGGAAGCCGGGAAGTCACCCCAGGCGTTGCCACCCCGAACCAGGATCACCACCGTGTTTGACGATCATGCCAGTGGCCTACTCGTTCTTGGGGCGGCCGGCTCGGGTAAGACGACCCTACTGCTCGAACTTGCTCGCGACCTCCTGAGCCGTGCCGAGGGTGACGAGGGCCACCAAATCCCAGTGGTTTTCAACCTCTCCTCCTGGGCTGTAAAGCGATCCGCACTGAGGGAGTGGCTCATTGATGAGTTGAACCGGCGCTATGACGTTCCGCGGAAGCTCGCGCAGCATTGGGTGGATACCGGGCAAATCCTTCCTCTCCTCGACGGTCTCGACGAAGTTGTGCCCGAACACCGGGACTCCTGCGCGGAGCGGATCAACGAGTTTCGTAACCAACATTTCCTTCCGATGGCGGTCTGCAGCCGTTCGGTGGATTATCAGAGTTTATCAGGCCGGCTGCGGATGCCTGCGGCCGTCGCTGTGCAACCCCTCACGCGAGCGGAGGCGGAGGAGTACATCGACCGTGGTGGCGAGCCTCTCGCGGCACTTCGAACCGCCGTGGATGCAGACCCGGCGCTCTGGGAGGTTTTGGATACCCCTCTCATGCTCAGCATCGCGACGCTGGCTTATCGTGGTGTAGCGGATCACGAAATTCCGGCGGGCGGAACTATCGAGAACCGGCGCCGGCATTTGTTCGCGAAGTATGTCGATGGCATGTTCAAACGCAGGTCCACAGAGAATCGTTACACGCGGAAGCAGACACTGCGGTGGCTAACGTGGCTCGCCTCCTCGATGATGCGGCACGGTCAAAGCGGGTTTCAGTTGGAGGCGTTGAATAGAGATTGGCTACAAACGCGGGTCCAGCGGGCGCTGTTGGGTTTGAGTGGCGGGCTGGTCTTCGGGCCTATCGTCGGGCTTGTCGTCGGGCTGGGCGCCGGGCTTGTCACCGGACTGGGTGGCGGGCTGGTCTACGGGCTGGTCTACGGGCTGGTCGCCGGGCTGTTCTTCGGGCTGTTTGCCGGGCTGTTCTTGGCGCAGGTCGGTGGGAAGCGCCTCGTGCCGCCGGTTGATACCTTACGGTGGTCTTCGACAAGGTTGGATCGCGGCGGGCTGGCCTTCCTGGTGGTCGGCGTGCTGGTCAGCGTGCTGGTTGTCGGGCTGGGCGCCGGGCTGAGTGGCGGGCTGGTCTACGGGCTGAGCTACGGGCTGGTCTACGGGCTGAGCATCGGGCTCCGGAACCTAGGGGACATGGGATTCGTTCCTGCAGAAGTTATTACTAGGGCGATTCCTAACGAGGGAACGTGGCGTTCGGGACGAAATGCACTGGTCATTATGCTGGGTGGCGGGCTGGTCTTCGGGCTGGTCCTCGGGCTGGTCCGCGGGCTGGGCGTAGGGCTGGGCGTAGGACTGGTCGCCGGGCTGTTCTTCGGGCTGGTCGGCATGCTGGGTGTCGGGCTTGACAAAGGTGGCTGGTTCTTCTTGAATCACTGGAGCATCCGTCTCCTGCTGTGGCGTTACCGTCATGCGCCTTTCCAGTACGTGCGATTCTTGGACTACGCCGTTGAACGAATCTTCTGTCGCAAGGTCGGCGGCGGATACATTTTCGTTCACCGAATGCTGATGGAATATTTTGCTTCCCTGGCAGAGCCGAAACCGCAGTAGTCTTCCCTGATGGTTCGAATGTATGACGAACCGTCGATACATCCAACTGTGGTATCTATCCCCGGCCAAGAAGGGAATCGGCGTCCCACCGGGCCGCGGCCTGCAACCGTCCACCCAGTGAACGGGCGGCCTCGGGGAGATCCGAAAACTCGAGTACGTTCGGAATCCAGTGCGCCATCGGCTGGTCGTACTCCTCGGCAGCGGCGATCTCGCGAAACGACGGCACTGCGCCCGTGATCACGACGCGAGTGATGGCAGGATCTATGACCGCCGCCAGGACTGCCGGCGGAATCAGCCGTCCGGCCGCCGCAAGTTCCACGGTCAACCCTTTGGCCCGTAAGGCCGCGCACATTGCCAGGATGTCTGTGATGCGTTGTCCGATCAATGGCCGCCCCAGCATCAACGATGCCCAGGCCCAGGTGTCTTCGCTTGCGTGGGACCGCGCATAGTTGGCCGGCCCGCGCGCGATTTCCGGCGTCAGGTCTCCGATCCCCCTTGCGTCCATTGCGCAAACCGCCAACCCGCGGAGCGCCAATTGGTGATACAGGTTGCCCTCCTGCCACCGTGCCGCACGGCCACCCGGCTCCAGCACCACCAGCGCGCGCCTCGCGCCGGCTGGGTGATAGAACCAGGCCGGCACAAAGACTTCCTTGTCCTCTGTTTGAACCTCCACCCCTTGCACGGCAATGTTGCCAAAACGGGTTTCGGCAAGTACCACGAGGCGGGCATTGGCGGGTTTCACCGCGCCCGTGAGTTTGGCCCAATCCGCGGCGGCTCTGGCCGGTGCGGGAATCGTCTGCCGCGGTGTCCTGCTCGAAAAGTCGCGGACCACATTGCCGGTCTTGCCGCACCAGAGCACCTCCTCCATCTCTGGGGCCACCGGCGGTTCCTTCTCGATGCGCCGCCCCGAGTTCTTCAGCCAGCGTTCAAACCACTGATAGATTTCAATACGCATCGGCTCGCTGAGATTATGAGGGAGTGGCGATTCCACCCATCGCAGCCGGTCCGTGTGGCCCAGCGTCGCGTAGATGCGCTCCAGCCGGGCAAACTCTTCCCGGCCGCTGCTGAGATAGTTCGCTGAGTAAGTGCCAAAGAAGTCCCGTGCACTGCATAGAAATGCCACCGGCTTTGGCGCCATCGGATAGAGCGTGTCCCAGCGGTCAAAGCCGAGCGGGCCCGCGCCAATAAAATTCTGTTCCGCGTCGTCCACCGAGCCCGGGGCGATGAAATCGCGGCAAGCGAAGTTTTCCGTATTGCCGCAGGAGACCGCGGCGCAAGCGAGCCGGCCGTCCACCGCCGCAAGCATCATCGTTAGAGTGCCCCCGCCGGAATTGCCCGTGGAAGCCAGACGCGCCGGGTCCACCGATGGGTGCGCGGCCAGCACGTCCAAGCTACGGATCGCGTCCCAGGTTTGCAGCAGAGTGGCCGTTTTCCCGGCCAGCAACATCTGCCGGCCGGGAAGGGTGTGTTCCTCATCGGCCGAACTGAGGCGCGTTAGAGTTCCGCCGGGCTTGGGGTAGTAGGTTCGCTCGCCTTGCCCCATCGGATCAAAGGCAAGCACAACATATCCCAGCCGCGCCAGCCCTTGGCAGCATTTCTGGTATGCCTCGGCGGCTTTTCCATTCAGGCTATGGCCCATCTGGAACAACACGCCAGGGAAGCGTCCGGTCCCTGCGGGGATGTAGAGGTTGGCGGGGATCACGATCTCGGGTTGGCTCTCGTAGGTGATCTTCTCCACCACGTAACCATCACGCCGGAACGAGCCCACAGTTTTCACGTGGAGCGGTGTACGGACCGGTTCCCCGCCAACCAGCTTCCAGAATGTTTCGCGAACCCACCGCTGCCGAGCCGCAATCGCGGCCGGCGTGGTGAGCCTGTCCAGCGCTTGCCCGCGGCGCGCGTAGGCCTCTCCCGCAAGCCGCGTCAGGTAATCCGGCAAACAACGCGCATAGCTCCGGTAGTGGACCTGCTGCGGAAGAAATGCAAGCTCGAGAAGTTGGCGGCGTGTCATCTACGCATCAATCTTAGAAAAGATACTTTAGCGCGAACTGGATCTGCCGGCTATCCGATCTCGTGCTGGTGACGCGGCCGAACGTTCCCGTTCCCAGCGTGCCGCCGGGCTGCCCAAACTGCGGTGTGTTGAACGTGTTGAACAACTCCGATCTGAACAGCACCTGGTGCCCTTCCCGGATCGCAAACATCTTCGAGAACGAGAGGTCGAAGGTGTGTAGACCCGGTCCCACGACGGGATTCCTCGGCGAGGTCCCGAACTCGCCCACGCTGCGGACAAACGCGGTGCCGTCGAACCACAACTGCGGATCCGGGCTTGAGACCTCCGGGGACCGGCCGGCGAGGACGTGTGGACGCGACCATCCCGAGAACTCCACGTTCTGCGTGTCTCCGCTCTGATTCACATTAAACGGCGATCCACTTTGCAGTGTGACGATTCCTCCGGCCTGCCATCCGCCGAGGATGAACTTGGGTGCGCCGCCCAAGCCCTTGCCCCACGGCAGTTCCCACACATATCCCAACACCAGCCGATGCCGGATGTCGTTGATCGAGTCGGCTCGCTCGGCGCGGCCGCGGTTGCGCGGATCCTGGCAGCCGCAGCCGCCACGGTTGATGGTCTGGGAGGTGTCGTCGATGAAATGCCCCCACGTGTACGCCGAGGTGAGGCTGAGGCCGTGGGACAAGCGGCGCTCGAACCGCGCCTGGAGCGAGTGGAAGACTGAGTTGCCATCGGCCACAACCATGCGGATCCGGTTGAACTGCGGATACGGGCGCCGCGCCTGGCTGAACGGTATGTTGCTGGGCGCGGGATTGTTGAAATGATTGAGGCTGGTGTCCATGAAGGTTCCCTTGCTCGCCACCCAGCCCACTTCGATCACGTCGTTGCCGGAGAGCTGCCGGGACACCTGCAGGTTGAAGTTCTGTAGATAGGCGTTGCGGCGCTTGCGGTCCTCCGGAAGAGTTGCGACGTTGAAGATGGGATTCAACGGGAAGAGCTCGCGCGGCACCGGGTTCTGGATCGTCGCCACCGGATTCAACGCGTTGTTGACGATGGTGAGGCTCCCGGCGGCGGGCGGATTCAACTGCAGGATGTTGATGTTGTCGAACTGGGCGGCCGTGTAGAAGATGCCGTAGCCGCCTCGCAGGACGGTGTCGCCCTTGAACCGGTATGCGAATCCGAAGCGCGGGCTCACGTAGTGATACTCGTTGAGCCACATGTCTGCGCGCTGGCCCGGCTCGGGAAACAGAACCGGTCCGGCCGGGTTGAGATCGAACCGCAGCGTGCGGCTGATATTGTTGAGTTCCTTGGGCAGTCCGAAAAGATCGTAGCGGACGCCGAGATTGAGGGTCAGCTTCTGCGTCACCTTCCAGTCGTCCTGGAAGTATCCGCCCCAGCGCCACTGCCGTACCCTCGAAATGGGGACACCTTCCGGCGTCAGAATGGTGCGCGGGTAGCCGAGAAGAAACGCAGCCGTCGAGTTGCCGCTGATGTCGCGCGTGAACGCCATGTTGCTGAACGGCCAATTGTTGGTGGTCGCGTCGTCATAATGGTAGCGGACATCGCCGCCGACTTTCATCGAGTGCGCGCCGCGCACGATGCTCAAGTTGTCCACAAATTGGAACGTCTTGCTGTTGTCGAGATTGGAGGAAGCCTGGCTGTCGCCCATGCCCAGGAACCCCTCGATCCCGAGCACCGGGAAACCTTGCTCGTCCGGCCGCAGCGTCCGCCCGTCCGGGCCGCCCACCTTGAGCCCCAGGATGCCGAGCGACTCGATGGTGAAGTTGGTCCCCTGGCGCGGGCTCAGCTTGCGAATGTTGCCCATGTGATAGCCGAAGCGCAACTCGTTGAGCAGGGTCGGCGTGAACGTGTGTACGTGCTGGATGCCGAAGCTCGAATTGGGGAACGTGGCGTCGTAGCGGAACGAGGGATTGAGATCCGTGTTGGGAAACTTACGCCCGGCGTAGATGTAATGGAACGAGAGCTGGTCCCTGGCGGTAAGCGCATGGTCCACACGCGCCAGCACCTGGTTGACGTCTGTAACGTCCTGTGTCACGCCGGCGTAGTTCACCGTCCCCGCCACGTTCGGCAGAGGCATGTACTCGCCCATGATGCGCGCCGAAACCGGATTGATGCGGCTGGCGGGAAGCACGTTGCCGGGGAACGGCGTGCCCGTCAGCGGATCGATAACCGCGGCCGAGCCGGCGTAGTCGCCGCGCCGTTGCTCGATGGTTGGAACCACGGCTGTGCCCGCGCGCTCGATTGCCGACCGTTGGCCCTCGTAGCCGACCATGAAGAACGTCTTGTCCTTGCGCGCGGGACCGGCGAGCACGGCGCCGAACTGGTTCCGCCGCAACACGTCCTTGGGCAGGGGGCGCGGGCGGAAGTAGCCGCGCGCGTCGAGATTGTCGTTGCGCAGGAACTCGAACACCGCGCCATGCATTTGGTTGGTGCCCGAGCGCAGTTGGACGTTGATGTTTACCCCGGCGTTGCCTCCATACTCGGCCGAGTAGTTGGCGCTCTGTACCTTGAACTCCTGGATCGCGTCGATGGAAGGATAGAAGTTCACGAAGTTGGCGCGGTTGTTCACGGCCGTGATGCCGTTGATGTTCACTTGCATCCAGATGTCACGCGCTCCGTTGGCGATCACGCGCGTGCGCTGGCCGTTGGATTCCTCCTGCACGACCACGCCGGGGGTGAGCGTCGAGAGTTGAAGGAAATTGCGCCCGTTGAGCGGCAGGTTCACCACGCGCTCGTGCGCGACCACCTCGCCGAGCACCGCGCTCTCTGTCTGCAGGATCGGTGCGGCCGAGCTCACCTCAATGGTCTCCTGCACCTGGCCCACTTGCAGGCTGAAGTCGATGCGCGCCAATTGCGAGATCTGCAGGATGATGCCGGTGCGGCGCTCGCCGCGGAACCCGCTGGCCTTCACCTCGATGGTGTAGTCGCCGGGGCGGAGATAGCGGACCTCATACGCACCTTCCGGCGATGACTGCACCGTGCGGGTAAAGCCCGTCTCCGGTTGCGTAATGGTGACGGCAGCACCCGTGATTACGGCACCGCCGGGATCGGTGATGGTGCCGAGAAGTCCAGTGTCGAGGGACTGGGCGCAGATCAGCGCCGTGCCGAGGACGGACGCGACGAACAACTTCATGGTAATGCCTCCTAAAGCGATAGCAACAACAGCGGATGTCTGAGAGCATACATCCGGGCGGTACGCGGATGCAAGGCAATCCACATTTCTGCTGAACCCTTCTGTTCTATTTCTTCTTTCCTGTGTCATCTTGATATATTATCCATAGGAACCAGTGTAGTGCCGCTGGTTTCGACGGTTATTGACCGCTCCCCACGGTCACGGCTCGGTTTCAGTTGCCGAGCCGCGCGCGTAAGCAAGCGATCAGTAGAATGGGGAGTGCGGCGTTCCTTGTGACGGGTATACACTTCTGTGAAGTGGTTAGAAGGCGAAATTCCGAAACTAGAAGTAATGGACAATTCGCTGGCTGCAAGTGGTTGAAATCTGAAGGGAACCGGATTCCGCGGATTGGCATCCCAAGTGCTAATCAACTTCCGGTAAAGTGTATTTGCGCTGCTATTGGGGTGATGGCCCGGTAACGAAATGAAGGAACTCAAGTCACAGCTCGTAAGCGCGCTGCTGGTGATTCTCACCGCCGCCGGGTTGATCTCCGCCGGGATTAACTTCCAGCAGCAGAAGAAGTTCCAACTACCCGAAGACGGCGTCACGTGGGTGGACCGCAGCGATTCCTCGCAGCGCCCCATCGTGGTTGCTTTGGATATCGTCCCGGCCAGTCCCGCCGAAAGGGCGGGCGTCAAAGTTGGGGACGTTCTTACCAAAATCAATAACGCCCTCATCCGTAGTTCCATCGATTCCACCATGGCCTTGGCCCGGCTGGGCGCCTACAAGACCGCCGAATATACACTCGAACGTGGTGGCATCGAGTTCAAGGCGAAGGTCATCATCCGTGAATCCGAATCGGCCCTTTATTACCAATATGCCGTCGGGATGCTTTATCTGGCCATTGGCCTCTTTGTCTATTTACGGCGCGCGCGGGCTCCACGGGCGACCCACTTCTACGTGCTCTGCCTGGCCAGTTTTGTCCTCTCCTGCTTTCACTACACAGGCAAGCTGAACAATTTCGACAAAGTCATCTATTGGGGCAACGTTGTAGCCGGGCTGCTCGCGCCCACCATCTTCCTGCACTTCAGTCTCACCTTTCCCGAGCCCCGGCGCTGGCTGCAATCCCGGTGGCGCGTGGCGCTGCTCTATTTGCCTGCCGCCATCTTCACCGCGATCTATTTGGGATTTGCCTCAGGGACGCTGCGTACAGCGGTGCCGCTGCTCGAACTGCGGTGGCTGCTGGACCGGGCCTGGCTCCTCTTTCTCAGCACCATGTACCTGCTGGGAGCCCTCGCGCTCACGGTTGGGTTCCGCCGCACAGAGGATGCCATCGTCCGCCAGCAGATGAAATGGCTCCGCAATGGAGCCATCCTCGGCGTGGTTCCGTTCACCTGCATCTACACCATCCCCTACGTGGTGGGTGTAGTTCCCGGGCCCTATATGAATCTGGCAGTTCTCTCGCTGGCGCTGATTCCCATTACCTGGGCCTACGCCATTCTCCGCTACCGGCTCATGGACGTCGATGTCATTTTCCAGCAGGGCTACGCCTACACGCTTGCCACTCTCGCCGTGCTTGGCATCTTCTACGCCCTTATTCTGGTCACGCGGCCCCTTGGCGAAATGGATCCCTCCGCCGTCGTTCTGCTCATCCTGATCGCCGCCTTTGTTTTTCAACCCATACACAACTGGCTGCAAGAGCAACTCGACCGCTACTGGTTTTACAAGGACCGCTATGACTACCGCCGTACCCTGGTTGAGTTTGCCCGGGAGCTGAGCTCGGAGACCAATCTTGATGCCATGCTGCATTCGGTGGCGGACCGGATTCGAGGCACGCTGTACACGGAAAATGTCGCGTTTTTTCTGAGCGCGGAAGCGCACCGGGCGCCAGGAGAGTTTTCTTCCCCGGCGGGAAATGCAGACCGGTTTGAACTCACCATGTACTCCGGCGCAGGCTCCCGTCTTGCACTGGTGGACCGGCTGGACCTTAGCTTCCTCACCCGTGACCACACGGAACCGTTGTTTTTCGAACGGACCCGGCATCGCCTGGACATATTGAGCCATGATCAGCCCGCCACCGTCCGCCATAGTGTCGCTCGCCTGGACCTCACCTACTACCTGCCGTGCTCGGTGCGCGGCCGTACGATCGCCTATCTCGGAGTCAGCCGCCCCAGCCAAGGCGACTTTCTTTCGAGCGAAGACCTGGAATTGCTGGCCACGCTCAGCAACTACGTCGGCATCGCCATTGAGAACGCCCGCCTCTACACCTCGCTGGCGGAGAAAATGGCCGAGTACGAACGACTGAAGGAGTTCAGCGAGAACATCGTTGAATCCATCAACGTCGGCATCGTTGCCGCCGGCCTGGATGACCAGGTGGAGAGTTGGAACTCGCAGATGGAAACCCTCACTGGCATCTCCCGTGAGACCGCCAGCGGGCAGCGCCTCAGCGATCTGTTCCCGCACCGTCTGAGCCAGGCTTTGGAAGAGGTGCGCAGCCTTACCGGCGTCCATCAGATCTATAAACTCCCGGTCCGCGCGCGCAGTTGGCGCGACGTGGCAGCCGAGGCCGCCTCCGCCGCCGGCGGCAGCAACGGAGTCCCGCAAACTGCTTCGGAACGGCTGGTCAACGTGGCTGTGGCGCCGCTGTTTACCAAGGATCAGGAGAAGATTGGCCGCCTGATCATCTTCGACGATGTGACCGAACGGGCGGAACTCGAGCAGCAACTGGTTCGCGCCGACAGGCTCAGCTCCATCGGTCTGCTGGCTGCCGGCGTGGCCCATGAGGTAAACACCCCGCTCGCGGTCATCTCCACCTACGCACAGATGCTCACCAAGCAGATCTCCGGCGACGATCCCAAGAGCAAGCTGCTGGAGAAGATCGCCAAGCAGACCTTCCGCGCCAGCGAAATCGTCAACTCGCTGCTCAACTTCTCCCGCACCTCGCGCACCGAATTCGAGGAAATCCAGCTCAATCGCGTTGTCCGCGAAACGCTCGGCCTGGTGGAGCATCAACTGGAAAAAGGGCAAGTTCGCGTGGAGCTCCGCATCGAAGAGGACCTCCCCGCCATTCGCGGCAACTTCGGTAAAATGCAACAGGTGTTTCTCAATCTCTTCATCAATGCGCGCGATGCCATGGAGAACGGCGGCGTCCTGTCGGTGACTACCCGGTACCACGAAGGCTTGGCGATGGTGGAAGTATCCGACACCGGCAAGGGAATCCCCCCCTCTGAGTTGTCCCGTATATACGATCCATTCTTCACCACCAAGCCTCCTAAAAAGGGCACCGGTCTGGGACTGTCGGTATCCTACGGCATTGTCCGTGAGCATAGCGGCGCTATCGACGTGGACAGCCGCCCGGGCGAAGGCACCGTGTTCCGCCTCGAGTTCCCCGCCGTTCGGAAACCGGTCCATGTTTGAGTCCGGGTATGAGTCCGGGTTTGAGTCTGGGGCTGAGCCGGGTTTGATGGAATCCACCTCGCGCGGGCTCATCCTGGTCATCGATGACGAGGCCGATATCCGCGAAAGCCTGCAAGTGCTGCTCGAAATGGAATCCTACCAGGTGGAACTGGCTCAGAATGCCACTGAGGGGCTCGCCAAATTCGAGTCCTCTGTCTATGACCTGGTGCTGCTGGATCTGATGATGCCGGACCGCTCCGGCATGGAGGTTCTCGCCGACATTCGCCAGCGCGACCTCGAAACGCCGGTGGTGATGATCACCGCATATGGTTCCATCGAGGTAGCCGTCAAGGCCGTCAAGGCCGGCGCCACGGACTACTTTTCCAAGCCCTGGGACAATGAAAAACTGATCCTCGAGATCGACCGCATGATCCGGCAGCGCCGCCTCACAGTTGAGAATGCCCAACTCAAGCGCGCTCTCAAGCAACGCTACAGCTTCCCGAACATTGTCGGAAAAAGCGAGCGCATGCACCGGATCCTGGAAGAGGTCACGCAGGTGGCCTCCAGCCGCTCCACCATTCTCATCACCGGCGAAACCGGCACCGGCAAGGAACTGATTGCCAAAGCCATCCATGCCAACTCCCCGCGCGCCGATCATCTGTTTGTCGCTGTCAACTCCGGCTCCCTTCCGCCGGAGCTGCTCGAATCCACCCTTTTCGGCCATGTGCGCGGCGCCTTCACCAGCGCCGTCTCCTCGCACAAAGGTTACTTCGAGGTCGCGAACCGCGGCACCATCTTCTTTGATGAGATCAGCGCCATCGGCATCGAGACCCAAGCCAAACTGCTGCGCGTCATTCAGGAGCGGGAGTTCATGCCGCTCGGTTCCAACGAAACCATCAAAGTGGATGTGCGCATCATTGCCGCCTGTAACTCGGACCTCCGCCGCATGGTGGAGGACGGCAAGTTCCGCGAGGATCTCTACTACCGGCTCAACGTGATCAACCTCGCCCTGCCACCGCTTCGCGACCGTAAAGAGGACATTCCTCTGCTGGTGGAGCACTTCTTTCTCAAGTACTGCAGGGAGAACGAAAAGTTCCTCAACGCCTCTGGCCGCTCCGATCTCCAGTTTGAACCGGAAGCCATGCAGATCCTGATGGACCACAATTGGCCGGGCAATGTCCGCGAACTGGAAAACGCCGTCGAACGCGCCGTCGTGCTCGCCTCCGCCACCCTGGTCCCGGCCAGCGTCCTCCCCGATCAACTGCTGCAGGCCGGCGGTTTCCGCATCCGCCGCGATGAGTCCGGCTCACTTGCATCGGATGCCTCCCTGTTTGAAATTGTGGCCGACTTCGAACGCCGCAAGATCATCGATCATCTGGAAGCGGCCGGTGGCAGCCAGACCGAAGCAGCCGAATCGCTCCGCATTCCCCTGTCCACTCTCAACCAAAAGATCAAACGCCTGGAAATCCCGATCCGCCGCAAGGGCGACAGATCCCAGTAGAACCGGTGCGTTGCCGAGTCGTTGCCCAAAGGGAGCGGTTCCATCCGTAACCTGCCGGTTCCCCCTCCGTATCCGATGTGCTTAAATAGGGTCAGGAGTGCACAGGGTGCGGCGGCGCTCCGCTGTGCGCGTTTATGCAGGAGGCCCAAATGGTTTTCCTATTGATCACAGCAACACTGTTAGCACACGCTCCCCTGTTGGCCCAGGCTCCGCAATCGCTGCTGGCCGACACCAAGAACCAACTGCCGCAGGTCACCCATACCGTTCCCGATCCGCCCAAGCCTGCCCTTTCGCCCGAAATGCGCGCCGACATTGCGATGGCTCGCAAGGACTACCGGCAAGCCATCGAACTCTACAAGTCCGTCATGGGTCGCAATCCGATGCTGATGAACAAGATCGGAATTGCGCACCACCAGTTGATGGAGATGAACAACGCAAAGAAGTATTACGAGATGGCGCTCAAGGTGAATCCCAAGTATCCGGAGGCCATCAACAATCTGGGCACTGTCTATTACGCGGCGAAAAATTACAGGAAGGCCATCAACCAGTACAACAAGGCCCTCAAGATCACGCCCAACTCGGCCAGCATCTACAGCAACCTCGGCACCGCCTGGTTTGCCCGCAAGAAGTACAAGCAGGCCTCCGTGGCCTACACCAAGGCTCTGGAACTGGATCCGGAAGTCTTTGAACACCGCAGCACCAATGGTGTGCTGCTCCAGGAACGCTCCGTGGCCGAGCGCGCCAAGTTCCACTTCTATCTGTCCAAAACATATGCCAAGGCCGGCATGAGCGAGCGCGCGCTGCTCTACATGCGCAAGGCGCTGGAGGAAGGTTTCAAGGAACGCAAACGCTTTGTCGAAGACCCCGAATTCGCCGCCCTCCAGGAGCTTCCCGAGTTTAAGGAGTTGCTGGTTTCCCAGCCGCGTGTCCTCTAAAGCGCAAAGGGCGCTCGCCGCGTCACCGGACAGCGGAGAAATACGGACCTTCGCATCGCGGCGGGCAGCTCCGTTTTGCGCGTGTTCCTTAAATGCGCAAAGGGCGCTCGCCGCGTCACCGGACAGCGGAGAAGCACGGGACATAGCATCGCGGCGGACAGCTCCATTTTGCGCGTGTTCCTTAATACTTCTCGCTTTCCTCCTGCTCGCGCTCTTACCCGCCTGCTCGCGCTCTCCTGTGCGCGCGGTCCAGCGCCTGGCTTTGATTCCGCTTGAAAATCTTTCGGGCGATGCGTCCCTCGATTGGATCGGCCCGCTTTCCTCCGTCGTGCTCCATTCCCAGACACAAGGCGCCGTCGATCTGTTCACCTATCAGGCTGCATCTTCCAATGAAAGCTTCCAGCAGCGCCCCACCAGGCTGCTGCGCGGCTACTACACACGCGCCGGCAACAACCTCCATCTTTCGGCCACCCTTTCCGATTCGATATCTCTGAAGACGCTCGAAAGTTTCTCGCGATCCGGTCCCATGCAGCAAGGGCCGCTCCCTCTACTCGATGGGCTGGCGCGCCAGTTGTGGCCGCAAGCGAAACCATTCTCCACGCGAAACGCACAGGCGGTACAGGCCATGGGAGAAGGCTTGGCTTCCGGTAACCTGCCCTCCTCCATCGCACATCTCCGGCGCGCGATCGAACTGGACCCCGCATTCGGAGAAGCCTACCTCTCGCTCATCCCCGCTCTGTCCGCATCCGGACAACAGGAAGAGGGATTGCACCTGCTCCGTCAAGCCCTCGCCGCCAAGGTCAACCCGGTGGCGCACGCCCGCCTGCAATGGATGCAAGCCACCGCCGCCAGACTTCCCGAGATGCAACTTTCCGCGGCGGGCACGCTGGTCCGGTTGCTGCCTGCCGATGCCGAGGTCTTGGGACAATTGGCCACGCTCCACATGACCCGCCGGCAGTACGGGCAAGCGGTGGCTCTTTACCGCAAAGCTCTGCTGGCCGACCCCTCCTGGCCTGATCTGTGGAACCAGGCCGCCTATACGGAAGTCCGTGCCGGTAATACCGGCGCCGGCATCGCCAATCTCAACAAGTACGCTTCACTGGTTCCCACCGGCGCCAACCCGCTGGACTCGGCTGGAGAAATCTATTTCATGACCGGCCGATTCAAAGAGGCCGAACAGTCGTTTCTCGATGCCTATCAGAAACAGCCAACTTTCATGGCCGGCGTGACCCTGCGCAAGGCCGCTGAAGCGAGAAGAATGCAAGGCGATCTGGCCGGAGCAGATGCTCTGTTTACCAGGTATGCCGACTCCTCCGCCTCCCAACCCGGCTTCGCGCTCGCCCGCGCCCACTGGGAGTTTACCTCCGGCCGCAAGAAGAAGGCGATGGATCTCCTGCGCGAACTTGCCGCCAAACCCGGCGCTTCACCGCAACTGGTCTCCGCCGCGCTCGCGCAGCTTTCCGTCTGGCTTCTGGATGCGGGCGATCGTGCCGCGGCCCATCAGACCGCACAGCAGGCCATGCAGACATCGGCCGGTGGCCTCGCCGCTATGTGCCTGTTTGTCACCGATACGGAAACCTCGGCCTCGGAATGGACCCTGCGCGCGGAGAAGGTTTTCGCCCACCCCTCCGGGGCCGCCATCAAACGCCTTGCACTCGCCTACGCGCTTCTGTTCAATCGCCATTTCCGCGAAGCCTCGCTGGTGCTCAAGACATCCTACGATCAGATTCATCCCAACAACGAAGATCACGTGAAAGAACTCCTCGCCTGGTCCTACGCCGAGCAGAACCGTTGGAAGGAGGCGTCCCCCTTGCTAGGCCTTTTCCCCCTCCCCCGGTCCGCCGGCGAGGAGATTTTCGATTGCCTGGTCTTTCCCAGAGGCATTGCCCTGCGCGCCAAGGCATTGGGTAGAGCCGACCTTACCGTCTTGTACAAGAAACTGGTGGGTGGTTAGTTGTTGTTGTAATGTAAACCCAATGGACGCGGGCCTGCTCGTAAGCGCAAAGGGCGCCGTCCGCGCCCCCAAACTGTTCAGAAACACGCGAGTTGCCGATGCGGGCGGCAGCTCCGTTTTGCGCGTGTTCCTTAAAAGAGAAGCCGGTGCCGGGCTTAGGCCGCCGTTCTGGGTCGCACATCGCGCTGGACCGTTTTGCTCAGTTGGTCCTCGGCTGCATCCAACTCGTAAGAAACTTGAAGATTCAACCAGAACTTGGCGGTGGTTCCGAAATAGCGCGACAGCCGTAATGCGGTGCCGGCAGTGATGCCACGCTTCTCATTGACGATGTCGTTGATGCGCGTCCATGGCACCCGAAGCGCCATGGCCAGTTCGCGAGCCGACATGCCGAGAGGTGACAGGAACTCCTCGCGGAGGATCTCTCCCGGGTGAATTGGTGGGAGCCAATCTCTGTTTCGCATCTTCGTAGCCACTTCCTAATCATAGTCCACGATCTCGACGTCTTCGGCCGCGCCTTGGCGCCAGTGAAACACTACGAGCCAAGGCATTCGGCCGCGCCGACCTCACCGGCTTCTAAAGCTGTCGGGTGGCTACTGAGTTAATTAAGAATCTCTTGATCTCTACTACTGAGTAAGGGGGATCGCTCCTGTGGGCAACCGCATGACAGTTGGGGCACAAGGGGCGTAGGTCTCTCTCGGGATTCAGCCGGTACGTTGCTTTCCGTAAAGCAATCGACTCAAGATGGTGAACTCGGTTATGGATTCCCTCGGGCCGTTGGGTTGGGTTTCCCTTCCCCCACCCTGCCGAGTCTCCCAGGTTCCTCGACTGATCTATCCCTGCGCGCTGTCCCCAACCACCCCGGAAGGCTCGACGGGTGCTCTTGCTCATTGCTTCCCCGCCGATGTCAGGCTTAGGCAGACTGGCCACCTTCACTTAGCGTCACGAGGCCGAATCGGGTCGATCACTCCGGCTCGCAGGTTTGCTTCCCCGGTTTCCGTCAGACGAATTGCTCCGCCTCGCTCCGGTTCCGCTGGAGAATTCTTGTCGGCCTATTTGGTTCCGGCTATGCCGGGTTAGGGAAGCTGAGAGCTCGGAGGCCTATCCCACAGCGCCTTTAGCTCCGGAACCCGTAGCGGAAGCTGTCGCGCGCCAACTGCTCCAACTCTTCGCACGAAAAGCCGAACTCCGTGGCGGCCAGTTCATACTCTCTGGAGAGATCGGTGTGAAACATGCATGGGTCATCCGTGTTGAGCACCAGCGGGACTCCCGCATCAAAAAGGCGCCGCACGGGATGGTCGGCCAAACTGGCCACCGCGCCAGTGGCCACGTTGCTTGAGATACAAACCTCCAACGGGATTTGATGCTCCCGCAAGTGCCGCATCAACGCCGCATCCTCCACCGATCGAATCCCGTGCCCGATCCGGTCCGCTCCCAATCGCAACGCAGCCCACACCGATTCCGAACCGACCGTCTCGCCAGCATGAGGAACCAATTTCAGGCCATGCCCTCGAGCGAAGGCGCACACTTCCGCAAACTCCCCGGCCGGACCCCTGGTCTCGTCGCCGCCGATACCAAACGCCACTACGCGGTCCCCGGCCCGCTCTACAGCCAACCGCGCGACTTCCATGGCTGCCTCCGCGCCAAACTGCCGCACGGCATCGAAGATCCACCACACTTGCACAGCGGACCGTGCGGCCTCCCGATTCACCGCGTCGTAGATCGGCGCAAAATCCTTCTTCCTCCACAGCGCTACCCCTGCCGACAGATTGATCTCGGCGTAACGCACATTCTGCCGCGCAAGCTCCTCGAACACATGGCGCGCCACCAGCGCGTAGTGATCCGGCGTGTTCAAATGTTCCATCACCCACTTGAACGTTTGCAGGAATCCCGGAAAATCCGGATAGCGATACCGCGCGCGAACCTCGTCCGGATTCAGCGCCGGATTCAGTTCACACAAGGTCTCCGGCGTCACCGCACCCTCCAGGTGCAGGTGCAGTTCGGCTTTGGGCAACTGCTGGTAGAAGGAGGTCACTGCTACGATAATAACTGCGATGGTGCAACTTTCAGTAGAAGCGCAGGAACTTGAAGCCTTGGCGGGCGGCTACCACGGCGACCCTTTCCACATTCTTGGCCCACATGCCGTGAAGCGGGACTGGACCACCGATGCCTGGGAGATTCGCGCTTTTCTCCCGCAGGCATCCTCGGTCGACCTCATACAATCCCAAACCGCCACGCCCATGGAACGCATCCACGATGCTGGTATTTTCCTCGCCCGGCTGGATGCAAAGCCCGAAGGCTACCAGTTCCGTGTCCGCAGGCACAACGGCGAAATTGTACAGCAGGAAGATCCGTACCGATTCTCAGAACTTCTTACCTCGTTCCAATTGCATCTGCTTGGCGAGGGCACCAACTATAACTGCTATGAGATGCTCGGCGCCCACGTGGTGGAGCATGAGGGCGCCACCGGGACGCGATTCGCCGTCTGGGCTCCCAACGCATTGGTGGTTTCGGTAACAGGCGATTTCAATGATTGGGATACGCGCCGCAATCCCATGCGTCTGCGCACGGGGGGCGTGTGGGAGATCTTCGTCCCTGGCTTGGGCGACGGCGCTGTCTACAAATACTTCGTTCGGTCCCGCGAGCGTGGCTACGAGGAATTGAAGGCGGACCCGTATGCCTTCGCCTCCGAGCACCCGCCCAAGTCCGGCTCCATCGTCAAGCCCTTGGACCGCTATCAATGGCAGGACGAAGAATGGATGACCAAGCGGGCGCAAAAGAACTGGGTCGAAGAACCACTGTCCATCTATGAGTTGCACCTTGGGTCCTGGCTGCGCGGCGAGAATAACCGCGTCCTCACATACCGTGAAATTGCTCCCAAACTAACGGCTTATGTCTGCGAAATGGGCTACACGCACATCGAGCTACTCCCCGTCCTGGAGCATCCTTTCGGTGGCTCGTGGGGTTATCAGGTCACCGGGTACTTCGCCCCCACCTCGCGATTCGGCGCCCTCGAGGATTTCCAATATCTGGTGGACTGCTGCCATCAGGCCGGCATTGGCGTTATTCTCGATTGGGTTCCCGCGCACTTCCCTAAGGATTCCCATGGCCTCGCCTATTTCGACGGCACCGCTCTTTACGAGCACGCCGATCCCAGAAAGGGCGAGCATCGCGACTGGGGCACGCTCATCTTCAACTACGGCCGCAATGAGGTTCGGGCCTTTCTGATCTCCAGCGCCCTTTTCTGGCTCAAGCAGTATCACATCGACGGACTCCGCGTGGATGCCGTAGCCTCCATGCTCTACCTCGACTACTCAAGAGAGGCGGGCGACTGGGCGCCCAACCAGTACGGCGGCAACGAGAATCTCGAAGCCATCCTTTTCCTGAAGGCATTTAACGAACAGGCGCACCAGGTTCCCGGCGCCATTACCATCGCCGAAGAGTCCACATCATTCCCTGCCGTCTCGCGCCCTGTCTATTCCGGTGGACTCGGGTTCACCTTCAAATGGAACATGGGCTGGATGCATGACGTGCTCGCCTATTTTTCGATTGACCCCGTCTATCGCAAATTCCATCACCAAAACCTCACCTTCAGCCTGCTGTATGCATTCAGTGAAAATTTCATGCTGCCCGTCTCTCACGACGAAGTTGTGCATGGCAAAGGTTCCCTGCTGAGCAAGATGCCCGGCGACGAGTGGCAGAGATTCGCCAATGCCCGCGCCTTCATGGCCTTTATGTACGCACACCCCGGCAAGAAACTGCTGTTCATGGGCTCCGAGTTCGGCCAGTATGAGGAATGGAACGAGGACGCCTCGCTGCGCTGGGACATTCTCCGATACGATTACCACCGCAAACTGCAATCGCTCAATCGCGAGTTGAACCACCTCTACCGCTCACAGCCCTGCCTCTACCAGAATGATTATCACCACTCCGGTTTCGATTGGGTGGACTTCCACGATGTGGAAGGTTCCGTCATCGCCTTTCTCCGCTGGTCTCGCGGCCGCAAGGAATTTCTCCTGTTTGTCTGCAACTTCACACCTGTGCCAAGGGGACCATACCGCCTGGGTGTTCCCGAGGCCGGCTTCTACAAAGAGGTGCTCAATACGGACTCGGATGCTTTCGGTGGAAGCAACATGGGGAACCTGGGCGGCGTCAAAGCCCATCCCGTGAAGCAGCACGGCTGGCCCGCCGGCCTCGAAATCACAATCCCGCCCTTGGCCGTGGTCGCCTTCCAAAAAGTTAGTTGAGCCCGCATCGCATGGAACGCTACGACGTCATCATTGCCGGCGCGGGTCATAACGGATTGGTCACTGCCGCCTACCTCGCCAAATCCGGTTTCCGCGTGCTTGTGCTCGAACGGCGCTCTCTGGTAGGCGGCTGTTCTGTCACCGAAGAGATCTGGCCTGGATACAAAGTCTCCACCGCGGCCTATCTCTCCAGCCTCCTGCAGGAAACCATCGTGCGCGACCTCGAATTGCCGCGCTTTGGCTATCACGTCGAGCCCAAAGATCCGCCGTTCTTTTCCCCCTTCCCCGACGGCCGCTACCTGTTCATGTACCAGGATGAAAAGCGCACGCTTGCAGAGATTACTAAGTTCAGCGCTAGAGACGCCGAGCGATTCCCGGCTTATGAGGCTCACCTCGAGAAACTGGCGATTGTGGTGGAAAGTCTGCTCCTCACCACTCCTCCCGAGTTCCCCCCCACCGGCCCAGGCGACCTCATCGATTACCTCAAGCTGCTCGGAAGATTTCGCAAGCTCAACACCGCCAGCCTGAGCGCGCTTGTGAAGATCTTCACGCAAAGCGCATCGGATTTTCTCGACGAGTGGTTCGATTCACCGGAGCTCAAAGTTACTCTTGCCACCGATGGCGTCATCGGGGCCAACGGAGGCCCACGCTCGGCAGGCACTGCCTACATCCTGCTCCACCACGTTATGGGCGGCGTAGGTGGGCGGCGCGGTGTGTGGGGATTTGTGCGCGGCGGCATGGGCGCGGTCTCGGAAGCCATCGCGGCGGCGGCGCGCAACCATGGCGCCGTGATCCGTACGGATGCCGCTATCCGGCGGATCAGCGTGCGGAATGGACGGGCAACCGGCGTCGTGCTGGACAGTGGGGAAGAAATTGACGCCCGGGCCGTTGCCAGCAACCTCGACCCGAAATCCACCTTCCTCGGCCTGGTGGAAGAAAAACATCTCCCGCCAGAGTTTCTCACTTCCATACGGCACTTCCGTTGTGAAGGAACCTCCTGCAAGATCAACCTCACCCTCAATGGTCTTCCCGACTTCCGTTGTCTCCCCGGCGCGCCGGGACCGCAACATCGCGCAACGATGCATCTTTGCCCGTCCATTGATTTCGTCGAGCGGGCCTGGGACGATGCCAAGTACGGCCGCCCCTCGCATGCACCATTGCTCGAGATGACTCTGCCTACCATATACGATCCTTCCCTGGCCCCGGCCGGCAAGCACGTGATGGGCATCTTCCTCCAATACGCGCCCTACACGTTACGGGAATCGACCTGGGACCAGTTACGTGAACCGTTCGCCGATCGCGTACTCGACATTATTTCGGAGTACGCACCCAATATTCGATCGATCATCGATCACCGGCAGGTGCTCACTCCGCTCGATCTCGAACGCCGCTTTGGCATCGCCGGCGGAAACATTTTCCACGGCGAGATGAGCCTGGATCAAATGTTCCTGATGCGCCCGGTGGCAGGCTGGGCCCGTTATAGAACTCCGGTGAAAGGCCTGTATTTATGCGGCTCCGGCGCACATCCCGGCGGCGGCGTGATGGGAGCGCCGGGATACAACGCGGCGCGAGAGATCCGCAAGGATTTTGGAAAGCTTTTGTAGCGGAGTGGACTTCCGCAAGCCGCCTGATTCCGGTGTGAAGCTGTGGAGTGCACTGGTCTTCAAAGCACCATGCAGCAGGGAAAGAATTGTCGAGAACGAAGGAACTGAGAGCCGGCGTCCCTGTTTAATGAGGTCTCGGATGACGAGGCCGAATCCGAGAATATTGCCCTTCCGAAGTTCGCGGATGCTTCTGGCCGCTTCTTCAAATAGTACCCCACCGGATTCCACACCTGGGGCAATCCTGGTGAGTACAGTACAATGGAACTACCGCCGCTATGATTCGACTCATCTCCATGCTACTGTTTGCAGCCGCCGTCTTTGGACAGGTTTTCGAGGCCGGGGTGCACGGGGGCCTGAGCAAAATGAACAACAGCGATCTCGGATCGACATCCGGTCTTCCGAATGACCCCACTTCGCGCCTCTCGCTCACCGATGGCTGGCTCTTCGGCTTCCGCATGACCATTAATAACTTCCGGTATTTTGGCAACGAGTTCGGCTATTCCTACAACCGGACGAAACTCCGGTTTAACACCGTTCCACCCGAGGAGCAGGGCATGGCGGTACACCAGGGCTTCTACAACTTTCTGGCGTACGCCCAACCGGAAGGCTCGCGCGTGCGCCCCTTTGGGGGCGGCGGCGTGCATTTCAGCAACTTTGTGCCACCCGGGAGTTCGGCCACACAGGGAGGCGGAACCACCAAGTTCGGAATCAATTATGGGGGCGGGGTGAAGATTCGCATACACCCCATGTTCGGCATACGGTTCGACTGGCATCAGTATCGGACGCCAAAGCCGTTTGACCTACCCGGCGCCGGCGGGTGGCTGCGGCAAAACGAATTTTCCGCCGGATTTTCGTTCCTCATGATGTAATCGCCCCCTCTGCACAACATGAATCTTTCTGATCTTCGTAAACTTGCAATACGCCGGCAGATTTGCATCCGGTTTGCGCTGCCCAACCAAATGGAGTGTGTAGTGGACCATCAGGGCACAGCCCGAGTCCCGGGCCTAAAGGCTCCGCCGCAGTTCAACCTGGAACAGGACCTGAGCAGCGCTTCTGACTTCGTCCTGGAACCGGTGGTCCCGACCAAGACGAATGCTGTTGAGAAGCTGACCAGGGCGCAACTGGAGCAATTGTTCGCAGGCCACCAAGGCGTCACCCACGAGGACGATCACGAAGATTAGTGGCGCTGCGATTCGCCCTTTGTGGTGTTTATTTTGCGGTACAATCGATTCAGCCGGGCCGAGTCGCCCGCGGAAAAAATATTAGCCCCCACCGGGCCAAAGGAACCACGTATGACGGAAAAGCTAACGCAAAACATCCAAGAGGCTTTTCTCAATAGCGCCCGCAAAGACCGGATCTTCCTGACAATCTACCTGATGAGCGGCGTTAAACTGTCGGGGCGTATCAAGAGTTTCGATAAATACTCAGTGATCCTGGAGTCCAATAACCAGGAGCAGCTCATTTTCAAACACGCGATTTCCACTGTTGTCATCGGTAAGCCGGTCCACGCATCCGCTTCCATGCATTCCACCGCCGGCGCCGGCGCCGGTGCGTCCTCCTTGCCGGGAGTACCGATGACCGCGCACGCGGACGGCGCCAGCGAATAGGATAGCTTGCCCAAGCAGGCCAAAGAGCGAGCAATCCTGGCTGGACTGGCTTCGAAATCGCGCCCAAACAAGGCGTCCATCCAGGCCGAAGACCCCAACCAGTCGATGGAAGAACTCGCCGTGCTGGCATCGAGCGCCGGAGCCGAGGTGGTCCATTCCTCGCTGCAGTGGCGCGATGCGCCCGAGGCCGCGACACTGATTGGCGCCGGCAAAGTCTCCGAACTCTCCGAATACGTGGAGGCTTTCCAGGCCGATCTGGTTCTTTTTGACCGCGACCTGACTCCGACACAGCTCCGCAATCTGGAAAAGGCGCTCCCATGCAAGGTTCTGGACCGGACGCAGCTCATCCTGGACATCTTTGCCCGGAGAGCCCGCACCAGGGAGGGCCAGTTGCAGGTGGAGCTAGCCCAGCTCAACTATCTGTTACCCCGCCTCGCGGGACGAGGAACAACCATGTCGAGGCTGGGTGGAGGCATCGGCACGCGCGGCCCTGGAGAGACGCAGTTGGAAACGGATAGGAGGCGCATCTTTCGCCGCATCCGAACTATCGAGCGCCACTTGGATTCGGTGCGGTCTCATCGAGCGAATCAGCGCCGGCAACGCCAGTCGGTTCCGCTGGCCACCATAGCCCTGGTTGGCTACACCAACGCCGGCAA
>JAENWC010000097.1 GCA_016650235.1 Terriglobia bacterium
GCCTGTGCGCCGGCGGCAGCGGCGGCAAGCGCCTCCGGCGTGGGCACGCTGACGGGAATGGAAGGCCGCAACGGCGTATTGGCCGGAGTACCGGACTTGGCCGCCATAAAAGTGTCCGGGCTCTTGCGGAACATCCCCATGGCGGCGCTGATCTTACCCTGCTTGGTGGCATTCTCCTGCTCGTACTTCATGCGCGCCACGGCAACCGGATCAGCCTCGGGGATCTCCTTCTCCATCGCCGTCAATTGTTTCTTGGCCTCGTCCACAAAAGGACTCAGGGGATAGTCGCGGACAATGCGCTGGAACGCCGTGGCGCTCTGTTCACGGAAGCGGGGTCCTAACTTGCCGTAACTGTCCCCCACCATGAAAAGGGATGCGTCGGCGCCGCTATAAAGCGGGTAGTGATTGACCATGGTCTCGAGCCGGTTGGCCGCCGACGGGAAGCTCCCCTTCTTGTAATAGAATTCACCCACGCGGAACTCGGCCTCGGCAATCACTTCCTGAATCTGGCGCAGCGTCTGCTCGACGCGCGGGGCAAACTTAGAGTTTGGAAACTGCAGCAACAGATTGCGGCACTCGTCCTCGGCGCGCAGGGAGTGTGTCGGGTCGCGGTCCGGTTTCTCCATCTGCTTCATGTGGATGCCGCAGATCTTCTCCTGCGCTTCAGCCGACTCTTCCATGGTCGGATAAAAAAGGATGAAATCCTTGTACTCAGCCTCAGCCTGCGCCATGCCGTGGGAGCCGCTTTCGCGCATCCAGCTATCGGCGATGGCGAGCTTGGA
Source organism: Terriglobia bacterium (assembly GCA_016650235.1). GTDB lineage: Bacteria > Acidobacteriota > Terriglobia > Bryobacterales > Bryobacteraceae > VFZE01. The sequence goes on from JAENWC010000097.1 coordinate 783, forward strand.
CTTGGCCATGAACTCGCTGGTGTCATAGGTGTTCATCAGCGTGTTCAACGTCAGCCGCGCCACTTCATAGCGGCCCTTCTCGATGTCCTTGATCGCTTTGTCGTAGAGCGCCTTGTCAGGCTGTTCGGTGTCATGCGTGATCGGATTCTCGTACTTCTTGCGTTTGAATCCGCAGGAAGAGGCAAGCATCCCTACCAGAACCAGAACCAGTGTGGCAGCCGGCAGTCTACGTATTAAGTGCGTCATCGTCTTACCTCGTCACAAATCCAGCCTCGGTCTCAAATCTGAATGGCGGTGGCCTGCCGCGCAATCTCCTGCATCTGCTGCACGGCCAGCGCCGGATCCTCCGCCTGGAAAACACTGGAACCGGCTACAATCCAATCGCAACCGGCCCGCACGACGTCGGCCAGATTCTTCAGCGTGACTCCGCCATCAATCTGAATCGGAAACTCCAAACTCATCTGCCGGCGCATACGGTCCAGTTCCATCGCCTTGGCAAGCGTCCGCGCAACAAATTGCTGCCCGCCGAATCCTGGATTCACGCTCATCAGCAGCACGTAATCGGCGACGTCCAATACCTCTTCGATCATCCGCACGGGCGTGGCGGGATTGATCACCACTCCGGCCCGGCGGCCTTCGCCCTGAATCATGCGGAGCGTTCGATGCAGGTGCCTGCAAGCCTCCTGATGCACCGAGATGGAATCGGCTCCGGCATCCACAAAATCGGTGATGTACCGGTCCGGCTCCTCGATCATAAGATGAACGTCCAGCTTCAGCCGGGTCACCATGCGAATGGACCGGATCACCGGAGGGCCAAAGCTGATGTTCGGCACAAACCGGCCATCCATCACATCCAGGTGGAGCATCGAAATACCAGTTCGCTCCACCCGCTGAATCTCTTCATGCAGGTGCGCGAAATCGGCGGCGAGCAGGCTTGGGAGGATCTCCACCATATTCAATGGAACTCGCGCACGCCCGGAGCCGCTCTCGACGGCCCTGTGCGCTGCGTTTACGATGTTAGCACAGCGGCATAAAAACCGTCTCCGGCATCCCTGCCAGGCAGGCGTTGCATTTGGCCGGTCAGGCGGAATTGCCCACCGGCGCCGGCCAGCACTTCATTCACAACCCCTTCGTTCTCCTCGCTTTCCAAAGAGCATGTCGCATAAACCAGCCTGCCGCTCGGCGCCAGTTGTTCCAAAGCATTCCGCAGAATCCTCACTTGGCGCTGGTGCAGGTCCACTACGTCTGCGGCTTGGACGCGCCAGCGAATGTCGGGGTTTCGCCCTAATGTTCCCGTCCCGGAGCAGGGCGCATCAACCAGAATCCGGTCAAACCCGCCACAAAATGGGAGCGGCTGCGTTCCGTCCGCCACGACAAGGCTGCACTGGAGCACGCGCAGATCCCGCAACCGGTTCTCATGCAGATCGCAAGCCACGGCGCGTACTCCGCTCTCCAGCGCCTGCGCCGTCTTGTTTCCCGGTGCGGCGCAGACATCCAGAAATCTCTGCCCCGGTTGAAGGTCGAGCATAGGCACCACTGCCTGGGAACCGATATCCTGCCGCCGGAACCGTCCCGGCCCCCTGCTACCCATGAGGAAACAGCCCGGCTCTGCGCTGGGACGAGCCCCGAGGGAGAGGGCTTCTTCTTCGGAACCCAGCGGAACTCGAAGGTAATGCTCCGGCTCTGCCAGAAAA
>JAENWC010000098.1 GCA_016650235.1 Terriglobia bacterium
CTTATCCTGGTATTCCGAAGATGCGAAAGCCGTCAAGGCGAAAGGACGCGGCGGATCAACCCCGCTCATGTACGCGGTCCTCTACGCCGGCGCCGATGAGGTTCGGCTTCTGCTTCAGAGCGGCGCTGATCCCAACGCGCGCAACGACGCCGGCGCTACGGCGCTAATGTGGGCCGTGACCGACCTGGATAAGACACGAGTGCTGTTGGCGCACGGCGCCGATGTCAATGCCCGCTCCGATGACGGGCGAACACCGCTGCTGATCGCTTCCCGGCGCAGCGGCGCCAAGGAAGTCGTGAATCTGCTGCTGGACCGCGGTGCGAATCCTTCGGCGAAGGCCGGCGGCCTGCTGGGGGAGGTCACCCCGTTGAGTGAGGCCTTGTATGCTCGCGATGAATCGGTATTCCGGCTGTTGCTGAATCATGGCGCGGATCCCAAGGCGGCCGGAGCCATCGCTCTGGCGTTTGCATTCCGTTCTCTTTGTGACAAGTGCGTCGCTGACCTGATCGGCGTCGCCGGACCAAACGTGCTCACCCCGGCAGCGTTTTTCGTGTCGCCTCCTCTCGGCCCCGGATTCGCCGCCAAGGCCCTTATCGAAAAGGGTGTCGATCCGAAGGTTAAGTCGCCGGAAGGCTTAAGCCTGCTGATGGTCAATGCCGCCTCCGATGCTTCCCCGCTGGACAGCATTAGGACCCTGATCGACAAGGGCGCCGATCTCAATGCCAAGGCACCCGATGGCCAGACGGCCCTGGATTTCGCCCGCCGTCATGGACAGACGCCTGTCGTGGATCTGCTCCTCAAATCCGGTGCCAAGCCCGGTGCGATGGCTCCGTCCCCGGCTGTGGAGCCCAAGCCGGCAAGTTCCATTCGCGCCGCGGTGGAACGCAGCATCCCGCTGCTGCAGCGCACGGACGCAACTTTCCTCAGAAAAGCCGGCTGCGTGTCCTGCCATAACAACACGCTCGTCGCCCTAGCCGTTGCAGCCTCGCGCAAGCACGGTGTCCGCGTTGATGAAGAGAGCGTGCGCCGGCACGTGAAGACAATCGGCAACTACATCGATTCCTGGCGCGAACGCGCGCTGCAGGCCGTCGGGATTCCGGGAGATGCGGACACCATCAGCTATATCCTGCTCGGACTGGCTGCGGAAAACTACCCCGCCGATCCGGCCACCGACGCCATGGCCTACTTCGTGAAAAACCAGCAGCTACCAGACGGGCACTGGCTGCCGCTCGCCAACCGGCCCCCTATCGAGGTGAGCGAGATCCAGGTAACCGCCATCTCTCTGCGTGCTTTGCAGATTTATGGCATCAAGTCGCAACGCGCGGCGTACGAAAAATCCGTGCGCGCGGCCGCCGTCTGGCTGGAGAAAGCGCAGCCTCACGACACGCAGGAGCGGGCCTTCCAGCTCCTCGGCCTCGGCTGGGCGGGCGCGCGAAAGGAAGCGATTCAGTCCGCCGCGGCTGCCTTGGTCGCCCAGCAGCGGCCCGATGGGGGATGGACCCAGACTCCGGCGCTCTCCAGTGATGCCTACGCCACCGGTCTGGCCCTTTCGGCGCTCCAGGAAAGCGGCGCTCTGAAACCCTCCGATCCGGTTTGCCAGCGTGCCAGTCAGTTCCTACTCAAGACCCAGCTTGCCGATGGTTCCTGGTATGTCCGCAGCCGCGTCATACCGTTGCAGCCGTTTTTCGAGAGCGATTTTCCGCATGGGCACGATCAATGGATTTCGGCAGCCGCCACCAGCTGGGCCACATCCGCGCTGGCGATAATGACGCCATAGCTGACCCCACCATGCCGGACAATGGATCACTGTGGCCGGATTCGGCTGGCCCCCATTAAAGCAAAACCGCCACCGCCACCAGGGCCGTTTACAAGAAGTTCAAATTTTACTAACTATAACTAGCGAAGGAGCGGTTTCGTAACTGTCTAAAGGACGGCCCGCCCAGTTTTTAGTGGCGCCATCGACCTGTTGCTACCCGCCGCCAGAAGTTTCTGCTACGTTGCTAACTTCCGTCACTCTGGCTTGTGCGTGTCCCGTTCCCGAGCGCGCTTGCGCTCGGCTTCCGGCAGGCTCATGTTGAAGGACGCGCCATAACCGGTGGTCTGGTGATAAACGTAACGCTGCCACGGGTCGCGTCCCTCGATCCGCGGATCGCCCGTTTTGCGCAGATAGGCTTCCAGCCGCGACCGCAGCAGCTTTTTCCCGGCCGCATGTTTTGGATCGGCGGCCACGTTGCGCATCTGCCAGGGATCCGATTGCAACTCATACAATTCTTCGGCGGGACGCCTGCCAAAGCACAAATCATATTCACGGGGGAACTGCTTCTGATTTGCCACCGTCGTCATGAATGTCTTGGTGGGGCAGGCATCGACATCGCCATGCGGCGTACGGTTGGAAGACAGGAACTCGCCGCCGGTGGGCCAGCGGCCCGGCGCGAAGTTGCGCAGGTAGAGATAGCGTGCGGTGCGAATGCCGCGAATCGGGTAAGTGGCCCCGTCCGGGCGGCACATGGTGTGGCGCTCCAGGCCAGTGTAGGCGCAGTCGCGTGAAGGATCGGACTCGCGGAACAGCGGCAGAAGGCTGCGCCCGGTCACTCCATCCGGTGCGCGGATGCCGGCCGCTTCCAGGAAAGTGGGGGCAAAGTCGGTATGGTGTACGAACTCATCCACGCGGCGGCCTGCCCGGCTTCCAGCGGTGATGCGCGAACCCCATCGAATGGAGAGCGGCATGTGCACGCCCCAGTCATACAGATTCACCTTGGCCCGCGGAAATGGCATCCCGTTGTCGCTGGTCACCACCACTAAAGTATTGTCGAGTTCCCCCATGCGCTCCAGCAACCACAACATTCGGCCCAGGTGGCTGTCGAACCACTCTATTTCTGAACAATAATCCAAAATGTCGCCGCGCACGGTTTCCGTATCGGGCCAAAACAGCGGGACCTCGACATCTTCCAGGCGCTTGCCCTTGAGGCGGCCGTGGCCTTGCTCGTATACGCGGTGCGGTTCGGTGCAGCCAAACCAGAAGAAGAAGGGTTGCCCGGCTTTGCGCGCGGCGAGGAAGTCTTGGAAGTTGGCGGCGTAATCACGCGGATCGATCCCGTCAGGACGGGATGCCATCTGGCGCGAATTGAACTCCCGGCCGGCGGGGGGCCTGGTTTGTCCCGCTGCTTTCCAGTTTCCCGGCGCCCACGTTTTCGCGGTGTTGCCCACGTGATAGCCGGCGTCTTCCAGCAGGTGGGTAAACACCGGATACTCCGGACGCAACGTTCCATAGAGGACGCCGCCCTCTTGCACTTGCCAGATCTGGCGGCCGGTGAGAATCGCGCTACGCGAGGGCGTGCAGGAGGGCGCCGCGCAGAAGGAGTTGGTAAATTGGACGCCCTCATTTCCGACGCGGTCACTTGCGGGAGTACGTAGAGTCTTGCCCCCCAGGCGCAACGCGCCGGACCAGGACTGGTCATCGGCGATAGCGAACAGGATATTCGGCCGGGAGTTTTGCGCCCGCACTCCGGCCACCGCGCCAAGGATGGCGGGTGCTTTTGAAAGAAACCCGCGGCGCGTGGATTCTGAACCGGGCTTAAGACCACAGTTCATGAATAGGCCCATATAGATCCTGCGTGGAGGCAAATGGAATGTACTCGAAGCCGCGGCCGATCGGGTCGTCCCGGCGGACTTTGGTCCAGTCGATGCCGAGGGCCGAGTATATGGTGGCGGCGATGTCTTCAGAACGAATATCACGTTGGCGGCCCCAGCCCGGGTCGGCGGTCATGCGGCCCAGATCGTCGGTGGAGCCAATGGCGCGCGGCCCGCGAATGCCTGCGCCGGCAAACAGAACGGCCTGCTGCAGGAAGTGATCGCGCCCGCCTTGCGCATTGAGCGTCCCGATGGTGCGGCCAAACTCGCCCATCGAGACAATGAGGGTTTCATCCAGAAAACCTTCCGCCTTCAGATCCGCGATCAGCGTGCCAAGCCCGTTGTCGTATTGGCGGATGAGGGAGTTTGCATTGGCCGCGTTGAAAGGCCCGCCGTAAATGTTGGAGTGGTTGTCCCAGCCGCCGACGCTGATCTGTATGAAGCGCGTGCCGAGGCCGGCGCGGATCAGGTTACGCGCCGAGATGCAGGCGTTGCCGAAACCGGAGTTGCCGTAGCGCACGCGCTCATCGGCTGCGAAGGTGAACACCTGGTCGACTTTGCCGTTGTACATCAGGTTCCGCGCGTTGAGGTTGAACTGGAGCATCTCGCGCGTACCGGCTCCCAGTTCGTTGAGGGCCCGCTCTTCCGCGTCCAAATTCAGCAGCAGCCCGAAGCGCTGGTCAAATCGTGCCGCGCCATCGCGGTGGACCGTGTTGCCGAGCCCGCCGCCGCCCGGACTCACAAAGAAAGGGGCATGTTCCGGAGCGAAATAGCCATTGCCGGGCGAATCCGTGCCGGTGTTCAGCGCGACAAAGGCGGGCAGCGTTTGGTCTTTTCCCGCGCTCAATTCGATGGAGGCTACCGATCCGATGTGCGGAGCAATGCGCGCCGTACTGCTGACGGGGTTGCGCGCAATCTGCGCCCAATCCCGGGCCAGCCCATGCACGGCCGCCCAACTGCGGACGGAGCGGGCAAACGCCATCGAGTCCATCTGTGCGGCTAGCTTCGGCATGGCGCCCTGGGCAAAATCCACGCCATCGTAGCTGGTGGCGTTGAAGGCTGCCGGCGTCCAGGAGCCTTTCTTCAGATCGAAGGTGTCGGTATGGCTGGCCCCGCCGGACATCAGCACGAAGATGCAGTACTTGGCTTTGCCGATGGGCTGCGCCCCGGCGCGGGCGATGGTTTCCATGGGGCGGGCGGGCATCAGGAAATAACCGCCGACTGCCGATGCGGTGTGCCGGAAGAAGGTGCGCCGCGTCAGGTGCGGGGCGCGCCAGAATTGTGTTCCAGGGGTCTTGCTCCAGTCGATTCCAAATCTATCTCGCATGGCTGGTTTCTCCCCTAGTAGCTGAACACGAACTCCACCTTGTTGATCAAGGTCCAAGCCAGGTCTTCCACGGCGTTGTTGCGCAAGGTGGCGTTGGTGGCCTTAGCCAGATGCGCCAGGCTCTGGTCTTTCTCGTACTGGCTAGGCGGGCGCGAGAGAAACAGCAGGAACATCTCTTCCACGACAGCCGCGTTGTCCTGGTTGCGGGCGATGTCGCGCAATATTACCGAAGCGGTGACCTTGGTCCGGTTGGTGACAAAGGCGTCGTTCATCAGGTTGAGCGCCTGCAGGCTGGAACCAGCCTGGCTGCGCTGCTGATTATCGCGATTGCCGCGCAGGAACGCGTCCATGAACGTGCGCACCGCGCCATTGCTGCGGGGCTCCAGCGGCTCGGGCATTTGGACCGCCCATTGCAACGGTTCGCCAAAGCCGCCGATGGTGTAATTCTGAAACACGCCGGTGGCCTTGACGATGGCGTCGTGTACCTCTTCGCCCTCCAAACGCCGCGCATAGTGACGGGCAAACATCGGCACTGTGGCAGCGTTCCATTCCCCGTCGTAGCGCGAACTCAACTGGTAGGCGGAGGACTCGGCCAGCAGCCGCACAAACTCCCGCAGATCGTAGTTAAGGTCCACCATCGAGCGGGCCAGCATGGCCAGCAATCGCGGGTGCGAACCCTGCAATGCCCATGGCGCAGGCGGAGGTTGGTCCGGGTCGAGCCGGGCCGGGTCCAACCCATCCAGCGGCTCCACCAGCGCGTAATTGAACATCTGCTTCCAGATGCGGTTGGAAAAGTTGATGGGGAGCATCGGATCGCGAATGATGTTCTCGGCCAACTCAGAGCGCCAGAATCCGTTGACCGGTGGCTTGCTGCCGTCGCGATACTCCGGATCCACCGCTCGAATGGCCCCCACGAAGACACGGTTGGGACGGTTCCCGAAGTTCGTGTTCAGTGCATAGTTGCCGGTTGCGCGTTCCGTGACGACAAAGCTGTTGAAGAGCGGGTTGGTGGGGTCGGCCTGATTGGGATTGGCCAGATTCACGCGCGAGAAGAAAGCCGCCATTCGATGGGCGTCCATGCGCGTAGCCTCTTTTCCCCAGAGGCTGATTTCGTCCAGGTGCCTGCGCCCGTCATGGCACAACAGGCAATCGTAATGGCCCAGCCCTAGAAAACGCGACGTGGTCTGATACAGCAACAGATCATAGGTGTCCTGAATCGGACCCATTACCGCGCGCCCGCCGACCGTGAAATTCGAGGCGGCCCCTTCGGCGGAATAGTTGTTGCCCGAGGCCGAGAGCATCTCGTACACCATGTCCTTCAGCGGCTTGCCGGTGCCGAGTGAGGCGCGGATGTAGTCGTGATAGGCGTTGCGGCCATTGGCCTGCCGCGACACGTTGGCCTGCGTCAGTGTGTTCTGCAGCAAATCGCCCATCCACATTGCCCATTTGTCATTGAACTCTGGCGAATACAGGAGCCTGTCAATCAGCCGGGTCCGCTTGTCCGGATCGGAATCGGAAAGAAACAGGCGAATTTCGCTCGGGGTGGGGATGCGCCCGGTTAGATCCAGGTAGATGCGCCGGTGAAACTCGGCGTCGCTGGAAAGTCCCGCCGAAGGGATGCCGGCTTTGGCCATCTTATCGAAGATCTCGACATCAATGAAGCTCTTACGCGGGATGCTGCTTGCATCAACTGTCTTGGAGTTCGAGGCCGCATGAAACCGGCCGAGCTTCAAAGTATTGGCCGCCAGTTCGTTTTGCGCCCGGAGTTGCCGGGTGAGGAAGGCGTCCGGGTCGGCCCGGAAACCGCAGTCCTCGCCGCTGGCCTGCCGCTGCTGGGGAGCCCCGGCCAGCAATCCACATAAAACACTGAAACAACATGCCTTAACGATCACACCCATTTGCTTCTTCCCCGTCATTCTTTCCGGACTCCTCATCGATCCACTCACAAGTGAGTCGAGTATATCAGTTTTCTCGTTTTCGCCTAGTCCTGAAAAAACCTGATTATTCCAGCGAACACACTAGTACTGGAGGAGTTTCATTAAAGATTCTTAACACACGACAATACTTGTTAACACTACAGCCATGGCCTTGCTCTCCTGGTTCCATCCTTATTACCTTTGTGGCAGAGGGAAAACATGAGAAAGCTTGCAAGCCTGCTCTTTTTGACGGCCATTTTGGCCTCCGCCCAAGTGGCCGAGACGCGCATCTACCGGGCTATTTTGTCCACGGCCAACGAGGTGCCGCCGATCACCGGCTTGAATGCGAGTGGAATCGCTACGATGCGCGTCCACGTGTTGCGGGGCGCGAGCGGGCAGATTACTTCCGGGTCTGTGGATTTCCTGGTCAACTACTCTTTCCCATCGGAGGTCACCATCACTGGCCTCCACATCCACAGCGGGCCGGCCGGAGTCAATGCGCCCGTCACGGTGAGTTCGGGACTTTCCAGCACCAATACCGTAGTCGGCGCCAGTGGCCGCATTGATCGCCAGGCGCAGGTGCTTCCCGGTAGCCAGGCCGCGCTCGATACCCTGATCGGGCTCTTCAACGATCCCAGCCAGTATTACGTCAACCTGCACACCACCGTCTTCCCTGGCGGAGTGATTCGCGGCCAGATGTTGAACGTGGAATCCGTCGTCGTGATGGGGTTGATGAGCCCTGCCAACGAGGTACCCGCTATCCCGATCAATGCGAGCGGGGTCGGCACTGTCACCGCCCAGGTGACTCGTGACGCGGCCGGCGTAATCAACTCCGGCGAAGTGATTTTCGATGTCAATTACAACTTCCCGTCCCAGGTCACCTTCACCGGCCTACACGTGCACAGCGGTCCGGCGGGGGTCAACGCCGGGGTCACCCTCAACAGCGGCCTCACGCGGGTTGATTCGACGGCAAACGGCCGCGGCACCATCCAACTGCGGAATGAAATCGCCGTGACGAATGCGGCCTCGCTCGCCGCACTCGAGGGACTTTTCCGCGATCCGCAAAGTTACTACATTAATCTGCACACCACGGACAATGCCGGCGGGGTAATCCGCGACCAGCTACGATTTACAGACCTGATGCGTTTCCCCATGCAGTTGAGCCCTGCCAATGAAGTGCCGGCAGTCGAGGGTCTTGAGGCGAGCGCGGCGGCGGAGGTTCAGGTGAGTACGCTGCGGGCATCCGATGGCTCCGTGCAGGCCGCGCACGTGCGCTTTGATGTGAATCACCGTTTCCCCGGGGAAACCGAGTTCACCGGCCTGCACGTGCATGACGGCTCCGCCGTGGTGAGCGGCCCGGTTCGCCTGAACAGCGGTCTCAACGGCGCCAACTCTGTAAAGAGTGATACAGGGTTTGGAAACATCTTCAGAAGATTCAACATTTCCGATGATGCCGGTCTGGCCACCTTGAATTCTCTTGTGGCCACGCCCACCCAACATTACCTCAACCTGCACACCACCGTGAATCCCGCCGGAGCCGTGCGCAGTCAGTTGCAGGCGGCGCGCGAGGGCGCCCCGATCCTCGGAGCAGCCATCAGCGCCGTGGGCGATTCCTCAGTGGTCAACACCGCGCCCGGCGGCCTGATCACCATCTTTGGCGGCAACCTGGCCGAGGTGCCCACTAATCTGAGAGGCTGGCTCAGCACACGCCTCCCCAACAAGCTGAATGGCGTGGAAGTTTCCATCGGCGACCGGCCCGCGCCGGTGTTTGCGGTTACCGGCTCCGAGATCATAGCGCAGGTGCCGCTGGAAACAACTCCCGGACCTCAACCGGTGTCGGTCCGCGTCAACGGCGCCGCCAGCAACACACTCAGCATGCCGGTGATCGTTAACGCGCCTGCCATATTCTTTTTTACGTCCGGCGGCGTGATCGTCAAGAACTCCGATTTCTCGCTGGTCACCTCCGAAAATCCGGCGCGCTCCGGCGACATCCTGGTCCTGTACCTCACTGGCATGGGCCAGACCACGCCGCCCTTGCGTACCGGCGAACTCGCACCCGCTGCGCCGTTGGCCCACACAGCCACCACTACGGTCACCATTGGGGGACAGAACGCGGAAGTTCTCTACTCGCTGGCCACGCCAGGATCGGCGGGAGTCTATCAGACGGCGGTGCGGGTCCCGGCGGGCGTCTCGGGCGGGTCTGTTCCGGTGGTAGTGCGCATCGGCGCGGGTGTGTCCAACAGTGTGACGCTGGCTGTACGGTAATCTTATTCGATCCGTATCAGGCTGCGGTCCACCGAGGCGAGCGTGGCGCGGCCGGCCAATCCCATCGCCCAGGCCAGTTCCGTGCGCAGTATTTCCAATACGCGTTGGACGCCGTCCTGTCCCTGTGCTCCCAGCCCCCATAACGGAGGCCGCCCCACCAGGACAGCCTTAGCGCCAATTGCCAGCGCCTTGAGAATGTCCGTGCCGCGCCGGAAACCGCTGTCGATCAGGACAGGCGCGCGATCCTTCACCGCATCCACAATCCCGGGCAGTACTTCGATGGTGGAAGGGGCGCCATCCAGATAACGGCCGCCGTGGTTGGACACGATCATGCCGGCAGCGCCGTGCTGCAGGGCGAGCAGGGCGTCCTCCCGAGTGAGGATACCCTTCACGAGCACCGGCACTTTCGCATACGCGCACAGTTGATCGAGGAACTTCCAGTTGAGTGTGGCCTGGAAGCGCATCGGCAAACCATAGGGACTGCCCGGCGCCTCCTCGGAATAACGTCTCTGGCGCGTGCCGCCTTTGTCCTCCCCAAATACACGGACCAGCCCGTTGCGTGTATCGCGTTCGCGCGGGGCCTGGTATGGAGCATCCACGGTGACGCAGATCGCCTTGCAGCCGGCCGTCACTGCGCGGGAAACGCGCTCCCTGGTGCCTTCCGCGTCGGGGCCGGTGTAGAGCTGAAACCATAACGGAGTCTTGGCCTCGGCGCTGATCTTTTCGATGGGAAAACTGGAGCTGGTGCTGACCACCATACCGGCGCCAGCCGCGCCCGCACCACGCACCGTGGCGAGTTCCCCATCGGGATGCACCAAGGCGTGTGTTCCGGTGGGCGCAACCAGAATGGGCATCGCCATCTTCTGCCCGAACAGCGTCAAAGACAGATCCAGCTTGTTCACTTCCCGGAAAAAGCGCGGCTGCAAGATGATCCTTTCAAACATGGTGCGATTGCGGCGCAGGGTCCACTCGTCCCAGGAGCCTCCCGAGACGTAATCGTAGGCGGCCTTGGGCAACTTCCCCTTCGCCGCCGCATCAAAATCGAAAACGTTGATGAGTTGCTCCTGCGGCGCAGCCAGTAGCGGGCTGGCGGCCAGAAACCCGGCCAGTTGCCGCGTGGCCTGTCTACGTGTCATAGAAGGCGACTATACCGGGTTGATGGATGCCGCGCAACCCGGCATCCGCTGCGCGCGTCCCAACAAGTGGAGGTCATCGTTGCTCACGCGCCGCAAGTGGCTCGCCCTCGCCGTATCGGCTCCATTGGCTGCATCGAAGGACTGGGACCAGCCGGGGTTCCCCAACTGGTCCGATAGCTTCGTCGAACGGATCCTGACCGATTCCCCATGGGCGCAGCAACTCAACCCGCGGTTCGATCTCTCCTCAACGGTGGGCGGGTCGCGCGGGCCGGGCGCGCTCACCGAGATCTACCTCACCATTCGTTGGTCTTCCGCCCTGCCCATCCGGCAGGCTGTCGCGCTGGAGCGCTGGGGGAAGGATGGGCTTGACAAGCCCGAGGCGATGGAATGGCTCGGGCGACGCGAAAAAGACTATGTGATGGAGATCTTCGGATTCAACGTCACGGCTGTCCCCAAAGGCGCCAAATGGCTGGAAGAACAACTGACCCGTTCCGCCTCTATCTCCGGCAAAGGACGCCGGAGGCAGCCCTCCACAGTGCGCGTGCCCGAGCATGGCATGCACCTGTCGGCGGAACTAAGATTCCCCAGGAGCGAGTCTGAATTCACGCCGGACGAGGACTCTGTGCGCTTCACTGCCGAGGCCGGCGCCATCAAGATCGATCTCCGGTTCAAGCTGAAGGAGATGGTCTACGGCGGCAAGCTGGAGTTGTAACGAGAGCGGCTGTGCTAATCTCGCTCCAGATCCCATGCGCTACCTGATTTTTCTGTTTGCGGCCGCTGCTTCGCTCTGCCAGCAGGCGGAGGCCCCATTCACAACATCCCAACTCACGACATCCGACAAAATCAAACAAGGGCATTCGCGCCACGGCGCAGCCTTCGACACCGGTCCGCGAGCGCGTCCCTGGGCGATGCCGGAAATCGGGAAGGCCCACTTTCCCATCACGCACACCAATCCCGAGGTGCAGCAATGGTTCGATCAAGGCAACACGCTGTTGCACAGCTTTTGGGACTATGAGGCCGAGCGGGCGTTCCGATGGTGTCTCAAAACTGGAGCCGGATAATGCCATGGCGGTAAGAACATCATTCTGGTGTTCTATCTCGGCAAGGAATGCCTCCATTGCCTCACCCATCTCCGCGACATCAACAAGAAGCAGGAAGATTGGGAGCGGCTCGACACCGTAGTTCTGGCCGTATCCAGCAATCAGCCCGAGGCCAACGCCGCCAGCTTGCAGACCATTGCCGCCCCCGTCGCCCGAATCTTATCGGACCGCAACTTTGAAAACGCCCGCCACTTCCAGTCCTACGACGATTTCGAAGAGATGGAGATCCACTCCACCATCCTCATTGATAAGAACGGGCGCGTGCACTGGGCCCGGTCCGGCGGCGAACCGTTTTCCGACATGAGCTTCCTGGTCAAGCAAATTGAACGGATGAACAAATCTGTAGAACCCAAGCAAACAGACGCCCCAACTGCTGCGGGACGGTAATCCGGTCGCTTGACCGAGATCTGATCTGAACGTCTACCGGAACTGGATATACTTGATGCGGCCTACAGTGTCCGTGCCCGGATCGTGCTGCTCGTTATATCCGATTGTGACGGCTCTCTTCTGAGGACCACACTTGAACTCGAGCTGCGCCGCCTTCTCACCGCCGCTGACAATCTCGCTAGGATCAGCGA
>JAENWC010000099.1 GCA_016650235.1 Terriglobia bacterium
CAGGTAACTCCACAGATGCCGCATGTTTTCTTCGGTCGAATCGTGCCGCACGAACCGCGCAAATAACCGGCTGGTCGCATCGTCGATCATCGCGATCAGATAGATCTGCTCCCCACGACCTTCCAGCCAGTCATGGTCGCTGGTGTCCCACTGCACCAGTGCGCCAAATCGGCTTCGACGCGGCCTCCACTGGTGGACTTTCTTGACCTTCTCTTTTTTCGCCACCCACAGCTTGCTGCGGATCATCCACTGCCGCACCGTCTCCTTGCTCGCCTTGATTTGGTGCTTTCCCGCCAAATACTCCGCCGCCAGCGTCGGCCTGAACCCCTTGTAAAGAGGCGCCGACAGAATCGTCACCGCTTCTTGTTCGATGCTTTCCTCGATCCGCCGGTTGGATGGTTTCCCGCGCAACCCGTGCACAACCGCTTTGTCTCCTCCCTTCTTCAATGCGTACAGCAGGCGCTTCACCTGTCGCACAGTCAGATTCAACTCCTCAGCGGCTTCTCGCTGCGTGATCACTTTCTTCTTGGCCTTCCGCAGTGTTACTAGCCGGTCCCTATCGCTTTGCGTCATCAGTAGTCGTCCTTCTTGCATCCCACAAGCTTGGGGCTGTCAAGAGGACATTTCTACTTTGCTCAAAGGGGACATTATCACTTTGCTGCCACAACCGGCCAAGACCGTCCGAGACCGGACCTGCGGTGTTCGAGAACATGGACAGCGCTCTAGCCCGCATTTCTCAACTAGGGTTTTTTCCGGCTCTGTTTGATCACTTATACCGAGTTCTGAAAGATCCCGTATCTACCGATAGAAGGAGTAGATGCCCGGAAGGAAGAGAACCCGCAAGCGTGCTCCGAGCGGATTCTTCCGCTTTGAGAGCGCGCACAGCCAAACGGTTACTGGTTTTGGCGACGGGGACGTCGTGCGCTTACGGAACGAAAACGGAACAACCTGGGTTGGGCAATCCGAGATGCAGGACGACGATACGGTCCGTTACCGGTTCAGCGACTCGGATGGAAACTCCATCTCGGGGATCTCGGATCGTCTGGGTATTTTGCTACGGGACCAGAAGGGCCGCACTTGGCGCGGCGTCGTCATCTGAAGTCTATCTAGCCCGCAAAGGGCCGCGGAGCGCGGCTCCAAACGATGAGGAACTTCGGGTTAGGCTGCGCGGAGCGGGCTCCGTTTTGTGCGTGTCCCTCAAAATAGCTGGTTACCAAACGCCGATCAGCTTCCACCATGCAAAACCGATCGTTCCCCAAATCGCCAGATTCACCAGCGACATAAGAAATCCCAACTTCCACCATTGCGCCATCGACAGATAGTTGTGGGCGTAGAACATGGGGGATGGTGTGGTGCCATAGTGCGTCAAGCCCGCCGCCAGGTTTGTGAAACAGGCGAAGGAAAACGCCACAAGACCCAGCGGCGCGCCCTTGGCGGCGAGCAAAGCCAGGAACGGCGGATACATGGCCAGAATGTGCGCAGTGATGCTGGCAAAGCCGTAGTGAGCGTAGAAGTAAATCAGCAGCGCGAGGACGAACAGCACCACCCAACTGGCGCCGCCGAACATAGCTCCGACGCCTTTGGCAAACTCCGCAGTTACTCCGGTATCATTCAGAGCCTTGCCCAAACGCACTAAACCTCCATACCAGACAAAAATATCCCATGCGGCTTTCTCGCTCTTCACGTCCTCCCAGGTGATGACGCCTGTAAGCAGGAGGGCGGAGCTGCCGAGCAGCGCAGTGACTGTGATGTCGATGCCATGAATTCCGCTTGTTACCCAGAGTCCACACACGCTCACAAAGACCACGGTGAGGATTTTCTCTTGGACGCTCAGCGGGCCCATCCTCAGCAACTCGGCCGCGGCAAAGGCGCTAGCTTCCGGGGTCTTTCGAATTTCGGGTGGATTGAGCTTAAGCATCAGTAAGGGTCCAGCCGCCAGCGAGCAGAGCCCGGGAACAATCCCGGCCAGCAGCCAACTGGACCAGGTCATGGTGTAACCCGCCTGACCCGCAATCTGTGCGGCCAGCGGATTGCTGGCCTGTCCGGTGAAGAACATGGCGGCGGTAATGCAGATGCTCTGGTAAACAGCCGAGAAAAGAAAAGCGCCCAGCAGCCGGGCCTTGTCCGGCGTGGAACCGTACAACTCGCAGATGGAACGGAGGATCGGTAGAATCACGCCTCCAGAGCGGGCGCCGTTGGACGGGATGATGGACGCAAGCACCATGTCGGAAGCCGACAAGGCATAGGAGATACCGAGCGAAGTCTGGCCGAATGTGCGGACAAATACCAACGCAATGCGGCGCGCGAGGCCAGTGTTAATGAGCGCCCTGGAAATAAAGAAGGCCGCCATCACCAGCCATACGACCGGGTCGGCAAAGCCTGCAAGGGACTGCTGGATCGTTAGGCCGCCCATGACGGCGGCGAGGGTGACCGCCAGCAGCACCAGCGCTCCGCCAGGGATTGGTTGCAGAATCAGGCCGGCCACGGTGGCGGCAAAGATTCCCATCAGCCGCCAGCCCTCCGGCTTCACGATATCCGGCTTGGGGAGCAGGAAGACGATGGCCAGGTACAACGCCACCAGTACCGCCATGCCGCCGGCGATGCGGCCCATCACCTGCGTGGGAGAGCGGCCATGTTCCATTCGGGAAGTTTCAGGCACAAAGATGGCAATTATACCAGCCGGGGCCCGCAAAGGGCCTGAGCTCCGTTTTGCGGGCAGTTAAGCACGAGCCGATTGCAGAAGTTGTTCAACCTCGCTCGAATTCAGCATGCGGTACTTGCCGGTTTCGAGGCCGGCGATCTCGATTGGTCCGATCGCGGTACGAACCAGTTTGAGCACCCGGCTGTCGATGGCCTCCAGCATCCGGCGTACCTGCCGGTTGCGGCCCTCGGTGATAGTGAGTTCGAGGAAAGTATGTCGACCCGCATCCCGGACTCGCACCACGTGTGCCGGGCGGGTGGGTCCGTCGTCCAGATCAAGCCCGGTGCGAAGGCGGCGCAGTTGATCCTCGGAAAGTAACGTGGCGGCCTTGACCAGATAGGTCTTGGGGACGTGGTAGCTGGGGTTGGTGAGGCGTTCGGCGAACTGGGTATCGTTGGTCATGAGCAGCAGACCGCTGGTATCCAGGTCCAGGCGGCCGACCGGGACAAGGAATTCCTTGCGGTCCTTTGTTAGGTCATAGACGGTAGGGCGCTTGTCCGGATCCTTGTACGTGGTGAGGTAGCCTTTGGGCTTGAACAAGAGCAGATAGACTTTGGCTCCGGGCCGGACCGGCTTGCCATCGAATGTGACTTTATCCCGATCCATGTCCACCCAATGATCGGGATCGCGGATGAGGCGCCCGTTGAGTTTGACCCGGCCCTCGCTAATCCAATGCCGCGCTTCGGTGCGGGACCCGATGCCGGCTTTGGAAAGGACCCGCTCCAGAGTTTTCAATTTCCGGCCGGCTGCGGCCTTGGTGCTCATATAATGAAATGATGGCACGAAGATCTGTTTGCATCTGATTTGCTATTTTGACCGTCCGCTTGTTTCCGCATGATCAAAACCACCCTGCTCCGGGGAGCCAAGCAACTGGTTACGCTGTTTGGATCGGGCACGCCGCGGCGCGGAGTCCAGATGCGGGACCTGTATGTGATTCAGGATGGCGCAGTGTTGATCCAGGATGGCCGCATCACGGCGGTGGGATCCTCAAGACGCTTGGAGAAACTGGAGGAGGCGCGGCAGGCGGACGAATTGGACGCCACCGGAAAGGTGGTGATGCCGGGGTTTGTCGACTGCCACACAAAGCTTCTCAGCGGGCCGCCGCAGTTCGGCGCGCTTAAGGAAGATCCGCTCGCGGCGATGAAGGCGGTGCGGGCCAGCACCACGCAGCGTTTGGAGTTGGAAGCGAGGCGAACCCTGCGTCAATTTCTGCGCCACGGCACCACAACGCTGGAGACGAAGACTGGTTACGGGTTGGATGAGGCGACCGAACTTCGGTCTCTCCGCGTGTTGAACGGGCTCGATGAGAAACCTTTGTCGGTGGTGACGTCCTTCTTTGGGGCGCACCTCTGTCCACCGGAATACGATGATGATTGTCGGCGATACCTGAATTGGACGGTCGAGAAGATGCTCCCAATGATCTCGAGAAAAAGGCTGGCCCGGTTTGTCGACGCCGAATGCGGCGCCGGCCGTTTTTCGGCGGATGACTGTATCCTGTACCTTACTGCGGCGCGCCAGATGGGGTTCCCCGTTCGCGTTCATAGCGGTATGCAGAGCGATGAGAGTGTCCGCGTCGCCATCGAGACAGGCGCCGGCAGCATAGACAAGGTCCGGCGGATCAGCGTGGATGCAGCCAGAGCATTGGCGGCATCGGGCACGATGGCGGTCTTGTTGCCCGGCGAAGCGTTCCACATGGGTGTGGATTATCCACCAGGCCGTGAGTTGATTGACGAGGGCGTGGCAGTGGCCCTGGCCAGCGGCCACGATGCCGGCACAAGTCCCAGTTGCAGCATGCCCGCCGTCGTGTCCATCGCTTGCTGCCAAATGAAGATGACCGCGGAGGAAGCGATTACATCGTCAACCATCAACGCCGCATACGCGTTGGGTGTGGACGGCCGGGCAGGTTCGATTGAGGTGGGCAAGGACGCGGATCTGCTGTTGCTGAACGCCTCGGATTATCGCGAGATTCCGTTCTATTTCGGTATCAATCCGGTGGCGATGGTGATGCGGAGGGGAGAAATCCTCTATCCCCGGCTGGGGTCGAGCTGACTGGAGCGTGGATTGTCCCAATTAGTGGAATGCGTCCCAAACTTTTCCGAGGGCCGCGACGCGGCTGTCGTAACAGCATTGCGCGCGAGCATTGAATCAGCGCTGGGAGGGAGTGTACTGGATACCACCTCCGATGTGGATCATAACCGCACTGTCATCACGTTTGCCGGCTCCCCGGAGGCAGTGCTTCGGGCAGCGGTAGAGGCCGCAGGAACGGCGGTAGAAAGGATCGACCTGCGCGCGCATGAAGGTGTGCATCCCTGCATCGGCGCAATCGATGTCCTCCCGTTCGTTCCCATAAGTGGGATCACGCTCGCCCAGTGCGCGACTTTGGCGGTGAGCGCCGGCGAGCGGATATGGCGGAGATGGCGCCTGCCGGTCTACCTTTACGAGGAGGCTGCCCGCAGTCCGGAGCGCCGCAATCTAACCCAGGCGCGAAAGAAACCGCTCGGGGTTCCAGACATCGGTGGACCCGGTCCGCATCCCTCGGCCGGCGCCGTTGCAGCCGGCGCCAGAAGATTTCTCATCGCCTACAACGTCAACTTGAAGAGTTCCGATCTGACAGTGGCGCAGGTCATCGCGATGAGGATTCGCGCCTCTTCCGGGGGCCTCCCCGCAGTCAAGGCGCTGGGCCTTCCCCTCGCGTCTCAGGGGATCGTACAGGTCTCGATGAATCTCATCGATTTTGAAACGACGCCGATGCATGTGGCCTTTCAGGCCGTATGCCGTGAGGCCTCGGGGCTCGGCGTGGACGTGCTCGAGAGCGAATTGATTGGGCTTGTGCCGCGGCGCGCCTGGGAACTTTCCCGGGGATGTGATTTGCGGATCCGCGGCTGGGATGAATCCAGAATCCTGGAGAACCGGCTCAAGCGCGTGTAAGGGCCGGGCTAGAATGGAGACAAGTGCTGGTAACCATCGATTCAAATCCAAGCAATTCTCATCCAAGCGATGCGCCGCGCGCAGCAAGGCCCGCCTGGCTGCGCGCGCCTGCGCCCGTGGGCGACGGCTACCGCGAACTCAAAGACATCATTACGCGGTTGAGACTGCATACGGTGTGCGAGAGCGCGGCCTGCCCCAACATAGGCGATTGTTGGAACCGGCGTACCGCAACCTTCATGATTCTGGGGAACGTATGCACGCGGCGATGCGGCTTTTGCGCCGTCCAGAAAGGCGCGCCGCTTGCTGTCGATTGGGATGAACCCCGCCGTGTGGCGGAAGCGGCGGCGTTGATGGGTTTGCGCTACGCCGTTGTGACCAGCGTCAACCGGGATGACCGCGGGGATGGTGGCGCACGCTTGTTCGCAATGACGATTCAGGCGATCCGCGGCCGGATTGCAGACTGCAAGGTAGAGGTCCTGGTCCCGGACTTTCAAGGTTCCTATGAAGCGATGGCGGTGGTAATGGAAGCGCGCCCCGATGTGCTGAATCACAACACGGAAACGGTTCCCCGCCTCTACAGGCAGGTGCGTTTGGGGGCGCGGTATGAGCGATCGCTCGAAATGCTGCGCTACGCCAAACAGCAGCGGCCGGAGGTTCCCACCAAGAGCGGTTTGATGCTGGGGCTGGGGGAGACGCAAGAGGAGGTCCTTGAGGTGATGCGCGATCTGCGAACCAGCCAGGTGGACATCCTCACGCTAGGTCAATACCTGCGCCCATCGCCGAAGCACTTGCCCATTTTGCGGTACGTGCCGCCGGCTGAGTTCGCGCTTTACCGCGAGCAGGGGATGCGCATGGGATTCGGCCACGTCGAAGCCGGACCGCTGGTGCGCAGCTCCTATCATGCCGATGAGGCGGTCTCGTGCCAGGCACGGTAACCGAGATCCAGCCCGGATTGTGGCGCATCCGGCTTCCCTTCAATTTTGAACTGAACCACATCAACGTGCACCTTCTGCGGCTGGAAAAAGGCTATCTGCTGGTGGACTGCGGCATTGGTACCGAAGCGTGCTTTGCGGCGCTCGAGAGCGCCCTCGCCGCCTTAGGCGTGGAATGGACCGAGATCAAAGTGGTTGTTCTTACGCACTGCCATCCGGATCATGTCGGCCTGGCCCCGCGGGTACTCGAATTGAGCCGGGCGCGGGCGCTCATGCACGCGGTTGAGATCCGGCATCTTCATTCCGTCGCCGATTGGGCGGATCATCCCGAGGCGATGGACGGGAAGCTGATCGAGTGGGGCGTTCCCGAAGATCGCATACACGAGATCACCAAAGCGTTTGTGAATGTGCGGAGATCTTTCCAGCGGCTGGAAAAAGTGGAGGCGCTCGGCGGCGGAGAGGTTCTCTATACCGGCATCGGGCCGCTGGAAACGGTTTGGACCCCCGGACATTCCCCAGGGCACTTGTGCCTCTACGCCTCCCGGGACCAACTGCTGCTATCCGGGGACCATGTCCTGCCGTCCATTACGCCCAACATCGCATGGATGCCGGAGGCTGATTCCTTGGCCGATTATCTGCGTGCGCTCGATCAAGTGAGCACGTTGAAGGTGAAAACGGTCCTGCCCTCACATGGCGACCCATTCACAGACTTGGCGGGAAGGACTCGCGAAACCGTGGCGCACCACGAATCCAGATGCGGTCAGATCTTGCGGGTGGTGGCGGAGGAAGGCCATACTCCCCACGAAATAGCCGGACATTTGTGGCGCAATACGCTCTCTCCGTTTCAGCAACGATTTGCCCTGTTTGAGGTGATGGCTCACATGGTCTACCTGGAACGGCGGGGCCAGGTGGTGCACGAACTGTTGGGGGGAGTGGGCCATTGGAGCTGCGTCCAGCACGGAACTTTCCCGTCCGCCGGTGCGTATCAGATGAGGAGGATGGTCCCATGATCACGTTTCTGTTGTGGTGCATTCTGCTGGTTCTGTGCTGGCCTCTCGCCATTGCCGCATTCCTGCTCTATCCGCTGGTCTGGTTGATACTGCTGCCGTTCCGGCTGATTGGCTTCGCCGTGGGCGCAGCCTTGAATCTGGTGTGGGGAATCGTAACACTGCCATTCCGGATTTTTCAAATGATGCGCGCCTGATCGACAATCGTCGCCGAGTCAGGGCCGGCCGAGGATCTGCCTCACCCGCTCCTCGACTCCCTCGGCTTCCATGGTCTTTCGTGATTGACGTAAGGCGGTCGCGTACCCGGAAAGCGTCGAGGCCACATCCGGGTGATTGGGTCCGAGTTCAGACTCGTAGATGCCGGAAGCCTTGCGGTAAAAGCTGCCAGCTTCCGTGTAGCGCCCTTGCGCCATGCACGTGAGGGCGATGCGGCGGCTAACGTCGGCTACGTGTCTGTGGTGAGCCCCAAAGATCTTCTCATTCAGCTCCAGGGAGCGGCGGAACAACTGCTCGGCTCCGCGATACTTTTCCTGTTTCAGGAACAGTGCCCCCAGATTGCTTAGCATGTGCGGCAACTGTGGGTTGGTCGCGAAGGACCTCCGCTCCGCAATCTCAATCGCACGCCGGTATAGCGGCTCCGCTTCACTCAGCCGGTTCTGCGCCACATAAGCCTCGGCTGTGTTATTGAGCGCGGCTGCGATGTTGGGATGATCGGGGCCGAGGCTTGTTTCCCAAATCTCGATCGCCTTGCGGAAACTGGCTTCCGCGCCGGCCTGATCGTTCTGCGTTCGTTGCAGTGTGGCGAGATTATTGAGTACCACGGCGACGGAAGGATGGGCGCTCCCGAGCGTGCGCTCACGGATCTGCAAGGCGCGGCGGTAGAACTTGCCCGCCTGCTCAAAATCACCCTGGTCTTGCAGTAATGCGGCATAGTTGCTCAAGGTTCCGGCAAATTCGGGGTGTTCTTCTCCGAGGATCTTCTGTTTGATTTCAAGCGAACGCCGGAACATCGGCTCCGCTTCCTGATAGCGCTTCTGGATCCGGAGCAACTCAGCAAGGTTGTTGAGCGAGACGGCAACCTTGAGATCCATACCGCCGAGGTTGTCTTCCTGTAGCTTCATCGCCCGGCGCTGCAAGGACTCCGCTTCCGCCAGTTGGCCGCGGTCCTGTTGCACCAGACCCATGCTGTTGAGCGTGGCGGCCAACTGAACGGGGGCGGCGCGAAGCGCTTCCTCACGAATTGCAAGGGAACGCTGGTAATGGGCCGCGGCGCTATCGTAGCGTCCAAGCTGCCGGTAGAGTTCGCCCAGGTTGTTCAGGGTGGTAGCCACATCCTCACTTCTGGGACCCTGCGCCGACTCCCAAACAGGGAGCGCCCGCAGATAGAGTTCCTCGGCCTGCGAAAACCGGCCCATCAGGTGATACAGCGTCGCAAGGTTGTTGAGGCCCTTTGCCAATCGCGCATCCGGTGAGGATAACTTCTCAGCCAGCGCCACGGCGCCCAAATAGGACTTTTCCGCATCGGCATAGCTGCCTTTTGCGCGAAGCTGATTCCCCTCGTGGAGTTTCGCTTCCACGGGGTCGGACTGAGCGGACAAAGCCGCGGGCAGAAACACTACGAACCAGGCCACCCTCAGAAGGGCGGCTGCAATGGAGCCACGTTGCATGATAGGAGCCCTCGCTTGTCACCTATTACGGTGACCGCCGCGGAAATGTTCCAAAACTTGGACCTGATTTCGCGCTGCTTGCTTGGACGCCTGGGTTCCGGGAAGGTCTCGCGCCAGAGCTGAAAATATTGCTCCGTGGGACGGCCCTCCTACTCGATTCAATTTGGAACACGAAGAAGGCCGTCCGGGAGACCCATCCCACATCGATCAGCCGCAATCGGCGACGGCATCGATTTCGATGCGAACATCACGCGGCAGGCGAGCCGCCTGCACAGTGGCGCGAGCGGGGGGATGAGACGGGAAGTAAGAGGCGTACACTTGGTTCATCCGCGGGAACTCGTTCATATCCGCCAGGTAAACAGTGGTTTTGAGCACGCGATCCAGACTGGAGCCACACGCCTCCAGCACTGCCTTCAGGTTCTCCAGCACGCGGCCCGTTTGGACTTCGATGTCACCATCCACGATCTGGCCTGTGCCCGGGTCCAATGGAATCTGTCCGCTCAAGTAGGCCAATCCATTGTGAGTGACGGCTTGTGAGTAAGGCCCGATGGCCTGCGGGGCGTTGGGTGTGGAAACGGGTTTCTTCATTTCTTCGATTCTCCCATGTCGATGGTTCCAACCAAATCGGTAACGTCCGCAATGCGCTGTTGCTTGAGGAACTGGCGCAACTCCCGTGCTACTCTTGCCACCGCGGAGGGGTCAAAGAAACTCGCCGTGCCAACCTCCACGGCAGTTGCGCCAGCGATCAGAAACTCGGCGGCATCTTCGCCGCTGGCGATGCCGCCCAGGCCGATCACCGGAATGCGCACCGATTGAGCCGCCTCATAAACCATGCGAAGTGCGATCGGTTTAATCCCGGGCCCGCTGAGCCCCCCGAAGCCCGCCCCGATGCGCGGCTTGCGCGTACGCGCATCGATGGCCAGAGCGATGAAAGTATTGACCAGTGAAACGGCGCTCGCGCCGGCATCCTCCGCTGCCTGAGCTAGCGGTTTGACGCTGGCCACGTTCGGCGAAAGCTTGACGATGATGGGCCGCTTGGACAGGCGGGCCACGGAGCCCACCAGATCGGCCAGCAGCGCAGGGTCGCTTGAGAAGAAGATGCCGCCGTGTCTCGTGTTCGGGCAGGAAACGTTCAGTTCGTAACCAGCCAGCCCGGGAGCGTCTTCCAGCACGCGCACCACTTCGCAGTAGTCCTCAATGGCGTAGCCGAACACATTCGCAAAAACGGCAACCGGTATATTGCTCAGTTGCGGAAGTTTGACGGAAACAAAGGACCGAACCCCGATGTTTTGTAACCCGATCGAGTTCATCATGCCAGACCGGGTTTCCCACAATCTGGGTGGAGGGTTGCCCGGCATCGGCTCGCGGGAAAGCCCTTTGACAACAATGCCGCCGACATCGTTCCAGTCGAGCAGACCATCCATCTCGATGCCGTATGCACAAGTACCCGAAGCGGCGATCACCGGATTCTTAAGCGCAATTCCACAGAGCTCGGTGGCAAGGTTGGGCTGGTTCATGAGGGCGGAGAGGAGTCTCCACTGTTGGCCAGTCTAACAAAGACGCGCAAAGGGCGCTCGCCGAGCCAGCCGTGCCACCAAACATGAAAAAACACGGGACTTGGGCTTGCGGGGTGGAAGGGGAAGGTTCCTAGCTACGAATGAGGGCGGTTCTAGGGTGATTACCTCATATTATTCGTTCGGAAGAGGGTGGAAAATTAAGTATGCAGCCCAGGCACGGACAGGACGGGTCCGCCGGATTACGGGAAGGGGTCTCCAGCTCGCTCGCGCGCAAATATTCGTTATTCACCACTCTCCTGTTGAGTTGGGTGGCGTTCATTTTCCTCGCCTACGATATTCAACGCGACAATATCGACATCAGCAAGGTCCTGCTCCTGACATCGGCGGTCGTCTTAGTCGCGTTCGGAATTTCAAAATTCACAAACCGCCTATTGGCGCGGCCTTTGACCCTATTGCAACAAGGGATCATCTCGGTCAGGGAAGGAAAACTCGGACCGATCCGCGTGTGCCGGACGGGGGACGAAGTAGAGTACCTCGGCGAGAGCCTCAACGCGATGATCGCGGCCCTGCAGGAATCACGAAGCGAGATTGAAAAGCATCATGCGATGCTGGAAGAAAGAATCCGGCAAAGGACGGAAGCTTTGGAAGAGGCCACGCAGAGGGCGTTGTCGGCCAGCCGTGCCAAAAGCGAGTTCCTGGCCAATATGTCCCATGAGTTGCGAACGCCTATGAGCGGTGTACTCGGCATGATCGACATCGTCATGGATGAGGAACTGCCGCTCAATCAAAGAGAAAGTCTAGAGGCCGCCAAAGGCTGCGCCAATAACCTCCTCGCTTTGCTCAACGACATTCTGGATCTGTCCAAGATTGAAGCCGGCAGGATGATGTTGGAACGAATCCCGCTCGACGTGCGTTCGGTCGTACAGGATTGCGTGAAGGCGCTGCAGCCGAAATGCCGCCAAAAAGGCATTGCCATCCATTCGTCCATTTCCAGCGGAATGCCACAACAACTGCTGGGTGACCCACTCCGGCTGCGTCAGATTGTGACGAACTTGCTCAGCAATGCAGTAAAGTTTACCGATAATGGATCGGTTCAGGTGCGGGCCAGAATGACCCTCCCTGCAAGCGGCAAAGCCATTTTGGAACTCGAAGTCGCCGATACTGGTACGGGGATTCCAAAGGACAAACAGGCATCAATATTTGAAGAGTTTACCCAGGCCGATGGCAGCGTGACGCGGAAATACGGAGGCACTGGACTGGGGCTAACCATCACCCGGCGCCTGGTGGAGATGCATCACGGTGGGATCACCGTGGAGAGCGAAGTCGGCCATGGCAGTACCTTTCGGGTGGTGCTGGAAATGGAGCTGCTCGAACAACATCCGGC
>JAENWC010000100.1 GCA_016650235.1 Terriglobia bacterium
GCTTTGAACGGTCGCAATTGGATATCGCTTGCGCGGATTCACTTTCCAGCCAGATACAGCCGGTTCCCCTCTCGGCCCTTTCCAGATTCCTGGCCCCGCCGCGAGGGTTTCAACAAGTTTTCCCGCAGCAGGTAAGCGCGGCCACTACCTGAATGAAGATTTTACATTTGGTGGCCAGTCTCGCAACCGGTGGAGCCGAAAAGCAGTTGCACTTGCTTTGCAATGCTACACGCCGCCGCATCGAACATCACGTACTGTCTCTGTTGCCCGGCGACCGGTGGGTGGAGCCGCTGCGCGAATCCGGCGCCGTAGTCATCCAGCTTGCTTTGCCGTCCCTGCGCACCCCGCTGACGCTGCTACGGATCCGCGAGGCTCTGGCGCAGATCCGGCCGGATCTGGTGCAGTGCTGGCTGCCCTCGATGAACATCGCAGGGGCACTGGCCGCGCATATGGTTGCAGGGTTGAGTTGTCCGGTGGTCGCCTCTGTGCGGAACGTCGATCATTGGAAGAGTTGGAGCTACCGGCTACTGGAGCGATGTGTTGCACCCCTATGGGATGGCGTAATTTGCAACTCACACTCCGGCGCCGAAATCACTCGAAGGGCGGGAATTCCAACAAGCCGCATTTGCGTCGTGCCAAACGGATTGCCGCACCGTCCCATAGCGGACGAGAACGAGATTGCGAAAGCGAGGAAGGATCTCGCGCTGTCGGCGGATCACTTTGTTGTATGCACTGCCAGCCGGCTCACGGGGCAAAAGCGGGTGGATCAATTCCTTCGCGTGGCGGCGTCACTTTCATCCATGGTTCCACACACCCGGTTTCTTGTGGCCGGAGATGGACCGCTGCGGGCGGAGCTGGAGTCGCTGGCCGCATCGCTTGGCGTTCAGAGCAACCTCCGGTTTCTTGGATCACTGCGGGATGTTCGTCCGGTTCTTGCGGCCTCGAACGCTTTTGTACTTTGTTCGGAGCGGGAGGGAATGTCCAACGCATTGCTCGAAGCAATGCAAGCCGGAACTGTTCCCATTGCGACGGATGCCGGCGATAACCGGCGCATCATCTCCGACCACGTATCCGGCCGAATCCTGCCTCCGGATCAAATGCCTGGAGCCCTGGGTGAGCTTGCCTGCGCCCGCTCTCTACTTGGGCGGATGCGCGAAAGGGCGGCCGAGGCGGCAACAGCCTACACGGTTCCGGCCATGGCGGATGCGACCGTCGAGATCTATCGAAAAGTGATGCTTGGAAAATGTTTGGAGCCCATTTATGAGAAAACCTGAATCGCCGGTCCAGCGGCCAGCCCGAATCCTTTATCTCGACTACACCAACAAGATTGGACTGGGCGGCGGGCAGAGGAGTCTTGCTCTGCTGCTGCGCAATCTGGACCGGGCGTTTTTTGAGCCGGTGGTGGCCTGTCCGGCCGGCGAGCGCTTCCGCCAGCTAGTGGACCCATCCGTGCGTATTGTCGAGTTGGATCTGGGCCGCCGGTTCAAAGAGCTATCCCGCTTCAGCGCTGGTTGGACCAGCTTACCCGGCGCCGTGGCCAGCTCCTGGTCCGCCGTTTGCCGGCTCCGCAGTCTGATCCAGGAATGGAATTTCGATCTCATTCACGCCAATAACCTGAAGATGTGCTGGCTCGCACTTGCAGCCGCCAGAGGTACGCATACCCCCATCTTCTGGCATGTGAGGGACATCTACCCGCAAACGGTTCTCAATGCCACCTTGTACCGCATGGCTGCCCATGGCGCCTCTCGCGTCATCGCCGTTTCAAAAGCCGTAGCCGGGCAGTTTCGCACCGCCAATGTCGAGGTTGTCTACAACGCGGTCGAGCTGCCTGCCGGCGGAATGGATGAGATGGGCCGGCAGTTCCGGCATCGCTACTCGATTCCGGTGGAATCGGTGGTGACCGGCTACGTAGGCCGCTTAGATGGCCGGAAGGGAATCGATACGCTGATCGAGGCTTTTGCCCGCACGGGGCTGGTTCATCAGGGCCACCGCCTGGCCCTCGTTGGGGAGGGACCAGAGCGTAACAGCTTGGCTTTGCTTGCCGCAAAGCGCGGCATCACCGATGCTGTTCACCTGATCCCCTATCAGTCCGATATGACCTCGGTCTACAGCGCCATGGACTTGTGTGTGCAGCCTTCCACCGAGCCTGATGCGTTCCCGCGTTCCGTCATAGAGGCAATGTCGTTCGCCCGCGCCGTCATTGGCAGCTATACGGGTGGAATTCCCGAGGCAATTGAGGAAGGTGTTACCGGCCTCTGTTTCCAACCGGGAGATGTGGCCTCGCTTACCGGCTTAATCCGCAGGCTCGCGCCTAGCGCCGATACCGTCCGGCAGATGGGTATGGCCGGCCGCCTCCGTTGCGAACGGGTCTTTTCGGCGGCAGGTCAGGCGGAACGGCTCAAGCGTTTGTATCTGCAGCAGTTGTCTGGAGCCGCCTGTGCGCAGGCCGCCTAAAGCTGGCACAGGGTCCGCCGGCCCATCGCCCATCGAAGGAGCTTGCAAGCTTTCGCGCCGGCGAGGCTCCGTTGTGCCAGCGAGTTTCTCAGAAGGAGACCCCGATGCGATTCGCGATTCGTGACGACGACGCCAGCTATTTCACCAGACCCGAACAACTCGATCAGGTCTGGAGCAGGATTCTGCCCTACGCGCCGGTCTCGCTTGCCGTGACTCCGTTCGCTGTCGAGGCGTTTCACTTAGGAGACCCGGAGCGGTTCCACCAGGGCAACCAGGCGCAGGCGCTCAACAAGAATAGCGATCTGGTGGATTGGATGAGGCAGCGCCTGGTAAGAGGGAGCATCTCGGTGATGTGCCACGGCCACACGCACGAATACAAGCGTGTCGCTCAAGATCGCCTGTTAGCAGAATATGTCTGGAAACCTTCTGCGCGGCTGGCCCTGGAAACCAGGGAGTCCAAACGGCATCTTGAAAATACCCTTCGAGTGGAGGTGAGCACCTTTGTGCCTCCCGGCAATTCTATTTCACGCGCCGGCTTGGTAGCGGTTGGGCCGTACTTCCCCAATGTGCTCGCGACACTCTCCCTCCGCCGCTGGCGCGATCTGAGGATGGAATGGAGTTGTTTGAGCGGCTACGCCCGGCGGCTTTATTGCCAGTTACGTTATGGCGCACCCGCCCTGGACGGCGGACGTGTCGCTGGCGTGCAACTATTTCCATCTTTTTCTCTTACCGCGCAGACCAGTTGGAGCGCGCTGGTCCAGCGGTTCGAGCTTTGCCATGACCTTGAAGCCGATTTCATCGTCGCCGTCCATTACTGGGAGGTACGTGGTGGGGTGAGGGACATGCTGGGGCGCCTTCTGGAACTGGCCTCCAGACGCGGTTGTGAGTTTGCCCATTGCCAGGACCTGTTCCGGCCCTTGCCGGCCCCGGGCCTTGAACTCAGCCGGGCCGGAGTTTGACGGGCCCCGCGCCCTTCCGTTCGCGTCGGAGCAGGCTCCGTTTTGCTGGAGTTCCGCAAACGAAAACCTTGAATCGAGGCTAGCAACAAATGGGATATTTGGGAGACTTTGTCACGCGCAATCCAGTGAAACGCTTTCTGGTGGATCACATGAGCCGGTACCACCGCGACATTGCATTCACCTACAGGCAGCAGAAAAACCTGGAGTACGCCACCGCGGATCGCATAGAGGCGTTTCAACAGGACCGCCTCCGGAAGCTCCTGACCGCGGCTCGGGGCAGTCCTTACTACAGGCGGATCATCGATGGCCTCGGCAAATCCCCTGGCTCGTTCCGGCTGGATGATCTGCGCCAGTTTCCCTTCCTCACCAAGGAGATTCTCCGGTCCGAAGAGGCGTCCCTGCGTGTGCCGGGCGCGGAAGGAGCTTATGAAAACTACAGCGGCGGTTCCACTGGAATCCCGATTCGATTCCATCAGGACTACCGCTATAGGGTGCAGATGAGTGTTGCTACTCGCCGCTGCAATGAGCTGGCCGGCGCCTTCACTGGCGCCCGCGTGGCCAAGCTTTGGGGCGCGCCCCAGGACCGGCGCCAGATTGAGGGATGGGGCGGCAAGGTCAAATTATGGGCGCTCAACATGCGCTACTACGACACCTTCGATATGGGGCCGGAGCGCATGAAACTCTACCATCACCAGATGGAACAGTTCCGGCCCGACCTGATCCAGGCCTATGCCTCCTCCATCTTTCTACTGGCCCGCTACCTCCGGGAAGAAGGCATCCGGCCGGGCTATCCCCGCGTTTCCATTATCACGGCGGCCGAAAAACTGTTCCCGCACATGCGCCAGGAGATCGAGGAGGTCTTCGGGGTACCGGTCTTTGACCGCTACGGCAGCCGCGAAGTTTCCGCCATGGCCGCCGAGTGCGCCTGCCACGACGGGCTGCACATTCAGATGCCCGGATACATTATGGAGACCATCCATCCGCAAACCGGCCGTGTCGTGGAGGAGGAACCCGGCGAAATCGCGATCACGGCCCTGGCCAATTACGCCATGCCGTTTGTGCGATACCGCATCGGCGACATGGGAACTCTCACCCGTAAGGTATGCTCTTGCGGTAGAACGCTCTACCGGCTGCGCGAGATCATCGGACGGACCTCGGACAACTTCCTGATGCCCGACGGGCGCATCGTCCATGGAGAATACTTTACACACCTTTTCTACGGGCGCGACGGCATCCGCCAGTTTCAGTTTGTGCAGCACTCGCGCCAGGAGTTCACGCTGCGGATCGTGCCTTCTGTTTCCTATTCGGGCGAACTAGCCGGGCGTCTGGAATCGGAAATTCGCGGCATGATCGGGGCCGGCCCTCAACTCAACATTGAAATTCGGCAACAGATCCCCAAGACCGCATCCGGCAAGTATCGCTTCACGGTCTCGCATCTGTCCACCGAGGAAATGCTTGCGGGGAAACCAAGATGAGGGCTCCGTCCAGCTACACGAACTCGCCCTTGGTTGCATTGTACGACCTTGGAACCGCGGTCTATCCGGAGGCGCCCTTTCACCCCGGCTTCCGGTATCCCGAATATCAACAACCGGACGTCTCAGCCAGCCCCAACCCCGTCTATGACGCGGTGCGGGAACTATTCCGCATGCTGGGCATGGATGCAAAGGGCTATGGCCGGCCGGGCTGGAATCCGTTGGGAGATCTGATCCGTCCTGGCTCGCGTGTTCTGATCAAGCCTAACCTGGTCCGCCATTACCATCCCTACGGACTCGATCCGCAATCGCTGGTGACTAACGGTTCCCTGGTGCGTGCGGTCTGCGACTACGCCCTGAAGGCGGCGGGAGCCGAAGGGCAGGTCGTGATCGCTGACGCACCGCTGCAAAGTTGCGACTTTGCCTCTGTGATGAAGCTGTCGGGGATGGACGCCGTGGCTCACTACTACGAGCGGATCGGACTTCCGGTGCAGGTGCGGGACCTGCGTCTGGTGCGCGCAGTGGTGGACCGTAGCTCCGTGTACGGCAAGGTGCTGGTGCAGGAAGAGAACCCGGGGGATCCGCGTGGATACACGGGGCTGGATCTGGGCCCGGTAAGTCTGCACGCCGGCCGGTTGACCGCGGCGGATAAGTACCGGGTGACCTGCTACGACCCCGCCAGGATGCATCGGCATCACGGCGGCGGCCGGCACGAATACGTCATCGCCAACACGCTCCTGGAGGCGGATGTAGTCCTGAATCTTCCCAAGATGAAGACTCACCACAAGGCCGGAATCACGGGGGCGCTGAAGAACTTCATCGGAATCAATGGCCACAAGGATTGCCTGCCGCACCATGTGCAGGGTTCCGTGGAAGAGGGCGGCGATGAATACGCACGGGCCAGTTGGATCAAGAGCATCGATAGCCGGCTGCTTGACCAGAAAGAATCCGTAGGAGGACCGCTCGTAAAAAAAAGCATGGCCGTCGCGCACAGAATCCTGCATGCCACGCACATGCGGCAGGACGGCAATGGTTACTGGGAAGGGAGCTGGTACGGCAACGACACGATCAGCCGCACGACGGTGGATCTGAATCGCGTGGTTCGCTATGCCGGCCGCGATGGCCGGTTGCGCAAGGAGCCGCAACGCTCAATCCTCTCCCTGGTCGATGGCGTCCTCGCCGGAGACCGGGACGGACCGCTCGCCCCGACTCCAAGACCTGCCGGAATGCTGCTGGCCGGTTTCAATCCGGTGGCGGTGGATCTGGCCATGGCGCGCGTCATGGGATTTCGTCACCAGGCGATCGCCACGCTGCGGCACGCCTTGAACCGGGAACACGAATATCCCCTGGTGAATTTTGAAGCGTGCGATTTGCAGACAATTTCCAATCAGCGGCGGTGGAACGGCCTGCATCCGGACCGGTCAGGGGCGCATCTCGGTTTTGTTCCAAACAAGGGCTGGCAAGGGCATATCGAACTATGAACATTCTTTTCATCAACCGCATGATGGGAACCGCCTGGGGGGGCGGTGAAAACTACGATTTCAACCTCGCCATGGGGCTGCATCAAATGGGGCACAAAGTAATTTTCCTGACGGGCCGTAAACCTGACGCGCCCGCCCAGACATCCATTGGCGGCCTCGAAATGATCTCCTTTGAGACTCCCTATCTGCGCAGGTACATGTATGAACTGGCCGGCAAGGTGGCTCTGGTGCCCGGGATGATCGCGGAATTGGACATGCATCTGTTCTTGCGCAAGGTAAAGCAGAGGCTGCGTTCCCTGATTCCGGACCGGTCGATCGATTTGATCCAAATCCTGAGTATCCCGCAACTGGCTGAGTGTGTGGCAGGTTTGGGGATGCCGGTTGCCATGCGATTCCCGGGTCCGCCGGCATGGTTTCATGACAACCGGCTGCGACGGTTTCATGCCAAGGCACGCACGGCGATATTCTCGCACGGGGATACGGTGCACTATTTCCGGCGCCGGTTGGGCATTGGAATTGAAGAGGTTCCTCCCGGGGTGCTCCCGCAGACCTACAGCCCCATGCCGCTGGAGTTACGGCGGAAGCACCGGGCGCGGATGGGGTTAGGAGAAGACGACTTAGTGCTGGTAACCGTGGGCCGCCTGATTGAAGGCAAGGGCCACGAATTTCTTCTCGGCGCCATGCGGCCGCTGGTGGAACGCAACCGCCGGATCAAGCTTCTCCTGGTAGGCGACGGAGCGCTCCGCGCCCAGTTTGAAAGAAGAATAGAACAGTTGCGCCTCAAGGATCATGTGATTCTTACTGGTCAACTGCCCAAGGAAGGCGTGGCCGAGTGTCTGGGCTTGTCCGACGTCTTCTGCCTTTTCTCAGATTATGAAAACTACTCGAACGCCGCGTTGGAAGCCATGTCCTGCGGACTGCCGGTGCTAGCCAGCCGCGTCGGCGGGTTCCCGCTGCAAGTGGAAGACGGCGCCAACGGCTACCTGGTCAATCCCGGTGACCAGGTAGGATTACTGGACTATGTCGCGCGCTTGTCGGGCAGCCCCGATCTGAGACTGTCTTTGTCGGCGGGCGCGCGACGCTTTGCCTCCGGTTTCTCCTGGCTGGCCACTGCCGAGCGCGTCAACGCTCTTTATGAGAGGACCGTGGTCCATTAGGGGCTAACCGTTCTCCATGTTTCACCTCCCGATTGTAAGAAATATCAGCTTGTCGTTGGCGAGCCGCGCGGTGGCCCTCGGCTCCAACCTTGCCTACGTGGCCGTCACTGCCCGGCATTTCTCCATCCAGGATGTGGCCGTCATCGCGATCATCGGAATCCTCGCGATGCTGATGGACATTGGAAAGGGATTGGGGCTTGGAACGTATCTGCTGAAGCATCTGCCGAAGCTGCCTCTTCAGGGAGACCCGCGAGCCGCATCGCTGGTTTTCACCTACCTGGTCTATTCTGGGACCATTCCCGCAGTCCTGGCCCTGCTGTCCATTGCCGCCGCAGGGCCTCTTTCCCAATATTTCCTTGGATCTCCGGAATCGGAACCGCTCCTCCGGCTCGGCCTCCTGATGGCACTGCTGACGGTTCTCACCAACACCAATATCCTTGTGCTGCAAGCCAGGCAAGAATTTGGAATGCTCGCCACTCAGACGATCCTCGGCAGCCTGTTCCAACGGCTGTTTCCGGTCCTCCCGGCGTTCTGGCTGGGAATGGACCTGAAGGCATTTCTCGTCTGGTCGTGCGGGCTGGCCGCAGCCGGATTTCTAGCCAGTTGTGTGCCGCTGGCCGGAAGAACGGCAGGGGCGAGACTGCTGGCGCCGGCAGAGTTTTGGCCCGAATCCAGGCATTTCTATTGCACCGCTTTGTTGCGATTTGGCTCCACTCAGCTCGATCAGATCATCGTGGCGGTCATGTTTTCTCCCGCCACCCTGGCCGTCTATTACATGCTTCGCAGGCTCTATTCCGTGGCGGTTCTGTTGATCAGCTCCGTGATCGACGCATTGGTGCCGGACTTGTCCAAGCAGGCAGGCCTCGACGCTGTCGCGGCGCGCGGCCGGATGCAGAAGTGGGTGCGTGGGGCCATCGTTGCAGGCTCCGCCGGCGGAGCACTCATGGCCGGCAACGGCCGCATCCTTGTGCATTTGGTGCTTGGAGAAGGCTATGCGGAAGATTCGTTTCTGATCGTACTGTTCTCGTTAGCCGCCTTCTCCTATCTTCTGTTTGCCCTGGGCCAAGTGGATCTCGTGTTGTTTCACGCACCGAAACGAAGCCTGCGCCTGGCGCTGGTGGCCGC
This sequence comes from Terriglobia bacterium, assembly GCA_016650235.1. Taxonomy (GTDB): domain Bacteria; phylum Acidobacteriota; class Terriglobia; order Bryobacterales; family Bryobacteraceae; genus VFZE01. Next base: position 8,649 of record JAENWC010000100.1, read on the forward strand.
GTTGCTGAACACGGCTTTGGGCCCGCTGTTGGCACACCTTGCCGGGCTGCGTGGTTTGCCGCTTGCCATGTCCATCAGCTACCTGCTTGGCCTCGAACTGGTGCGCAGGGCCAACCGGTATCCTTCCTGGAATCAGGCCTGGAATCAGGCGCGGCTCTGGACCGGGATTGGGGCCATCTTTCTCGCCGGCCTGCTCGCGGCTGCGGCGCCTATGGTAGCCGGGCCGTGGGTGCAGACAATATCGGTGAATGCGCTGATCCTCCTGGCGTGCTGTATCTGGTTCTATCGTCACTGGGACCGGGTCCTGTTAACGTTCCGCAAGCCGGCATAGGGAAGCGCGATGGGCGCGCGCCGCGCAGTTCTGTTTTACGCGTTTTAGTGAAAGGGAGAGAGATGGCAACCACTCTTGATGCACAAAAACTGGATGCAGCACAAAAAAACCGAAGGCGCTTGCCACAAGAGCCGGTTTCCTGGACCATGCCCATCGCGGCGGAGGCCTCCCTCTCACGCTGGTCCCTGGTTCCCGGCTTGATCGGACTGGCCATCGCGGCGACGGCCTACTGGACATCCTCGATCTGGCTGCTTTGCGGCGCGGTGATTCCGTTTCTTTGGATGGGGCTCGCATCACCCGGCCGTCTGGCGGAAATGCTCCTTTTCACCACGCCGGTATTTCCCGTGATCCGAGTTGTTCAGGACGCCGTGGAAGTAACAAGGTTGTCCACCAAGGGACTCTTCCTCTCCGTCGATGATCCACTGATCGCGGCGCTCGTGGTGGTCTGGATAATTCAAGTTCTGCGCCGGAGCCGGGCGCCAAGGGAGATGTTTCCTTCCGCGCTTCTCTGGCTGGCCCTTCTTTATCCGAGCGTCATTGCCGTCAACTGGATCCGTCTCGATTCGAACCAGATCACCGTAACCGCTCTTTACTATTTCAAGTGGGTGCAATATGCCATTCTTGTGTTCGCCATTCCTCAAATCGTCCCCGCCGCGCAAGTTCCGCGGCTGCTTGCCAACTTACGGAAAGTCGTGATGCTGGTTATCTGTCTCTCTGCGGCGTTTGCTTCGTACGAGGTGGTCGAATCGTTCCGTACGGGAACCTATTCCGCGAATGCTCGCTTCCCGCGAGCGTCGTCCTTTTTCGGAACCTTGGACCCGCTGCGGTTTGGGGCGTCCGAGGACCCGGTCAATTTTGGCGTTTACGCCATGGTGGCCGGCTCGATCGCCTTGGGCCTGTTTTCGGCCAAGGGCAGAGGGGGCCGGGCGTTGACGCTGACCGGGATCATTGCGTCGGCGACCGCTCTGCTTCTCAGCGCTTCACGGGCTCCGATTCTGGCGGCAGGGGTAGCCCTCGTCCGCATCCACAAACTGCGCGCCGCGCACGTGATCGTTCTCTTCCTGGTGATCACGCTGAGCGGCCTCGTCACCGCGGCCGTGTTCCCTGAGATGTGGACGATCACCTTGGAGCGGTTTGAGGCGATGGGGAACCTTCAGAACGCGCCGGAAAGCTCCGCCTCCGACCGCCTGACAATCGCGCTGAATTCCCCTGTGTTTGATCCAGACCAGTATTGGCTGGTTGGGCATGGGTTTTTCTCCTACCGTTTCATCGCCGAGGAGCACCTTGCACGGCTGACCGGCGGCTTGAGCCGCAGTCTATACAACTTCCTTCTCACCGCCTGGTACGATGCCGGGCCCGCGGGCATGCTGCTTTGGATCGTGGTTTTTGTTCAGATCAACCGCCGCCTGTCCCGCATCGCGGCCAGTTCGCCGTCCGACCAGGTGCGCTCGCTCGCGCGGGGACTGCAAGGAGCGCTTTGGGGATTGGCGCTGGCCTCCATGTTCGGAGAGATTCCTTACGGTTGGCGTGTGATGGGCTTTTTCTACACATGCCTGGGAATCTGCCTGGCGGGCGAACGCCATTTTCAACGCCAAATCTCATTGAGGAGGGCAACCGCGTGAAAGTGCTGCAAGTGGGGAAGTTTTATCCGCCGCGCTGGGGAGGGATGGAAACAGTCTTAAAGGACATCTGCGAGACTACACAACAATGGGTGGAACTGAAGGTCGTAGTGGCCAATGAAGCCCTGCGCACAGTCCGCGAGAATCTCGCCGGAATCGACCTGACCCGTTTGGCCAGTTTCGGAACCTGGTTCTCGCAGCCGCTGGTCCCGGGTATGGTTTCCCTGTTCCGCAAGACCGATGCCGACCTGGTGCATCTGCACGAACCCAATCCGCTGGCCATTGCTTCTTACTTGATGTCCGGCTGCAAGAGCCGGCTCGTCATACACTATCACTCCGACATTGTCCGGCAGCGGCGGCTGCGTCTCCTCTACCGGCCGCTTTTGAACCTGGCTTTAGCCAAAGCGGACTCCATCGTTGTCGGCAGCAGTCAACTGATGGAATCCTCGCCGGTTCTGGCCCCATTCCGCTCCAAGTGCGTTGTGATCCCTTTCGGGATCGATCTGGCGCCCTTTCTAGCGGTGCCGGGCCGGCCGTCTTCCACGGCGGAACCACTCATTCTGGCGGTGGGACGTTTGAGTTATTACAAAGGGTTTCAGTATCTGATTGAGGCCATGAGCGACTTGCCTGCCCGGCTGAGCATTGTCGGAGAAGGGGAGATGCGTCCGGAACTGGAGAAGTTGATTCGGGACCGCGATTTGGAGGGCCGCGTCAGGTTGGAGGGGAAAGTGGAAATGGAGGAGTTGCTCGCCTGGTACGGCCGAGCTGACCTGTTCTGCCTGCCTTCCTGTCACAGCAGCGAGGCCTTCGGCCTGGTGCTGGTGGAAGCCATGGCGGCGGGTTTGCCCGTGGTGAGTACGAACCTGCCCACCGGCGTCCGCGCCGTAAATGTACACCGGGAGACAGGACTGGTGGCGCAGGCCGGCCAAACGGCTTCGCTCAGAGAAGCGCTGGCAACCCTGATCCAGGACCCACAGCTACGCGGACAGATGGGCGTCCGCGGGAGAGCGCGGGCGCTGGAGCTGTTCAACCGGGAAAGGATGGGCCAGCAAATTCTTGCCCTCTACAACGCGGTCTCCGCCGGCCATGCCCCCTCCAAGGACTGCGCCATCGCCAAGGCGGTGACTTCATGACCGGCTCAATTTTCCTCATCAGCGCATTCTCTTTCCTGCTCACGCTGGTTCTGACCCCCTTGGTGCGCGACACATTCCTTCGGCTGGGAATGCTGGACAGGCCGGACGGATCCCGCAAGCTTCACCGGCATGCGGTTCCTCGCGTCGGCGGTATTTCGATCACCTTCGCCTATATGGCCTCCTATGCGGTGCTGTTGATGTTGCCGGCGCAGGAAGGATCGGTGCTCCACAAAGAACTGCCGCTGATCACAAAATTGCTACCCGCGGCCGCCATCATCTTCCTAACCGGTTTGCTGGACGATGTCTTCGGTCTCAAGCCCTGGCAGAAGCTGGCTGGGCAGATGGCGGGAACTGCTGTGGCGATGATGGCGGGAGTGCGCATCCTGGGGCTGGCCGGGCATACGGTCCCGGGTCCTGTTGCCCTGCTGCTCACCTCTGCATGGTTGATCGGCTGCACGAATGCCTTTAACCTGATTGACGGTCTGGATGGATTGGCTTCGGGAATGGGCCTGTTTGCCATCCTCACCACCTTCATCGCCGCACTGCTGCATGGCAATGAGATGCTCGCGCTGGCCACGCTTCCAATGGCTGGCTGCCTGCTCGGATTTCTCCGCTACAATTTCAATCCGGCGTCGGTGTTCCTGGGCGACAGTGGAAGCCTGCTGATCGGGTTCATGCTCGGTTGTTACGGAGTCATCTGGAGCCAGAAATCGGCCACATTACTCGGCATGACGGCTCCGCTTATGGCCATGGCCGTTCCTTTGCTCGACACCGCGCTTGCAGTCGCCAGACGTTGGCTGCGCGGCCAGCCGATTTTCGGCGCTGACCGCGGGCACATCCATCATAAACTGCTTGAAAAAGGTCTCACGCACCGGCGCGTGGTCCTCCTGCTTTATCTTGCGGGCAGCCTCTACGCGGTCCTGAGTCTGTTGCAATCGATCACAACCAACCAATATGGAGGAGTGATTGTAGTGCTGTTCTGCCTGGTTACCTGGGTCGGTGTGCAGCACCTTGGATATGCCGAGTTCAGCGCGGTCGGCAGAGTTCTGTCTGGAGGGGCGGTAAGGAGAGCACTGAACGGTCAGATTGCCTTGCATGCCACTAAGACCGGAATCGCCGCTTGTACCGATATAGGGCAATGCTGGCAGTTCCTGCGCCAGACCAGCGGGCAATTCGGTTTTTCTGGAATCCAGGCTCGTCTCAACGGTGGTTCTTACTTTCATTTGGACGCCGCCGTGGATGAAGATGACGAGGAGTACTGGCAGTTGCGGATTCCGTTGCCAAATGGCGATTTCCTCCACTTATTTCACAGCTTCTCCACTGGAGAGCAGGCTGTTGTCATGCCGCTGGTACAGATGCTCCGCCAAGGACTGGAAGCCCGTTTGCCGGCCTTCGCCGCAACTGGTCCCGCAACCGGAGAGCACGTCCACACCGGTGTAGGATCATTGGTCAGTCTGCAAACGTCCATCGAAAGCTTCCAACCAGCCAGCCGCGAGGATGTGGTGGGGACAACAGTCAGTGGCTGAAGCGCCACATGTCCGAAGCTCTCGAATCTGGTGGATCACAGGGTTGTTAGTTTCGAGCACTCTCACAATTTCCGCCCAAGGCTACTGGGCGGTAGGCTTATTTCAGGCCGGTCTCTTTCTCATCGCGCTGACCGTCCTTTTGACCGGGGGCTTGGCCGCGCCACGCGCCGCCCTGGACCTGCCTTCACTGCTCTTATCCGCTCCTTTGCTTTGCGGCCTTCTGCAACTGGCCGTTGGAACAAGCGAATATCCCCACGCAACATGGAGCGCCACGCTGCAATGGGGCGCTTTGTTCTGCCTTGCCCTCCTGGTCAAAAACGCTCTGCAAATGGCCGAGGTGCTGCATCGGTTCCTCTCCCTTTTCCTGGGAATCGCGGTCGTGTTGGCTCTGCACGTGCTGGTCCAACCCTCCCTGGGGACCCACCTGGGAGCCTTGCTGCCATTTCGCACCGAAGACATGGCCGGCCCATTTCAAAACAGAAATACCTATGCCAGTTTTATTGAACTGGCAGTTCCGGTGGCAGGCTGGCAGGGGCTCCGCAACCGCCGCAACAGTTGGATCTATTGGATGGCCATTGGAATCATGTTTGCCAGCGTTGTCAGTTCCGCCTCCCGCGCGGGGAGCGTTTTAGTTGTGGTGGAGATGGTGGTGCTGATGCTCATCGCCCGGTGGAGACGGATGGCCTTGGACAGGACGATTCTGTTGGCAACGGCGCAAATGACGGCTCTGACGGCCGCCTGGGTGATGTTGGCTGGCGCGCAGTCCCTTTGGACCCGTCTGCAGTTTGCCGACCCTTTGGTGTACCGCCGCGATATCTTCGCCTCTACCATCGAGATGATCCGGCAGCGGCCCTGGTCCGGGTTCGGGCTCGGAACTTTTCCCTACGCATACCCGCGGTTTGCCCGGTTCGACGTCGGCAAACTGGTCAATTTTGCGCATAATGACTGGCTGCAGTGGGGCGCCGAAGGCGGCCTGCCGCTACTGGCAGCCATGGTTATCCTCGCTCTATGGTGCGTCCGGCCGGCTTGCCGGCACATATGGGGCCTTGGCGTTGTGTTCGTCTTTCTGCATGCATGCGTGGATTTCCCCATGCAGCGCGTAGGGCTTGCCGGTTGGGTTATCACCATGGTGGCGGCGCTCAGCGCGGCCGAAGCCGCGGTCTCAGCCAGTCACACGAACCAGCCGGAACCCAGTCATTTCCATTCGCCGCGCATCGAGGAAGTTGCGGCCGTCCAATAATATCCGGAGCC
>JAENWC010000101.1 GCA_016650235.1 Terriglobia bacterium
CCGAAGCCCGAAGTCGCGATAGAATCCAGGCAACAGTTCCAGCCCGGTTTCCTCGATGAGGGCGTCCCAGTCGGCTGACTGCAAGGGAGCATCTCCAAGTATGATTTCACCTTTCTCCCCGATGGCTTGGAACACGTAATCGCAAACCGCCCGGATGAGACGCGGGTCGGTAACTACCGTGTGCAGGCTTCCACCCTTGTAATGTTTGTGAAAGACCAGGTTTGGCTTCACAACAACTCTTTGGCCCCCTTTGAGAAGAGATCCAAGCGGGTTCCAATCCGCGCGCCCAAAGCGCTCTGCATCGAGGCCCATCAGCGCCAACAAGGACCGCAGGGCGGCGTAGACAGGGTTGGAATCCCCGCGTACCGGGAAACTGGTTTCCGGGTACTGCGCTGCCGGATCCAAGTCCCGGAAATGATGATGGTCGCAACAGGTCAACTGGCGCAGCACCGTCACCTGGTGCGGTGCCAGACGAGCGTGAGTCTGGAGGCCGGTCATGCGTCTAACCTTGTCCTTGTGCCTGGTAGTATTTGTTGTAGTGCCCGTAATAGTAGTAGCTGTCGCTCATTTCCTTGTGGACTTCGTTGAGAATTACACCGATGACATTGGCGCGCAGCCGTCGCAGTGTGGCCAGCGCGGTTGCGACCACTTTCCGGTTGGTCTGGCCCGCGCGGGTTACGACTATGACGCCATCCACGATCGTGGCCATTTGAAGCGGTTCGGCAAACCCAAGAAGCGGCGGACTATCCAGGATGATCAAGTCGTAATCGCCGTATGCCTCGGCCAGCACCTCCTCCAGGCCGCGGCCGATAAGATCCGAGGCGCGGCGGGACGGCGGGCCGGCTGGCAATATGTGCAAGTCTGGAACCAGTTCCGGGGAAACCAGCAGTTCCCGCCAACTGCACTCGGCAGTCAATACGTTGGACAAACCCCGGGATGCCTGGATATTGAACCGGCGGTGCACACTGGGGCGGCGCAGGTCCCCGTCAATCAGCAGCGTGCGGCGTCCCTGTTCGGCGTGGGCAAGCGCCAGATGGGCGGCCGTGGTGGACTTGCCTTCGCTCGGCGAAGCGCTGGTCACCAGCAAGGTTCGGATGCGGCGATCGACGTCGGACAGCAGGATCGAGTTGCGCAGCGTGCGGACAGCCTCCTCGTATCCGGAGATGGCTTGGTCGCCCGCATCGCCGTTAAGAACCAGCGCGTTTCCTGAAGCATCGGAAAGTACCGGGCCGAGCCGGCCCCGCCATGTCTTAACGGACGGCAAATTGCCAATCACTTCCGTATTCAGAGTACGGGTAACCTGCTCCGGATCGCGTATTGTGGTATCCAATACATCGCTCAACATGGCGGCGCCAAAGGCCAGCAGCGAGGAGATCAGAAACGCCAACATGCCGTTCAACTGGATATTGGGAAAGACCGGCACGAACCCTGGCCTGGCCATGTCCGCCAACCGGATCGAGCTATTCTGGAAGCCCGCGTTGATGCCGGCTTCCTTGATCTTTCGCACCAGTTCTTCATAAAGTTTCTTGTCCGCTTCCGCTTCCCGTTTCAGGGAATTGTACTCGGAGGATCGGGCGTTGATGCGATCAAACTCGGCCTTGGCTTCGCTCACGGCCTTGTTGAGCATGGATTCACGGCTGGTGGATTGCTGGAACTCGATCTCGATCCGGGCCATGATGTTCTGGCGGGTCCTGTCGATGGATCGCTGCAATTCGGCCACCTGTGCCGACGCCTTGCGATGCTCCGGGTGATTGGATCCAAAGTGGACCTGCACCTGTGCAAAACTCTCCATGGCTTCGTTCAACCGGTCGCTCAACTTCCGGAGATCCTCGCCTTGCAGGGAAGCCTGTGCCGCTTCCAAGGTTCCGGCCTCCACGGAGTTTCGAACCGACTCGCGGCGCACGCGTTCGGCTTGAGCGTTTGTGTACTCGGTATTGAGCTGCAGCAGGCGCGCTGTAATGATGTTCGTTTTCTCCTCAGGGTTGATCACGTTCAGTTCGCGCTCAAACTGGCTGAGCGCCAAGGAAGAGCTGTCCATCTTCGCGCGCAGTTCCTCCAACTGCTTCTCCATGAAGCTGCTCAGGCTGGCCGAGGCTCTGATGCGGATGTTGTAGGTATGCTCAAGGTAAGAATTAGAGATGGCATTGGCGACGTCGGCGGCCAACTGGGGCTCTGGGGATCGATAGCTGATGAGGAGCAGGTAGGTATTGGGAGGGCGGGCGACTTTGAGCTGTTTGAGTAGAACGGGAGCATCCTGTGGACGCGTGGAAGGCAAACGCGAACCGGAGGAAGCCGCGGCTCCGGTGGGAATTCCTGGAATTTGCCCTTCTCTCTTTAGAAGCTCATACTTGCCGGCCACCGGACGAAGAACGGCGTCCGATTGGATGAGTTTGATCTGGGTGGCCAGGAATTGGTCGGAATCGTTCACCGAGCTCCGGATCGCCTCCTGGCCAATGACTCCCTGCGGAGTCTGCCGGTCCACGTCCACAGTGGCCGTGGATTCGTAAATGGGTGTAATGCGTGAACTGATTACCAGCGTAGCCGCAACGCAGGCAGCGACGAAAGCCATCATCTTCCATCGGTGGCGCTTGAAGACCCAAAGGTAGTGGGAGAGAGGAACGGAGGGCGGCTCCGCCTCGGAGTCGGAAAACGAGAAGGATGGACCGGCGTTGGGCAAACGGACCGCCTCGGATAATGCAACCAAACTTTGCTCTGAATGATCCTGGGCCATAAGAAACTTCCTTTCCACCTAACGCACTGTTCCATAAATCAACAAACCGCTCGCGGTTGCCGCGCCGAAGGTGAGAATTCGCTCCAGTGCGGTTATTCCTACCCTGCGGGCGCGGTTATCTGGAATGTAGAGTATGTCGTTGGGCTGCAACGGAACGTCGGCGGTCTTTCGATCCATTATTTTTTTCAACTCAATCGGGATCTCATTTTTTACGCCGGAGCCATCCTCACGGCGATAGATGAAGGCCTGTTGGCCGGCAAAGGGCATCAAACCTTCAGAAAGCGCAAGCATCTTGAGCACCGTGGTGTCGGAGGCATCATGGACCGGATACGATCCTGGTTTGCGCACGTTTCCGACCACAAAGATTTTCCCTGCCTCCGGAACGCGTATCTCTTCGCCTCCGTACAGACGAATGTTGAGTTCCGGGTCGGCTGCATCCATGAGACCCCGGACCGGGATTCTCTGAATCAGCGAGATTTGGTTCCCGTCAGGCCCAGGCTGGCGGCGCGAAACCAGAATCTCCGGACCAGCGTCCGGTTTCAACCCTTCGGCGCGCGTGACTGCGTCCAACAAAGTGACAGCCCCGATCGCCTGGAAAGTGGTTGGCTTGTGGACTGCGCCCGCTACACTAATGGGCCGGCTGTGATACTCGACTACATTCACGGTGACAACGGGAGCCACCAGGATCTGCTCACTCCGCAGCGCCTCGACCAGGGAAGTCTCCAGTTCGCTGGGAAACAACCCATCAGCCTGAATCAACTGCTTCAACATGGGAAGCCGTATCTTGCCTTCCGGACTGACCCGCACCGTGCGTGTAAGTTCCGGGGCCTGGTAAACACTCAGTGAGATCAGGTCGTTAGCGCCGATCTTCTGTAGCGGCAAATTCCCCATAGCCAGGCCGTTCTCCCGGGCCGGCTGAGCAAGCAGAATGGAGCTGCAAACCAGCACCAGTGCTGGACCAAAGGCCTTCCGCATCCACGACAATGTGAAACGATTACTCACTATGAAATCCTCCTCATCCAACTCGTTACCGGCTCTCTGCCGACTCTCTATCGATCCACCGGAGCCCTGCCTCGACGAATGGACACACTGATGCCCAAACGGTTCCATCCATGGCTGCCGGTCATTCCATTGGCCGTTGGAGATGGATTAGTAGCTGGAGGCGGAGCGGCCCAATGCGCCATTTACGGCAACAAAGTCGGCTTCGCCAGGCGTGCTCTCCCCACTGGCTTCGAGCAAACGGAGCAGTTGACCCACACGAGTCTCCAGGCTATTCACTTTCTGATCCAAATTTACCAATCGCCCGGAGGACTCCTCACTGCCGGGGGCCACCTGGTCCATGCGGCTCAAAACTGAGTTGCGCGCAAAATCGGAGACGCTGCGGGCCCCGAACAGTTCGCAAGAAGACTTCAGCTTCTCGAACTCATCTTCACTCAATCGAAAATTCACTAAACGGTTTCTTGGCCTTAGAACGCTCATATCACTCCGTAAACTGGATCAGCCTGCACCAACCGACCGCTGAGCAAGCCGCTGCTCTGTTTGCAGTGGAAATATTTGACCACGCTCCACGGTGACGGCAACACCACGATGAAGCAACTCGACATTCACAACCACTCTCCAGGAATCAGGATTTGCCGCCAGGGTCCCTTCCAAACCATCCAAAGGCCCCCCCTGAATCTGAACTCGTTGCCCGGCCTCGAGAAACGGCCAAGGCATCATTGGCAGCCCGGCGGTTTCCATTTGCCGGACCACTTCTATCTGGATATCCGGTATGGCCGCCGGAATGTTCCCGAACGCGACCATTGCGCGGACACCAGGCACCGACAACACCCGGGCACGCTGGCCGATCTCCATCCGGCAGAAAAGGTAACCGCCAAACAGGGGTAGCGCGACTTCCTTCACCCGGTCCGACCATCGCCTTTGTGTGTGGTACAGCGGGAGATATGGCTCCAAATCCCTGGCTTGCAGCGCGTGAAGGACGGCCCTCTCATGTTGCGGTTTTATCCGAAATGCAAACCAATGCCGGCCCTGATCTGCCAGACAGGACATAACAACCCTCGCAAACTTGAAGTATTGGATACTACGGGTAGGCGCCTCAGTACTCCCAGGAGTCGCACAGGACTCGTTGGTTTACTCGCGGCCAAAGCTTGCGCTCTGCGAGTCCCAATTACTTTCTCGCGCCTAACCAATTATCGACGGGTAACACGAACCGCTACAGGAAAACAAAAGTTTTCTTTAAGGCTCTTCTGGTGGGTAGTGGAAACGGCACTAAAAACTTCTCTGGACTTGCCCCCATTTTTGACATAACCGTTAAGACTCAAAATTCGACGGAGAAGTGAGTCGTGGGTTTATCACTTAGTTTGTTCACAAAGGAGTTCAAGCCGAACTAGGTCCGGGTCCACATGGATCTGCACGACGCCATCCAGCGGAGCGCCGCCCCTATGAGTTTTATGAGGCATCAGGAAATCTTTTCATCCGATGGAGGCGTCGGCCCTACGGCCAACGCCCCTGCTCATCGTCTGGATGAGTTGCCAACTGGCTATTCCTTGGTGCACTTGCTCTCCAACATTGCCCGCCTCCGCTTCACTAGCCGGAGACCATTGTGCAGTATAGGCTTCTTGCCGGTCGAGATCTTTTCGTTCAATGGCAAATAGTGTCTTTAGTGTTTGTGTCAGCATAGGAGGCAAGCGCAGTGTACAAGATTGGAATTTGGACGGAACAGAACCTCGGTCACCCGAAAACTTGGTACGGATCGAGCCGCGCGGTGGCTTACTCCTTGCTTGAAGTAGGACAACCGCCAACGAACCAGGACATTGAGCGCTTTGGGCGTACAATCAAGACCGTGCGACTTTCGTCTGGTAGCCACCGGACGACGTACGCCGGGCGATTCTGCGATCTCGACGAGCTCGCCACTTCGGTCCTTAAGAGATCCTTCGCTCCTAACTATCCCTTGAGAATATGCGATCTGGGCACGTCAGACGCTTTAGTATGCAGTGAATGGGCTCTCACTCTGTTAAGTCTTTGGACAAACAGCACGGTAGTCGCCAGTGATCACAGGTTCTACCTAATTTGCGGAAGGCGGAGCAATAGTGAAGCTGTCATTTTCGAGCAAGGCGGGGCACCGCTTCAGTTCATTCGGCCCCCATTTGTTGTACCACTAGATCATGCCGAAAGGTGGTTTTACTTCGGAAATCGAATTATGAGCTGGTGGGGCGCGCGTGTGGCTGACCCTCTTCGTGACATAGTTCGTGGGCTGTCTTGGGATCCCATCTTTGATTCAAGAGTACAAAGAGTCGGTGGTTGGGAATTCCGGCAGATCAGCCTTCTGCACCCGAGTGCCCGTGCGCTGATGCGGACATCCGCGAGGTTCACGATTCAGGAACACAATGCTTTCGATGAGCTGGCAGAACCGTGCGAGGTCATAAGGATTCTGAATCTCTACAACAAAGAGCTCTTCACCAGCGAGACGATCACCGATGGTCTCCGTGCCGTATTTAGAAGCCTCACCGACGGTGGAATGCTCATTCTCGGGAGAACGATCGAGGTTGGTAAGCCACGAAATGAAGTTTCAATATTCACAAAGCGACTGGGTGCCTTTACCGTAGTAGAACGGCTTGGTGGCGGTAGCGAATTGGAACAGCTCGTCCTCAGTCGAGTGCCGTAGATGCTTTGCCGTCACCGGTCCGTGTTGCAAGTGCGTTTCATGACCAAGCCCGCCCCGCAAGCATTTTTCATTGCACTGTGGGATACTCTATGCCCAATTGTTCGAGGTAGGTCTTGTACCGGGCAGGGTTGTATCTCAACTTCTGCAACTGTGGCGCGAACCGTTCCATCTTCTCCCGGTTCAACTCCACCGGCGGCGCAGTACCAAGCGGAATCAGTGATTGCCACTTAGTATCTTTAGTTGCTTCTGCAAAATACTTCTTGGCCTCGGCAAGGATCCGTTGATCCTGCAATAGATCCAGGACAGTCAGTGCGTATGCTTTGGCGCCAGCGGTAGCCCCTTTGTGAGCGATGGGAGTAGCCATGGAGATACCGCTCGACCAGTGATGTCCTATCATCCCGGGAATATTCCCGGGGTAGCGCAGCACCACTGTCGGCAGGTTCCACGACACCTCCGCGATATCGTCGGACCCGGCTCTCCCGCCGGCAGCTTCTGGCGCCCTGAGTGCGGAGACCTTGGTTGGCATTCCCTCAACTTTGACTTTCAGCATCGTTTGCGAAGCCCTGGCGAGCTTTTCATCTTCCGGCGACCATTGCGGCATACCCACTCGCTGGATGTTGGCATGGAGAGCCTCGGCCACCGGCTTGCTGAACTGACCCGGCCAAGCGGCGCCGAGCACCCGTTCGGTCATGGTCGTATCGGTCATCTGAGCCGCCGCATTGGCGATCTTGGTCCCGATCGCGTGGAGATCGCGAATCCGCTCGAAATCCCATTCCCGGAAGAAGTACCAGACGGTAGCTTCCGGAGGAACCACGTTGGGCTGATCGCCGCCATGCACGATGACATAGTGGGAACGGTGTTCGAGACGCAGGTGCTCGCGCCGGTAGTTCCAACCCGCGTTCATCAACTCGACCGCATCCAGCGCGCTGCGGCCCATCCACGGCGAACCAGCTCCGTGGGCGCTGCGTCCATGGAAGCTGTACTGGGTGGAGACCAGACCGGAACCTATGGGAAACCCATATGCGGTATTGAAGTCGGAACTGATGTGGCTGCTCAACATGACATCCACATCGCGGAACAGTCCGGCATTGACCATATAGGTCCGGCTGCCCAGCAGTTCCTCGGCCACGCCGGGATAGACGCGAATGGTTCCCTTTAAACCGTACTTTTGCATCAGGTTTTTGACCACGATGGCGACGGTGACGTTCACGGCCTGTCCGGCGTTGTGACCCTCCCCGTGACCGGGGCCATTCGGGATCAGCGGCGCATGGAAGGCCACTCCCGGCTTCTGTGAAGTTTCCGGAAGCCCATCGATGTCGGCCATGAGCCCAATGACGGGCTTACCGGATCCCCAGGAGGCAACAAATGCGGTAGGCATACCAGCCACGCCGCGTTGCACCTGGAATCCCTCTTTCTCCAGCAACCCCGTGACATAGGCAGCGGTTTCCACCTCCTGATAGCCCAGTTCGGCAAAACTAAAAATAGAGTCGACCATCTGCTGGGTGAAGACGCGCCGGCCCTCCACCATCTCCATCGCAGCTTGTTTGAGCACGTCGGGAGACGGGGTTTGGGCGGCCGCCGCGCCAAAAAGCAATACACTGCAAAGGAAGTAGTGTTGACCAGCCATGGCGGACATTCTATCAAACCAGGGAACCGGAGCCATGTGGTGTTCGTACACAATGGAAGAGGTACCAGAACAGATCGATGGCCAATCACAGAAATGGACGGCGGCGCGGGCGCTGGACCCTAGCCCTGATCGTCATCGTCCTGCTGATCGGCGCGGGCTTTGGAATACGGGCTAAGCTGCAGCCGGACAACTCGATCGATCCCTCCAAGCTGGCCACCATTGAACGTGGCGACATTGCGCGGTCCGTAGTGGCAACCGGCAAAGTGGAGCCGCGGACAAAGGTAGAGGTGAAGTCCAAGGCCAGCGGCATTGTTCAAAAACTACATGTGGACTACGGGCAGTTTGTGCGACAGGGGCAGGTGCTTGCCGAACTCGACAAGGAGGAATTGCAGGCACGTGTACGCGAAGCGAAAGCCACTTTGCAGGCGGCACGGGCCAGTGAGGAGTCCGCTGCGGCGTCCTATGAACGCAACAAAGTGGAGGCGCTGGGCCCGGAGCTTCCGTTTCTGCAATCGAACATGGAGCGTTCGCGTGAATTGCACCGGCAGGGTTTGATTTCGCGCGCGGTGCAGGAGGAGGCCGAGCGGCAGTATGAACTTTCATTCAACCGCCACTTGGTGGCGCAACGCAGCGTTGCGGTAACCAAGGCCGAGATTGGCCGTACCAAGGCCCAGGTGGCCCAGGCGCAAGCCGCGCTGGACCGGTCAGAAGAGGACCTGCGCAACTCCACCATCGTTAGCCCGATGGATGGCCTGGTGCTCTCGCGCGACGTCGAGGTGGGAGACGCGGTCAGTTCGATTCTCGTGTTGGGTTCACAAGCTACGCTGGTCATGACGTTGGGCGATGTCAGCGACGTCTACGTCCTTGGAAAAGTAGACCAGGCCGACATTGGAAAGGTGCATTTGGGCCTGGCGGCCCGCATCGTGGTGGAATCGTTCAGAGACCGGAAGTTTGAGGGAGCGGTCACCAAGATTTCTCCGCTCGGGGTGGAGAAGGACAACGTCACCACATTCGAAGTTCGCGTTTCTATTCGCAATCCGGGCGGAGAACTCAAAGCCAACATGAGCGCCAACGCCGAGATTATCCTCGAGGAAAAGCGCGGCGTGTTGCTGGCTCCGGAAAGCGCTGTCCTCTACGACAAGGCGCGCCAAGCTTTTGAGGAACCCGTGCAAAACGGAACTGCTCGCCGCGAACCTAAGCCCTGTGCTCCTTTCGGACTCGGTGGCGCGGCCAGCACCCTTTGCGCTTCGGTGGAGGTGCCGGATGCGGCCGCCGCGTCCGGACGCCGCAAAGTGGCGGTAAGCGCCGGTATCTCGAACGGAGTGAAGGTGGAACTCCTCGGTGGTGTGCGGGAAGGGCAGAAAGTGATTCTGCAATAGACGCGTGTGACGTTCCGCGATCTCTTATTCGATACGCTCGCCACGCTGTGGACACACAAGCTGCGCACCGCGCTCACCATGTTTGGCATCGCCTGGGGCATCCTCTCCATCACATTGATGGTGGCTGCCGGGGAAGGCCTGCGGCGCGGGCAAGCCAAGCAAGCGGAAACACTCGGCAAGGACCTCATGATCTTTTTCTCCGGCCGCACCAGCATGCAGGCCGGCGGGCTGCGGGCCGGACGCCGTCTCTGGTGGCGGGACACCGATCACGTCTCCATTGAACGCGAGGCCACCGCATGTGCCCTCGTGCTGCCTGAGTTTGCGCGGGGCAGCATACCGGTGCGCAGCCGGTTCAACGCCGCCTCCTTGCTGGTGACCGGATCATTGCCGCCATTTGCCGGCACGCGCTCTCTGGCCGTTGCCGAAGGCCGTTTCTATAGCTGGCCCGAGGCTGCCGAAGGACGCCGCGTCGCATTTATTGGCTCGGACGTGAACCAGCAACTGTTTGCCGGCAATCGAGCCATCGGGGAAACCATGCACGTGGGCGGCTTCCCCTACACCGTGATCGGCGTCATGGAGCACAAGGATCAAAACTCGGACTACAACGGCCGCGACATATTCAAGATCTATATTCCGTTGACTGCGATTGTGCGCGATTTCCCGTTGGCGCCGCCGGCCCCGCCCCATACAATCGATCAACTGCTGGTCACGCCCAAGTCAGTGGAGCAGCACGAGGAATGCAAGTGGCAGGTGCAGCGCGCACTGGGACGCATCCACCACTTTGACCCAAACGACAAGGAAGCCATCCCGGTATGGGACACGCTCATTGAGGCGGCGGCGTTCCATCAGATGACCGATGGAATGAAGTATTTTCTCGGCGCGGTGGGAGTGGTAACCCTGTTCCTAGGCGGGCTCGGAGTGATGAACGTGATGATGGTGGCGGTTCGCGAACGCACGCGCGAAATCGGTGTTCGTAAGGCGGTGGGCGCTACGGCAGGCTCCATTCTTGGGCAGTTTTTCGCGGAAACCCTCATTGTGGTTTTCCTCAGCGGGGGCGCTGGTATGGGCGCGGCCTTCGGACTCTGTGCGCTCGTGAATCTGCTGCCCATGCCCGCCTTCTTCGACGGATTGAAGCCCACCTGGGAAACAACCATTCTCAGCTTTCTGCTGCTCAGTCTGGTGGCACTGTTATCGGCGTTGTATCCGGCCAATCGCGCCGCGCGCATCGACCCGATTGAGGCCTTGCGCTACGAGGCGGGATCCTGATCCATGGGACGGGAAGCATGTTTGCAGGCATGGGACGCGCTGCGGCGAAATCCGCTGCGAAGTTTTCTCACGATGCTGGGGGTCGTCTGGGGCATCGCCTCCGTCACCTTGCTCGTGGCCTATGGAACCGGCTTTCGCCGAGTGCTGGTGCGCGGCTTTGATGCGTTTGGAAAAAGCGCTATCATTTGCCGCGGCGGGCAGACCAGCCTGCAGGCGGGCGGAGAAAGGGCTGGTCGCAGGATTCGCCTCGAGAAGGAAGACCTGGAGGCGGCGCTGCGGGAAGGCAATCTGATCAAGATGGGAAGCCTGGAGGCGCAGGCGCGCTTGCCGGTTGCCTACCTCGACCGCATGGCAACCATCGCCGTGCGCGGCGTCTATCCTGAGTTCGGCGAGATCCGCAACGAGGTTCCGAGCAATGGCCGCTGGATCACGCCCGAAGATATCCACGAGGCGCGCCGTGTGGTTGTGTTCGGCAGCTACGTGCGGAACCAGATCTTCGGGAACCGCCCGGCGCTGGGCGAGACGGTTCGCATTGCCGGCGTTCGCTTCACCGTCATTGGCGCGCTGGATATCAAGATGCAGTTGAGCAATTACTTTTCCCCGGACGACCGCTCCATTTTCATCCCCTACACCGCCGCCGCACAAATCTGGAATACACGCTACGCCCCGGTGGTGGTGATTGCTCCGGTAGCCGCGCAACTCGAAGCCAAGGCCATACAGCAGTTTCGCGTAGCAGTGGCGCGGCGCCAGCGCTTTCTCCCCACCGACACGCGGGCATTGAACATTTTTGGAAGGGAGCAGTTCCGGCCGATCATCGATGGCATCACCATCGGTCTGCAGGTACTCCTGCTATTCATTGGCGCGCTTACGCTGGGAATTGGCGGTGTGGGGCTGATGAACATCATGCTGGTCTCGGTGGATGAGCGAACTCGGGAAATTGGTCTTCGGATGGCGCTCGGGGCGCGCCGCCGGCACATTCTCTTTCAGTTCCTGGCGGAGGCTCTGTTAATTACCCTGGCGGGCGGCGTGATGGGTATTGCAGTCTCCTACGGCGTCGTTGCCCTGGTGGGCCCCATCCCCATGCTCGGCGCGTTGTTTGAAGATACTTCCGGCAAAGGAGATTTGCACCTGCAATTGAGCGCGGCGACATGGCTGGTCTCCTGGCTTTCCTTGCTTGCGGTAGGCCTGGTGTGCGGGGTGATTCCCGCCATCCGCGCCTCACGGCTGGACCCCACCGAGGCGTTGCGCTATGAATGATAGGGGGAGCGCTGGTATCGCCCTGTCATGATTGGACGCCCCACTTTTGGGAACCTAGTTCTTCGCGAAGCAATACAGCGCGCTGCCGCTGCGTACGTAAATCTTCCCGTCGGCAATAGCCGGCGTGCCGTAGCAGCCTTCATCGATGGTGTTCGTCGACAGGATTTCCCACTCCCCTCCTGCCTTCAACACGGTCAGCTTGCCCTCCTCACTCAACGTGTAAACCTTTCCGTCCGCACCCACCGGTGATGAAAAGTATGGTCCGGGAGCAGCCGGCAAACGCGCCTGTTTCAACATGTTGCCGGTCTTCGGGTCCAACGTGGTGAGAATGCCGCCGTCTTTCACCAGATAAAGAACGCCTTCATAAAGCAGTGGGGACGGCACATTGGGTAGGGACTTGGAATACCTCCACAGGGTGTTCTTCCCGGTCATATCGCCGGAACCGCCCAACCGGAACGCGTTCACCCCGTTCACCACGGACCGCTTGGCCTGGTACATGGCCCAGTCGCGGCTATCCATGAAGCCATCGGTGTCCAAGTCGAGGCTTTCCCATTGCTTTTCCAGCTTGGGGTCGGCCAACTCGGCTTTCGTCAGCTTGCCGTCTTTGTTGGCATCCAGCGTCTTTAACACCTCTTCGTAGTTAGGGATCACTTCCTGCTGGCCGGGATCAGCCTCGCCAGCCCATCCCAACACGTAGATATGGTCCGCGTCCATCACCGGGGTCGGCTTGAGTTGCCAGGTGAGTCCGCGCACAAACCAGACTTCCTTGCCGGTCTCCACCTCATAACCTGTCAGACGGTAGGAACCGGCGAGCAGTGCTTGTTGCGGTCCATCCTTGGGTTTCCAAAGAATGGGGGTGGAGAATCCTCGCGTATAGTCGGGGCGCTCTACGCGCCACTTGGTCTTGCCGGTGTCCTTGTCGAGCGCAATGAAGTAGGACCCGCTCTCCTGGTCGCAAGCCATCAGCAGCGTGTTGCCCGACAAAACCGGAGATGCCCCTTGCCCGAACGGGTTATTGAAATAGCCGAGCGCGTGGCGCCACCGCTCTTCTCCATCCGGCCCGTAGGAAATGATCCCAAAATCGGTGAAAAACGCGTAGGAGTTCCGGCCGTCGGTGGCAATGGAAGAGGAGGCCGGCGAGTTGGATTGGTGCAGCTTCTGCTTCCGGGCCCGTGGCGCCTCGCGCCGCCATTGTATCTTGCCCGTTTCGCGGTCCAGAGCGAACGTAAACAGCTTTTCACCTTCGAAGCCGGTGAGGTAGATGCGATTGCCGACCAGCACTGGCGAAGAATGGCCCGGTGGCAGAGGGGTTTTCCAAACCAGGTTTTTTTCCGGGCCAAACTCCACGGGCAGATTCTTCTCATGGGCCACTCCGGATCCGTTGGGTCCGCGAAACATAGGCCAATCCGCGGCGCACAACAATCCGAGCGCCAACGGACACACAATGAGGGTTCTCGTCCAGGAAATCATGCTCTGACGAGCATATCACTGCTCAGCAGCAGGCCGCAAAACGGAGCTCGTCCCTGTCGTCCCGGCGCCGAGTCCGGCTGTTACACGGGTTAATCGAGGGCTGGAAGGGGTGCGGAACGCAAAGCGGCCCGGTTCGGAGCGCTTCCCCGTGAAAGCTCTCCGAATCGGACCGCTAGGTTTATAACAGTTTCTGACCAAAGTGAGTAACCGGGGTGAGTTACCGGCTAATGGTCTCATCGTCTCCAGAGGTGATTGCTATGGCAGTACCGGCAACCGCGGCGGCAATCACTACCCCGGCAATGACAGTTCCCGCGGCTGCACCGCCAGCCGCCCCGGCAGCCGCCCCGCCGGCCGCAGTGGCTGCACCACCCCCTGCCGCGGCTCCTCCTGCGGCAGCACCACCAGCCGTACCGGCCACGCTGGAACACCGCTTCGAGATCTCCCTGACGGTGCTTACTTGAATCACCTGGCTCGACCTCGTGGTTGGTACAGCCGGCAACACCTGCGCTCCAATGACCTCGATCCTGTTGCCCGCGTGCTTGTTCAGTGATCCGCCCTTCAATTCCACGGTGATCCCCGCCGTGTCGTCGGTAAGGTAGTAGTGTCCATCCCGCTTCACCAGGCAGCCGGTGAGATTGGATGGAGCCGCCGCCCCGCCGCCCTGCGGCGGCTCAAACTCAAGTGCGTGCCCCGCGCTCAGTGAAGCGAGCATGATCCCCTTGGCGTTCGTGACATGGAAGCTCCCGCGTAGTGCCGCCACCAGAATCTTGTTCTTGTCGGTGACCAGAATTCGGCCCACCGCGCTGCTGTCGTCGGCCAGGACGCGAAGGCTCCTGGCCTCCACTCCGAACCTGGTTGCGTTGCTTACCTCTCCCGACCCTCTTTCCAGCACCAGCCGGTCCCGGTAGATCCTACCCCGGCTCTCGGCCGCCAACTGCAGAGTGGCTCCGCCTACCATCTGCAGATCCCCGCCCGTCCGGCCCGTTTCCACTACTGTGCCTTCAAACAGTGTCCCGTTGCCCTTTACCGAAGCGTCATCCAAGAGGAAACCGCTCTTGGCATTCACGACTCCGATAACAGGGGTCGCGGCCATTCCTAACGAGAGCTGTCCTAACGAGAGCTGCAGCCCTAGTGTCAGCGTTAGCATTGCTTGCATTGTCATTCCGTTTTCCTTTACTCTTTAAACTTTTTGGCTAAACTTTTTCTTCCGGCAGTGATGCGGTGCCGGTGCCGCAGCTTCTGGCTCCCCTATATCATCGGCACTACAGGAGGAATCGTGAACCTTTATAATTCCTGAGAAAAATCCGCCTTCCTTCCCCCATAGTCCTATATGCCCCGTCTACCGCCTCTGGCGCCCGCACTCACTCTTATCGCCGTTCCAGCCCTCTTCTACGCGCTCTTTCTTACAGTGCGCTTCACCATCGCAGACTCTCTGGCTCGTTCCGGCACTGTGGAATCGATTACACAAGCCATACAAATGTCCCCCGATCAGGCCCGTCTCTACCTGCAGCGCGCCGAACTTGCTCCTTCCACCGCCTCCAATGACCTCCGCAGGGCCGCCGAACTCAATCCATCCAGCCCCGCGCCGTGGATCGCGCTCGGCCTCCGGGCGGAAGCGTCGGGAAACTTGAAACGGGCCGAGCAGTGCCTCATGGAAGCCTCCCGCCGCGACGCCGGATTTACGCCTCGATGGAGTCTGGTAAATTTTTATTTCCGGCAACAGCGTTGGGACGCGTTCTGGCATTGGGCGCAAACGGGCGCAATGATCCACCATGGCGACTTGAAGGCGCTCTTCCGGCTTTGCCTTCGCGCCGATGAGGATCCGCTCTTCACGATGAAACGCGTTGTGCCGCCACGGCCCGAAACCCATCGCGCATTCCTGGAATTACTGATTGAGCAAAATCGCTGGGACCACGCAGAGACAGCCGCCCGCGCCGTGCTGGCGCACGCCAGAGCGCTCGACATAGACCTGATCGTCCATGTCTGCGAACGCTTTATCCAAAACGGCCGGCCAGACCCAGCAATCAGGCTATGGAACGGCCTCACCCAGCGCCGGCTCATCCCATTTCAGAGCCTCGATCCTGTTGCGGGACTCTCTCTCACCAACGGTCGCTTCCGCTTTCCCTTTACCGCGAAGGCATTCGATTGGCGGCCTGCGAACGTCGAGGGCGTCATCCTACAACAGCTTGGGCCGGATGGCAGGCTGCGTATCGAATTCTCCGGCCGTCAACCGGCCAACTGCGCCTTGCTCAGCCAAACAATGCCGATGCTGCCCGGACGCCGCTACCGTGTCCTCTATCAGTACCTCTCCGAGCTGTCCAGTCCGGGATGCCGGTGGCGGCTCCTGGATCATCTCTCGCCCCCGCTCACGCAGGCGGCGTCCGGCTCTCAAGCCAGTTTTGAACTACAGGTCCCTGCCCACCAGCACATGGCCACACTCGAATTGATCTCGCGCCACGAACCGGGCTACGTGCGGCCGGAAGGCCGCCTCGAAATTGAATCCCTGCAACTCCATCTATTGCCTTATTGAACGCAGCTTTTGCCCCTCGCCACAGCCCGCCCAAAATTTGACACCCCCTTCCCCCATATGATACAAGCGTATGTTCTTTGAGACGGTTTCATGGCAGAAGAAGAAGCTAAACCCGAGGCCACACCCAAGCCCGCAGCCAAGCCTGAAGCAGCCCCGCCGCCCGCGCCAAAAGCCCCGCCCACTATGGCTGCCACGCCCTGGGAAGGCGACCTGCCGCGTGAGGTCAAGGACCAGTTCGGCGATCAGATCCTGGAAGCCTCCAGCTACCTGGGCCAGGATTTTTTCCTTGTACAGTCCGGCGCTGTGATCCCGCTGCTCGAGTACCTGAAGCTCGACGCCGACTTCGACTATCTGGTCGACATCACGGCTGTCCACTATCCCGGCCGCGACAAGCAGTTCGAACTCTTCTACATCCTCTATAGCTTCGCGCGCAACACGCGCGTCCGCATAAAGACGCGGATTGCGGAAACCGAATCGCCCCAGACCGCCGTCGGCGTGCACTTGACGGCTAACTGGCTCGAGCGGGAAGTCTTCGACATGTTCGGCATCCGCTTTGCCGGACATCCCAACATGCAGCGGCTGCTGCTGCCCGAGGACTGGCAGGGCCACCCCCTGCGCAAGGATTACGGCATCATCCAGATGGACAACCAATGGGTCAAGGAGAACCTGGGCATCGAAAGCGGCCAGTAACCTATGCCGGACACCACATTCCTTGATTCCACTGAGATGGTCCTCAACATGGGGCCGCAGCATCCATCCACACACGGAGTGCTGCGCGTCATCTTGAAACTGGACGGCGAGCGCGTCCGCGGCACCGAGTGTGTCATGGGCTATCTCCACCGCGGCGTCGAGAAGATCGCCGAAAACCGCACCTACCAGATGTTTGCCCCCTATGTGGACCGCATGGACTACATCGCCGCGGTCTCGAACGGCTTGGGCTACTGCCTGGCGGTGGAAAAACTGCTCAACGTCGAGGCCCCGCCAAGGGCGCAGGTGGCCCGCGTCATTCTCACCGAGCTCAACCGCATTGCCAGCCACCTGTTCTGGCTCGGCACACACGCGCTCGACATCGGCGCCATCACGCCCCTTTTCTACACGCTGCGCGAGCGCGAAGAGATCCTCAAGATCTTCGAGGACTACTGCGGGGCGCGCCTCACTACGCACTCCTTCCGCATCGGCGGCATGCTGTATGAGATTCACGAAGGATTGGAGCGCCAGGTCAAGGACTTCTGCAACATGTTCATCCCCAAGGTGGACGAGTACGAAGAACTGCTCACCAATAACCGCATTTGGGTGGACCGGCTCAAGGGGGTCGGCATCCTGAACGCGGAGGAGTGCAAACAATACGGCGTCACCGGCCCGGTGCTCCGCGCCGCCGGAGTGAAATGGGACTTGCGCCGCGCCCAACCTTACTCCGGATACGAAAAGTACGAGTTCGACATTCCCACCACACAGAATGCCGACACCTATGATCGATACGTGGTCCGCATGGAAGAGATGCGCCAGTCGGTCCGCATTTTGCGCCAGGCCGTGGAAGGAATTCCCACGGGCCCCATCATGGCCAAGGTCGGCAAGGCCATCAAGCCGCCGGTGGGCGAGGCCTACGTCTCCATCGAGGCCCCCAAGGGAGAACTGGGATACTTTATCGTC
>JAENWC010000102.1 GCA_016650235.1 Terriglobia bacterium
AGCGCCTGTGACACTCATTGAGTTTACAGACTTTGAATGTCCTTACTGCTCGATGTTTCATGCCGAAACCTTCCCGCGGATCAAGGCTACATTCATCGACTCAGGCAGGCTTCGTTTCGGTCAACGGCAGATGCCTCTACCGTCCCACAAGAATGCATCGGTTGCAGCCCATGCTGCGATATGCGCCGGCGAGCAGGGCCGCTACTGGGACTTGAGTGAAATGATGTTCTCACGATCCCGTTGTCTGTCCTGTCAAGGTGTCTTGGAACTGTCTAAGGCAGTGGACCTGGATCGAAAAGCATTCGAAGCCTGCATGTCGTCGGGCAAGCACCTCGGCCAGATTCAAAGCGACATCCAGACGGCCAAAGAGCTGAAGATTGAAGGCACTCCGTCTTTCGTGCTGGGCAAGTCGACTTCCACCGGCGTGAACGGAATCGTTGTGAACGGCTTCCTGCCTTATGATCAGTTTGAGAAACGGATCCAAGCCGTACTCAGCGCCGGCGGGTCCTGAAGTCAGTCCCCGCGGAAAGTCCGTCAGCGCCCTTGACAGAAACCTGCCGCATTGTTAACGTGTGCATGAGGCGTACTCTTCTCTTTGTCCTTTCCTGTCCCAGGCCGCAAACCCATTTCCATCAAGGACATCGCACGCCAAGCCAATGTCAGCCACTCCACCGTCTCCCGGGCCCTCCGCAACAGTCCGCTCGTCCATCCGGATACCGCTGAAAAGATTCGGGAGATCGCCACCTCATCCGGTTATCGCGTGAGCGCCGTCGCGCGCTCCTTGGTGAGTCGGCGCACGCAAACCATCGGAGTGGTGGTCACCACCATTGCCGACCCGTTCAATGCGGAAGTGGTGAGCGGAATCGAGGACGTAGCCAATGCGTTCGGCTATTCGGTCTTCCTGGCCAGCTCGCAATCCGATCCTGTGCGCGAACTCGGCGTCGTGCACTCGTTTGCGGAACGGCGTGTGGACGGCATCATCGTAAACTCATCGCGGGTTGGCTCCCTGTACCAGGAACTCCTATCGAGTCTCAGCATCCCGGTTGTGTTCATCAACAACCACAATCCCGGCGGGTTTGCCTACTCGGTCAGCATAGATGACGTGGCCGGGGCGCGCCAGATCACCGAGCATCTGCTCGGCCTCGGCCACACCAGGCTTGCCTACATTGGAGATCGCTTCGGGTTGCAATCCAACCTGGACCGTATGGCTGGCTTTCAAGATGTGATCGAACGTGCTCCCCAGGCGCGCCGGCCGGCGCGTGTCGTTTACGGCGATGGAACCTCCGCCGGCGGCGCGCAGGCGATGGGGGAACTACTCGCGTCCAATCAGGCGCCCACGGCGGTCTTTTGCTATAACGACCGCACCGCGCAGGGAGCCCTCAGCGCCATTCATGAACATGGGCTGCGCGTCCCCGAAGATATCTCAGTTGCCGGCTTCGACGACCTTCCTGTATCTTCCTTTTGCCACCCGCCACTTACCACTCTGCGGCAGCCTATGAACGGGATGGGCCGGCAAGCCATGGAGATTCTGGAGCAGTTGCTATCCAGAAACCCCAAGGCGCCGGACATGGCGAATAAGTTTGTCGGAGACCTGATTATCAGGCGATCCACCGGCGTCCCCTCGATTGGAAAACAGCTTTGACCACTTCGCTTTGCCTGGAAATGATATTCACCGGACAACCGTTCCTGGAACGCATCGCGCTCGCCTCGGCGGCGGGCTATCGCGCGTTTGAGTTTTGGGATTGGAGAAACAAAAATCTGCCGGAGCTGCGCGCTATCTCCGCGGACCTGGGCATGACCGTCACCGCATTCAGCGGCCATCGCGAGACGGCCATGGCGAATCCGCTGGACAAAGCATCGTTGTGCGAGGAGGTGCGGCGATCCCTCGAGGTGGCCATGCAACTGGGCGCGCGTAACCTGATGCTGCTCACGGATCGTCTTTTGCCCGATGGAAGCGCTGCGCCTCTACCCGAACATCTCAGCGCCGCGCAAAAGATGGAAAGCGTCGCGGAGGCATTGATGGCGGCCTCGGAACTGGCCCGAGGCTCCGGTGTGGTGATGGTGCTGGAACCGTTGAATACCAGGCTCGACCACCCCGGCTATTTTTTAGACCGTTCCGGGCCAGGCTTCGAGCTGGTGCGACAGTTGAACTCGACGCACGCCAAGCTCCTCTACGATGTCTATCATATGGCGCTCATGGGAGAAGACGTGTGTGCTGTCGTGAGCGCAAACATCGGATCGATCGGACATGTGCATATAGCGGACATGCCGGGGCGTCATGAACCCGGCACCGGCGTCATCGACTACCAGGCCCTGCGGGAGACGCTTCGCGAAAAGGGGTACCAGGGCAGTGTAGGAATGGAGTTCTCGCCCGCCTCCGATAGTAAAACGGCCGCTGAGTCGGCCTGGAGACTGTTTCAATGAACAAGACCATGCAAGCTCTCGTCTTTCACGCCGAGGGGCAGTGGGCCGTGGAGGAGATGCCCACCCCGCGCATCGAAGCCGATGATGAGGTGCTGCTGAAAGTGGACCGCGCCAGCATCTGCGGCACCGACCTCCACATTCTTTCCAAGCCCCCCGGGCATCCCGCCACCCCGGGCAGCATCCTCGGGCATGAGTATGTGGCCACGGTGATGGACGCAGGACCAGTCAACCGGCATCTGGCCCAGGGCGGCCGCGTCGTCATCGACCCGAACCTCACCTGCGGCCTCTGCCGCTATTGCCGCCTCGGGCTCACCAATTCGTGTGAGAACATGACCACGCTCGGCATTTTCCGGCATGGCGGATTGGCTGAATACAACGTGGCCCCGCTGCGCGCGCTGCACAAAATCGACGCACAGGTGCCCGCTGAACGCGCCACCTTGGCCGAACCGCTCTCCTGCGTTTTGCATGCTCACGAGCAAGCGGCGATGATGCCCGGGGAAAACGTACTCATCCTTGGTGGTGGTCCCATCGGTCTGCTGTTTCTCATGCTGTTTCAATCGGCCGGCGCAGGGAAAGTGATTGTCGTCGAGCCGGTGGAGTTTCGCCGCAGGCACGCCGAATCCGGCGGTGCAACCGCGGTGCTCGATCCCACTTGCCAGGATGTCAAGGCGGAGGTGCTGGCCCTCACCGGCATTGGAGCCGATATCGTTGTGGATGCAGCCGGTTCATTATTTCCGGAGGCGGTTTCCATGGTGCGCCGCGGCGGACGCGTCATCCTGTTTGGGATGAATCTGCATGCCGAGCGGCCTGTGAACCAGTATTGGATCACGCGCAACCAGATCACCATCATCGGGTCGTTTATCCAACAGACCAGTTTTCCCAAGGTGGTCCGGTTGCTCGAATCCGGGCGGCTGCCGCTGGAAAAACTGGTGACGCACCGCTTGCCGTTGTCCGCCATCGGCGAAGGTCTTGAGGCCATGCGTGCCGGAAAGGCGATCAAGGTGGTGGTACAACCGTGAGCCGCATTCAGGTAGGTTTAATCGGCGCAGGCGGAGTCGCGCGCGGGCTGCACATCCCCGGTTTCGCGCTCTGCGAGGATGCCGAAGTGACCATAGTGTGCGATGCGGACCAGGCGGCTGCCTCCGCCACCGGAATCGCCAGGACATGCGCGCGCTACCAGGATCTGCTGCAAGAGAACGTGGACGCAGTGGTGATCGCCTCGCCCAACCACACACACGCCCCCATCGTTCACGCCGCAGCCGCGGCGGGCAAGCATATCTTGTGCGAAAAACCGCTGGCCCTCCATCTAGACGAAGCTCGATCGATGCTGGCCGCCGCGGAAAAAGCGGGTGTGGTTCACATGACGGCATTCACTTATCAGTTCACTCCGGCGGTACGGTATCTGCGGCGCCTGGTGCAATCGGGGCGGATCGGGCGTGTGCGCAGCGTCCGGGCCGCTTACCTGATGGCCTTGTCCCCGCACTTGTTGGGATGGCGATCCCTCAAGCAGTACGCGGGGTCTGGCGTGCTGGCCGACATCGGCTCACACTTGATCCATCTCACTCGCTACGTGGTGGGCGAATTCGCATCCGTCACAGCCAGCCAGCAACGCTTTCGCGACGACTCGGAGTCGGACGTGGAAGATTGGATCTCCTTGCTGGCGCGCTTTCAGAATGGCGCGTGTGGAACACTCGAGATTTCGCGGATCTGCCCCGGGCGCGGCGCCGGCATCAGCGAAGATATGTTCATCGAGGTCTACGGCTCGGAGGGCAGCGCCGCCTTTTCACTCCAGGATCCCTGGCGCCTGCGCGTTGCTTTGGATGAAGATGGCCGCGACCCAACGCGCCTGCTTTCCACCATCGATGTGCCGCCGGAGTTTCTGAAACTGGCTGGCTCACCGCGCGACATACATGCCCACGACGCGCGCTGGGGGTATCGCTTTGACCAGGCCTACCAGTTCATACAGTCCATACGCGCCGGGCAAGGCCGCACGCCCACGCTGGAGGACGGCGTGCGCTGCCAGTCCGTGATGGAGGCAGCACTGGCCTCATGTGTTTCAGGTATGTGGACGGAGGTGCGCGCATGAGCGCTGCAATTCGAATCGGTTTCATTGGGAGCGGCAACATCGCCGCTACGCATATGCGGGTGCTTTCTAAGGACTCCAGAGCGCGCATCGCCGGAGTGTATGATGTTTCGCCCGAACGCGCCAAAGCATCCGGAGCGGACGCCTTCGCCTCCATCGATGCTTTGCTGGAGGCCAGCGATGCGGTCTACATCACCACGCCCAACCGTTTGCATCCGGCCCAGGCGCTGCGGGCCATCGAGCAGCGCAAGCATGTGTTCTGTGAAAAACCGATGGCCGTAACGCGCGAGGACGCCGCGCGTGTAGAGGCCGCCGCCGCTTCCGGAGCTGCTTCAGGAATGGTGTTCCAGGTGGGGCATAACCGCCGTTTCGCGCCCGTCTACCAGCGCGTCAAGCAGGCGCTTGCGGAGGAACCGGCGCTTGCGGCCGACTTCAAGATGAACCGCGGCGAGCTCGAGAACCCCGCTTGGACCTCCGACGATGCCGTCACCGGCGGCTACCTGTTCGAGACGCCGATTCACATTTTCGACATGGCGCGTTTCCTCATGGGTGAGGTGGCGTCCATCACCGCCGTAGCTGAGTCTCTCGTCTATCCCACCCTGGACACCTTCCACGCCATCTTCCGGTTTGCTTCCGGCCGCAGCGCCACCTTCCGTTCGGTGGCCTACACCGGATGGTCATTCCCGTTTGAACGCGTGGAGGTCTATCGCAAGCACACCACGCTCTCCACTGAGGAAATGGACCGCGTCAATCTCGCCACCAGCCTCATCGGCGCGGTTGATGCGCATGATTACCGGCATCTGCCGTGGGAACAGCGTTGGGGCTATGTCACCGAAGATCGTCTGTTTCTCGATTCGATTGTGCAGGGGACTCCAGCGGCGGTAACCGCCTCCGATGGCGCAGCGGCTGTAAAGATGGCGTTAGCCATCTATGAAAGTACGCAAACAGGAAAGGAGGTTCAGTTATGAGCAAGCAAAGGGCCGTCCCGGCCTTCGATAATCCTTTGCAACAGCCGGCTACCGAGCTGGGACGAGCTCCGTTCTGCGCGCCGTTACAAAGGAGCTCGTTGTTGGTGAAGCCGCTCCTGCCGCCGGCCTCGGGCGGGGAAATCGTTTCCATCACACAGGAGGCTTGCGGGTGGGACAGCATCTCGTTGCGTGTGGTGCGGTTGGAGAAGGACCAAACCCATCGGCACGTTTCCGCACAGGAGGAGATGGTGCTGCTGATGCTCGGCGGGAAAGCTTCCGTGCGGACCGGCACAGAGTATTGGCCCGGCATCGGCGGACGTGCACACGTGTTCGATGGGATGCCTCACGCCCTTTATCTCCCCGCCGGCACTCAGGGAATCACATTGCAGGCTCTTACGGAAGGAGGCTGTGAAGTGGCTATCTGCGGCGCTCGCGCCACACGCCAGTTCCCCTCCAAGGTGATTCTCCCTTCCGCCGTGGATATCGAGGTCCGCGGCGGCGGCAATGCCACCCGGCAGATCAACCACATCGTCAAACCTGAGTTTCCAGCCGACCGGATATTGGTGGTCGAGGTCTACACTCCCAGCGGCAACTGGTCTTCCTACCCTCCGCACAAACATGACGTGCACAATCCGCCCGGTGAGGTGGACCTGGACGAAATCTATTACTACAGGATCGCGAAGCCGGACGCGCAAAGGGCCGCGGAGCAGGCTCCGCTCTGCGCGTATTCCTCAGAGGGCTACGCGATACAGCGCGTCTACACACGCGATGGGCAGCGCGATGCGACCATCACGGTGCGCGACAACGAGGTGATCCTGATTCCCGACGGCTACCATCCCGTGGTGGCGGCGCACGGCTACGATTGTTATTACCTGAATGTTCTAGCCGGTTCGGCGCGCTCGATGGCGGCCAGCGATGATCCGGACTATGCCTGGGTGCGCGGGGAATGGCGTGACAAGGACCCGCGTGTCCCGCTGGTGAAAGGCCCGCAATGAACATCATTGCCGCCAACGCGCCTGTGAGTTGGGGTGTCATGGAAGTGGATGGCTTTAGCCAGCCCATCCCTCCCGGAATTTTTCTCGATGAACTCTCCAGCGCCGGCTATACCGGAACCGAACTCGGGCCCTACGGTTATCTGCCCACGGATGCGGCCCTCCTGCGCCTTGAGTTGAGCGGCCGCTCTCTCGCGCTGATCTCCGCCTTTGTCCCGCTGCCTCTCAAGGAACCCAACGCGGATCTGGCGGCGGTGAGCCGGACCGGGAAACTGCTGGCCGCGCTGGGAGCCCGGCACATGGTTCTCGCCGACGCGATGTGGCCGGAGCGGGAAGCCATTGCCGGCCGCGTACCGGACTCCGGTTGCCGGCTGCACAAGGAAGACTGGCGCGTTGTCGCGGATAACATCGAACGCGCAGTGGCATCGGCCGCCGCGCTGGATCTGCGCTGCGTGTTTCATCACCACGCCGGCACCTACATTGAGACGCCGGATGAGATCGCCCAGTTGCTCGAACTCACCGCGCTTGGTCTGTGTCTGGACACGGGGCACTTCGTCTATGGAGGCGGAGATCCGGTGGACGCAGTGCGGCAATATGGCCCGCGCGTAGAGTATCTTCACTTCAAGGATGTCGACGCGGCCCGGCTTGCCGGTTGCCGGACGCAAGGACTTGGGTTTCTCGACGCCGTGAGAGCCGGTGTGTTCTGCCCGCTCGGCAAAGGATGCGTTCGTTTCCCCGAACTGCTCAAAGAGTTGGACAAAATCGGCTATCGCGGCTGGGCGGTGGTGGAGCAGGATATGGACCCGAGTGCGGCAGCAGCGCAGCCCCCGCTGCAATCAGCCATCGCCAGCCGCCAATTCTTGCGAGATACATTGGGGATCTAAAGCCCGAGGGGGGATTTAAAGCCCGAGGGGGGATTGAAGCCACAAAGGAGCATAGCAATGACGAAACGACTCACAGCCGCGCAGGCTATCATCGAGTTTCTCGGGCGCCAGCACAGTGCCCGCGACGGCGCGCAGCGGCCCTTCTTTGCGGGCTGCTTCGGCATCTTCGGCCACGGCAATGTCGCCGGTATCGGACAGGCCCTGCAGCAGAATCCCGGGTTCCCCTATTACATGTGCCGCAACGAGCAGGCCATGGTCCATACCGCCGCCGCCTTTGCGAAGATGGCCAACCGCCTGCGTACGCTGGTGTGCACCTCCTCCATCGGGCCCGGCGCCACCAACATGATCACCGGCGCTGCGATGGCCACCATCAACCGGCTGCCGGTTCTTCTTCTGCCCGGCGATATCTTTGCGCGCCGCAATGTGGCGCCTGTGCTGCAGCAACTCGAGTCCCCCTCCACGCAAGACATTTCCGTCAACGATTGTTTCAAGCCCGTGAGCCGGTACTGGGACCGCATCTACCGCCCGGAGCAGTTGATCACAGCGCTTCCGGAAGCCATGCGCGTGCTTACCTCGCCCGCCGAAACCGGCGCCGTGACGCTCGCCATGCCCCAGGATGTGCAGACCGAGGCATTCGACTTTCCCGCCGACCTCTTCGAGCATCGCGTCTGGACCATCCAGCGGCCGCGAGGCGACGCGGCGTTGTTCGGGCTCGCCGTGGAATGGATTCGCTCTTCCGCCAAACCCATCATCGTGGCCGGCGGCGGCGTGCTCTATTCCGAAGCCACCGCGGTCCTGGCCCGCTTTGCCGCGCAGAC
>JAENWC010000103.1 GCA_016650235.1 Terriglobia bacterium
CGTATCGGGCGGGCACTCGCCACAGAAGCATCCATTCGAAACGATGCCCACCTTGTGAAGTACACTTGGGCCTGCCTGGATGCGGCGGCCCAGGACCCGGCACACGCTCCGCTGTTTCACGCCGCGGCAGCATATCTGTGTTCTATTTGGTGTATCGAGCAGGCGAAGGATGGCCTGGTCCGCAAACTTGGTGAAGGTCGAGGCTGATCAACCCGAAGCGTTGAGCCGGTTTCGGGGGGGCTGCCGGCGCCTACTCGCATTCACGGGTTGGGCGGTAACGCGGGCGCACGCCTACACCCTACGTCTTGCGGGCGCTGGAGCCCAATCTGATTAGGACCTGGCGTCCCGGAACCCAACCAGGAGAGTGTGCCGGCCATCGACCTCAGACAAGCTGCCAGCCAGTTATCGCGGGCTTTATTTTGTGGCCCGTGCTGGCGGCATTTCTGGCAGAATAGTCTTGGCGCCCTGCATCGCGACCAATACCCACGGGCCTCCGAAGACACTTCTACGGTCTGCCTCGGCATGGAGAATTCTTACCGGCCTGTTTGGTTCCGGCTGTGCCGGGTTAGGAATCACGCGTGACTGGAGTCAGTGAGTACGCAGCACTACCGCGTGGATCGTCCCCACTGCTATCGCATCGGTGGCCCGATGGTGACCGCCGATGGGGCCTGTGTCTTCGCCCGGTACTCGGATTTCAAGGGCAGAGCTCTTGGCTAGAAGTTGTACTTGAGGCCGAACTGAATATTCCGCGGCGCCCCCACCTGGGAAGTGATCTGCCCGAAACTGCCCAGTGAGGTGATGTCACGGCCGGGAGGCCCGAAGCTGACGTGGTTGGCGATGTTGAACATCTCCACACGAAAGTCAATGTACTGCCGCTCGGTCACCCGGAACTTCTTGCCGATGGAGGCATCGATGTTAAAGAAACTGGGTGCGCGCTGAGTTCCCACACCCGCGGTGCCGAAAGTCCCGAGAGCGGGTACGCCGTAGGCGCAGGCGCCGTTGTCCACACCGGCCGCGCAAAACGTGGTGGAATCCACTGGCCCAAAAAACCGGTCCACCGTTTGCGACGTGATGTTCATGTTGCGGTAGTGGTTGGCGCGTACGTTACCGCGCACCGACTGGCCGGTGTTGGTCTGTGCCGCGGGGGCGTTGAAAGTGACGGGGAATCCCGAATGCATGGAGAGGAAGTAACCCAGGTTCCAGCCGCCAAGAATCAGGTCCGCCGCCTTCCCCATGGAGCCGCCAAAGTGCCTGCCCTTGCCGACCGGCGGCGAGTAGAGCCCGCCCACCGTGAAGTTCAGTGGTGAGTCAAAGCAGGCCGGTCCGTAGTTGGCATGCCGGTCATAGGCGTTCTGCCAGTAGGCGCCGTCGGAGGCCACCGCGCCGCAGCCGTAATAGCCGAGGTTGTCGGTGAGCGTCTTGGAGAAGGTGAAAGCGGATATGAGTTCCAGCCCGGCGCTCATCCTGTGCTTTGCCGTCAACTGAAGCGAGTTGTACTGGCTGGTACCGCTCGATTCGGTGAGGGCGATGTTGCCAACGTTCGGAAGCACCTTTGCCAGGGGACGCCGATCGTTCAATGGGATCCACGTATTGAACGGTCCGGTTCCGGGAAGGGGCTGATTGGCTTCATGAGGAACAATCAGGTGCGTGGCTTTGTTGCCGACGTAGGCTGCCGATACGGAGGTCGCATTCGCAAACTGGTATTCGAGCGAGATGTTGTATTGATTGGTGAACTGCGGGCGCAGATCCAAGTCCCAGGCACGCGCCTGATAGAAAGGCGCGGCCCCGGTGCGGGGTCCGGTCAGGTCGCCCGCGCCGATGACGTCGGCAAATCCAACTCGAATATCGCCGGGCGTCCGGGCGTCATAGTTCACATTGGATTCGATGAAAAACGGCGGATTGAGCGGCAAGCGGAGGTTGGCGCCGGTCCCTTCGAGGAAGCTTGAAAAACGGTAACCGGCGCGCAAAACCAGTTTGTTGCTGAAGCGTTCCGGAGTCCAGGCGATGCCGATGGTCGGCATGAACTGCTTGCGGTAGGGCTTGTAGAGGGCGCGGCCGAACTCTGTCTTGCCCGGATAGATGAGCGCGCCGGTGTAGGTATTGATGTTCACCTGCCTGTCAGCCACTTCGTAGAGCGGTGAGATGTACTCCCAGCGCAGGCCCAGATTCACGGTGAGATTACGGCGGGCCTTCCAATCGTCCTGGAAATAGACGGCATTCCGCCAGTGCCGCTGGCCCCACTTGCCCGTGACGGCGCCGCGGCCTTTTGCGGAAAGAGTATTGAGCAGGAAGTCGCCGAAATCGAGGCCCGAGTAACCGCCGGAGTAAGTGAATGTGCCGAGTGCTCCGTTGTTGCCGGCGTAGTAATGGTTCTGCTGTGCGCGGAACAACTGGCCCCCAAATTTGAGCAGGTGCGCGCCCGCCTGGTAAGAGAAGTGGGTCTGGGCCTGATAGTTGTTCTGCTTGGAATCGGAGATGGAGGCTCCAGCGCCAATGCCGCTCAACCCGCCGCCGAGCGTGATCCCGCTGATGCCGGCGATGGGCTGGCCGCCGGCGATCCCAAACTTCGAGTTACCGTCGGCGCCCAGTTGGCCGGACCAGTCGATGGTATTGGCGGCAACGCCGGTGCGGCTGTAGGAAATGCGGGTCTCGTTCACCAGACGCGGCGTATAGGTGCGCGTCCAGCTCACCACGGCGCTGGTGGTTGGGCCCTCGTCACCGGCGGTCAGGAAAACCGGCAGCGCGGCCCGCGAACCCAGAGCCGAGTAGCGGCCAATGGACCAGCGGCCGGAAAGCGTATCCTTGTCCGACAGGCGGAAGTCTGCCTTGGCGTCGGCCTGGTGATTGCCCAGTTTGCTCGCCGAACTCGAGAGATAATTCGAGGTCACGCCCAAGGCGCCCGCGCCTTGATTGTTCGGCAGCGGATAAAGATCGGGACTACTGAACAGTTTGAGCGCCACCGGATTGGCGATGCGCGCCGTTGGAATGATGTTGCCCGGGAACGGCGTGCGCGAGCCGGCATCGGTACCGGTCTGCGGGTCACGCACAATCTGATTCACGGTAAGGAATTGCGAGAGGTTGCCGGTGCGCCATGCCTGGGGCGCGACGCTGGCCGTAGCCGGACCTGACGCGCGCTGCTCAGTGCCTTCGTAGTCCATGAAGAAGAACGCCTTGTTCTTCTTGATAGGGCCGCCGAAGGTGCCGCCGAAAATGTTCCTTCGGAACGCATTGCGCTTCGCCCCCGCGCGATTACTGAAGAAACCGTTGGCGTCCAGCTTATCGTTGCGGAGAAATTCGAACAAGTTGCCGTGGAACTCATTAGTCCCGCT
Source organism: Terriglobia bacterium (assembly GCA_016650235.1). GTDB lineage: Bacteria > Acidobacteriota > Terriglobia > Bryobacterales > Bryobacteraceae > VFZE01. Next base: position 3,330 of record JAENWC010000103.1, read on the forward strand.
CTTGAGGGTCATCACCACGCTCGCTCCGCCAACGTTGCCGTACTCGCCGCCGCCGTTGCCCGTGATCACTTTCACTTCTTCCAGCGCATCCACGTTCGGTTGGTAGCCAACGCGGTTGCCAACGGTCTCGCCGGTCTCCACCCCATCCAACAGGAAGTTGTTCGTCTGCTCGCGGTTGCCGTTTACCTGTGGCCGGCTGCCGCTACCTTGGAAACGGCTGGAGGTGTTCATCAGGCCGGGATTTGTGCTGATGGCGCCTGGGATCAGAAGCGTCAGGCTGGCGAAGTTCCGCCCGTTCAAAGGCAGCGCGGTGAGCTTGGTGGAGTTGATGGCGTCGCCCGTTGCCGTTGATTCCGTCTGCAGGATGGGCGCGGCGCCGCTGACTTCGACGGTTTGCGTAAGGTCTCCGACTTCCAGCTTGAAGTTGACGCGGGCGATCTGGTTGACTTCGAGTGTGAAGGGCCCCACGGCGGCCTTTTTGAAGCCGCTGTTTTCCGCGACGACGCTGTAGCTTCCAAGGGCGAGAAACGGCAGGTTATAAACGCCCGCCCCATTGGTCTGCGCCGTGTAAGTCAAACGAGTGCCTGCGTTGGTGGCCACAACCTTGGCGTTCGGGACGCTCGCGCCGGTCGGATCGCTTACTGTTCCGGTGATGGATCCGGTTATGTTTTGGGCAATTCCCATAGAGGTGAAAATGCCCAGTTGAAGCAAGAGTGAAAACGATAGGTTGCGCATATCCCACATAATACACTCCGCGAGCCTGCACACGTTGTCAACTTTCCGCTACCAAGCCTGGCGATACAGCGCCAGCAGATCCTCGCGCGTGCAGGGGCGCGGGTTGGACTGGTGGCAGCCGTCTTGAATCGCCTTGCCGGCCAGCATGGGCAGCGCCGACTCCGGAATGCCGTAGTCGCGGAGTCTGGGCTGTATCGAACAGAGCGCGTTCAATTCCCGGACGCGAGCGGCCATGTCGCCGCATTGCAGGTGGGCGGAGAGTTCGGCGAGTCTTGCGGTGGAGACCTCGCGGTTGAACTCGAGGACGATGGGCAGCAGGACGGCATTGGCGGTACCGTGGTGCATCTGGAACTCGGACGAGAGTGGGTGGGCCAGCGAGTGAGTTGCGCCTAGCCCTTTTTGGAAAGCGATGGCGCCCATCATCGAGGACATCAGCATCAGGCCGCGGGATTCCACGTTGCCCGGTTCGCGCATGACCACCGGGAGATGGTCCGAGGCGAGTTTTGCGCCGCCGAGGGCAATGGCGTCGCAGATAGGATGAAAGCCTTTGGCAAGATAGGCCTCGACGTTGTGTGTGAAGGCGTCCATGCCGGTGCCGGCGGTGATATGAGGCGGAAGCGCGAGCGTGAGTTCCGGATCGACGATGGCCGGTGAGGCGATCAGGTGCGGGCTGAAGATGACGGTCTTGCGGTTGGTGGCGGCGATGGTGATGACGGTGGAACGGCCCACTTCACTGCCTGTGCCCGCGGTTGTGGGAATGGCGATGCAGGGGGGCAGGTTGGCGGTGATTTTGTTGCCGCCGTCGATCAGATCGTCGTAATCGGCGAGCGGCAGATGATGCGTGGCCTTCAGGCGGATGGCCTTGGCGGCATCGATGGGTGAGCCTCCACCGAGGCCAACGATGCCGTCACAGTTGTGTTCTGCGTAGAAGGCTGCGCCATCGAGGACGTTCTGCTCGGTGGGATTTGGGTCGACGCCCGTGAAGACCGAGGCGTGCGGGATCAACGCGCGTACGCGCTCGAAGACGGCAGTGCGGGCCAAACCGGCGTCGGCCACCAGCAGCGGGCGCTCGACGCCCTTGGCGGAAAGTTCTTCCGGAAGGCGGCGGATTGCTCCGGCGCCAAAAATGATGGTGGTGGGAAAGGAGAAAGTGTAGAGACTCATTTGGATTTATATGGATTCGAAGTAGCGGGACAGTTCCCAGTCCGTGACCGCCTTGTGATGCTGCCTCACTTCCCAGTCGCGGGTAGCTGCGTAGTGGTCGACAAAAGCATCGCCGAACCAACGGCGCGCCATCTCGGAGGACCGGAAACGTGCGGTGGCCTCGGTCAGGTTCCCGGGCAGGGGGGCGGCATTGCCGGGCGCGTAGGCATTCGTAACGGGTTCGGGCAGATCGAGTTGGTTGTCGATGCCATCCAGGCCGGCGGCAAGACAGGCTGCCATGCCGAGGTATGGGTTGTTGTCGGCCCCGGACATGCGCATCTCGATGCGGGCGGACTTGGCGCGGCCCGGGATCGCGCGCACGGCGGCGGTGCGGTTATCCATGCCCCAGCTTGCGTTGACCGGCGCCCAGGTGCCGGGGACCAGCCGCTTATAGGAATTGATGGTGGGTGCAAACAGGACCAGAAGTTCAGGCAGATACTTGACCAGGCCGGCGATGTAGTGCTGCATGAGGTCCGACATGACGCCGTCGCCGCCGTGGAACAGATTGTTGTCCTTGGCCTTATCCCAGAGACTTTGGTGGATGTGGCCGCCGCAGCCGGGCAGGTCCGGACTCACTTTGGCCATGAAAGTAGGGATCAATTGGTGGCGCGCGCAGATCTCCTTAACGCCGGTTTTGAAGAGGGCGGCCTTATCGCCGGCGGCGAGGCCTTTGTCGACGGTGACGGCGGCTTCATAGACGCCGGGGCCGGTTTCGGTGTGGAGACCTTCGAGCGGAACGTTGAATGCATTCATCGAGTCAAAGATGTCGAGGACGAGTGGTGAGTGAGCGGAGGCGCGCAGGACGCTATAGCCGAACATGCCGGGAGAAAGAGGCGTGAGATTGCGGAAGCCTTTCTCGCGCAGGCTCTGCGGGGTTTCGCGATAGATGAAGAACTCGTATTCGGCGGCAAAGCGCGGATCGTAACCGAGCGCTTCGGCCTTGGCCACGACGCTGCGCAGGAGGTTGCGCGGGGCCATGGGGAGGGGGCTGCCGTCCTTGTCGCAGAGGTCGAGCAGGAGGAGGGCGGTACCGGGTTCCCAGGGAATAAGGCGGCAACTATCGAGGTCGATGCGCGCGATGGCGTCGGGGTAACCGGTGTTCCAACCAGTTACTTTGACATCGACGCCATCATAGAGTGTGTCGGCAATATCCCAGCCGAAGATGACGTCGCAAAAGCCCAGCCCGCCGACCACCGAGGATTCAAACTTCTTCCGGCTGATGTGCTTGCCGCGAAGCACGCCATCGATGTCAAATGCGCCAATCTTGACGCGGGTAATATCGGCATCGTCCAAGCGTTTGAGCACGTCGCTGAGTGTCATTGGTCGATCTCCTTGCCTATCCAATCCGGTCCTGCATAGTGACTTCTGGCCTTGAAAAACCAGAGCGCGGCCAGCGCCAGGACAAGGCCGGCGAAGGTCTGGCCGGCCAGAAGATTAGGCGGCATCACCAGCACGACGCAGATGAAGACAGTGTAAAGGATGGCGATGGCGTTGACCATAGGACCGGCTGCGCCGAGGTTCCATACGGCCCGGGATGTCCAAGGGTTTATGCGGCGGCGGGCGCGAAGGCCAAGCATAAGAGGAATCACGTAGGCGACATAGAGGGCGACCGTGCTGAGAGAAGTTACCACGGGGATGGCGCCGGTCCAGACCATGGCGGCGATGGAGGCGGCGACGATGGCCCAGATGGCCGGGCCGGGCGTACCGTGTTTCGGATGAACACGGCGCAGCAAGCCAGAGAGTGGAGTTCCGTTGTCGCGGGCAAGAGAGAATAGCGCGCGGGAGGCCGAGGCGATGCAAGAGAGACCGCAGAACCACATGGCCATGGAGGCGAGGGCGCCCATGGCGGCCCCAAAGCGCGGGCTGAGGGCTTGCTGGAGGACGGCGATGGCGGCTGGAATCGTGTTGCCATCGGCATCGCGCGCGCCGAGAACGCCGTGCAGGTCGCCTGCGGCGAGGGTAAGGCTGATGAGCAGCAGGTAACCGGCGAAGCCGGACACGGCAACGGAGAGAACGATGCCCCAGGGGGCGCGGCGGCGCGGGTCGCGGGTTTCCTCGGCCATGTGCGCGGAGGCGTCAAAGCCGGTGAAGGTCCAATGGGCTTGCAGGAGTCCGAGGAGGAAGGCCCACCAGTAGGGGGATCTTCCGTTGCTGTTGACGGCGGTGGCGAGGTATGAGGCCGGTTGCAGCGGCGCCATCCAGAAGATTGCTCCAACGATGATGAAGACGCCGATGATGTGCACCGTGACGCTGAGGTCGTTGAGGATGGCGACCAGCCGCACGCCAAAGTGATTCAGAAGGCCTTGATTAAAGGTGATGAAGGCGAACATGAGGAACAGGTTCGCGGCGGATGCGGGAATGCCGAGGAAGGGCAGAATGAACTGAGCGCAACTGTAGTTGATAGCGGCTTGCGCCGCGATGAGACCCAGGATGTTGAACCAGGCCACGAACCATCCGATGGCGGGCGAGCCGAGGGCGACGGCCCAGTGGTACATGGCGCCGGAGGTTGGGTAAGCCGAGCACAATTCGCCCATACTGGCCGCAACCAGCAGCATGAAGAAAGTGGCGATGGGCCAGCCGAGCGTCATCTCGAGCGGGCCGCCCATTTCGAGGCCGTAGCCATAGAGTGTGACGGCGCCGGTCAGGATGGAAATGATGGAGAAAGAAATGGCGAAATTGGAGAAGCCGCCCATGTTGCGGAACAGTTCCTGGGCGTAACCAAAGCGCGATAGATCGCTGTCATCATCTTGGGCAACGGTGCGCGAGGGCTTCCCGGTCACTGACATCGTCAGGTAAGTATAGCGTGGCCTATGAAGTGGACAGGGCGCTGACCGGGCAGCCGCGCTCCGTTGTGAGACAGTTACGGATTCTGTGAAATAGGTCGTTTGTGTTCACGGCGCTGTTTACAGATCCACCATTCCAAGACTGATCTTTATGGCTTCATCGACTCGCAGCATGCTCTGGCGAGAGAGTCTACCCAGTCTTCTTTCCAACCGCTGGCGGTCAACTGAACGGATCTGGTTGACAATAACCGCTGACCGTTTAGGTAGGCCGCTCTACTGGGAGCTTACCGCGGCGACGAATCTCGTCGCCGATCGTGGGATCGAAACGAACCAGATAAATCTCTCCTCGTCGCGGAACGGCTACTTCCTTCTTTTCCGGCCTTGGGCGAGTTGCCATGCATGTTCCTCCAGAGGAAACCACTCGGCCGCCATTTGAAGGTCCCGGCCGGCATTGGCAAGCGCCTCCTGTTTGAGGCGCTCGCGAAGGTGCTGTTGACTCTGTGTCCTGACGTAGTACCGGATAGCTCGATCAATCAGGGCGCTGCGGTTGCCTTTGGCCGCTACTTTGTCGAGGACGGCTAACGTCGCCGTTGGCAGGATGACATGGATGCGTTTGGTCATTGGTGGTTTGGTTTGAATTGAAAATGATCTGCAATAAGAAGTCTACACACTGTTCCTGTGGATTTCAGTGAGAGTTGGACCCCCCCTGGCGGTGATTCGCAGGGCACTGGCCGCGCCCACCTGATAAACTGGAGTCCAACGGACTTTCCAATTTGTGCGGCATCGCTGGATTCACCCATAAAAATTCAAAACCCAACCGGTCTGTGATCGAGATGGCGACCGAGAGCCTGCGCCATCGGGGACCGGATCAGCAGGGGTATTTCGTCTCCGATACGGTTTCGCTCGGTGCGGCGCGGCTGAAGATACTGGATCTGACCGGCGGGGATCAGCCGATCCATTCACCTGACGGCGATCGCACTATCGTGTTCAACGGGGAGATCTACAACTACCGCGAACTGCGCGGAGAGCTCGAGGCGTTGGGGCACAAATTCAAGTCGCAGGCGGACACGGAAGTGGTGCTGCATGCCTGGCAGGAGTGGGACATGGGCTGCTTTCCGCGGTTCCGCGGCATGTTCGCGGTGGCGCTATGGAAGCAATCCGAGAAACGGCTGGTGCTGGCGCGGGACCGCATGGGGATCAAGCCGCTCTACATCAGCCGCTTGGGACAGGATCTGATATTCGGCTCGGAGTTGAAGGCGTTGTTTGCGCATCCCGGCGTGGAACGGGTGTTGAACACGACGGCGCTGAACTACTATTTGGCGTTGAACTATGTTCCGTTTCCCTACACGCTCGTGGAGGGAATTGAGAAGTTGGAACCCGGCGGTTGGCTCGAGTGGCGCGACGGAGAGATCAAGACAGGAGCGCACTGGAGACTGTACTTTGATCCGAAGCCGGAGACGGCACTGGAAGCGGCCAAGGAAGAGTTGGACGGGTTGATGAAGACGGCGGTCAAAGACCATATGGTGTCGGATGTGCCGCTGGGGATTTGGTTGAGCGGAGGGCTCGATTCGTCCGCGATCACGCATTACGCGGCGCAGGCGTCCTCGAAAAAGCTGCGGACGTTCTCGGTATCTTTCCAAGGGCGGAGCTTCGACGAGAGCGCATACTCCCGGCAGGTGGCCGCGCAGTACGGGACCGAGCATCACGAGTTTGACCTGGGCCCGGGCGAGAATTTGACCGGCGCCATCCAGCAAATGGCGCATTATTCCGATGAGCCTAGCGCCGATGCCGGGGCGTTGCCGGTTTGGTTTTTGTCGAAGATGTGCCGCAAGCATGTGACGGTGGCCTTGAGCGGGGAAGGGGCCGATGAGCTATTCGGCGGGTATGCGACCTATCAGGCGGACCGTTATGCGCGGTGGCTGCGCTACACGCCGGCCTTTGCGCGGAGACTGGCTTTGCGGGCCGCCCTCAAGTTGCCCGTGTCGGATGAAAAGATCAGCTTCGAGTACAAGCTGAAGCGGTTTCTGGCAGGGTCGCTGCTGGAGCCGACCGAAGCGCATTTGTTCTGGAACGGGGCCTGCTCGAAGGCGGAGCGGGCCTCGCTGCTGGGTGTGGAGAATCCAGCTTCGCCCGCTTCGTTGTGGCCGGAGCTTCCGGCGGTGGGCGGCGTGAACCAGTTTCTCTATCTGGACCAGTTGTTGTATCTTCCGGAAGACATCCTGTATAAGTGCGACCGGATGAGTATGGCGCATTCGCTCGAAATCCGGCCGCCGTTTCTGGATCCGCGGATTGTGGACTTCGCGGCCTCGCTGCCGGAAAACCTGAAGGTGCGCGGCGGAAATCTCAAGTACGTGCTACGGGAACTGATGCGCGACAAGCTGCCAAAAGCGGTGTTGCAGCGGAAGAAGGAAGGCTTCGACATCCCCGCACACCAATGGTTCCGCGAGAGTCTGCGGCCGATGCTGCAGGATACGGTGACGGCGAGGCGCGCGCGTGAGGCGGGGCTGCAATGGGAAGCGATTGAGCGTCTCATGCAGGATCACCAGGAGCGCCGCGTCAATGCGGGATACCAGCTTTGGGGCCTGCTAACCTTGTTCCTTTGGATGAAAGAATGGAACATACAGACCAACCGCGTGCAGGCGGGCGTGCTCGCGAAATCTTCGTCGTCCTAGTCGCCACACTCATTTTTGCGGGATCCGCGGTGAGCCCGCCTTCGTTGATGGACGATGTGGACGCGGTCCAGGCGCAGATTGCCCGCAACATGGTGGATTCGGGCGACTGGGTGACGGCGCGGCTGAACGGGATCGCATATCTGGAGAAGGCGCCGTTGAAGTATTGGATGATCGGGGCCTCGTACCTGGTATTTGGAGTGCATGATTGGGCGGCGCGGATCCCGATGGTGCTGGCCACCATCGCCCTATGCTGGCTGACGTTCCATATGGGAGCCTGGGCATTTTCGAAAGAGGCGGGCTTCTATGCCGGGCTGGCGCTGGCCACCTCCATCGGGCTGTTTCTGTTCACTCGTATTCTGATCCCGGATGTAGTACTGACGCTGGCCATCGCCTTGGCGTTGTGGGGATTTCTGCGGGCGCTGGAGGAAGGCGGCTGGAAGTGGCCGCTCATCGCGTGGGGCGCAATAGGGACGGGGTTCCTGTTGAAGGGGCTCATTGCGATGCTGTTTCCATTGGCTTCGGCCGGGATCTACCTTCTGCTCACGCGGCAGTTGCTTTCGGGAGAGGTTTGGAAGCGGCTGCGGCCCGTGGCCGGGGCATCGCTCGTGGCGCTGATGACGGCGCCGTGGCTGGTACTGGCCACATTACGGAATCCGCCATATTTCGATTTCACAATGCGGTCCGCGCCAGGCGAGTATCACGGATTCTTTTGGTTTTTTTTCTTCAACGAGCATCTGTTCCGGTTTCTGAACATGCGGCATCCAAGAGATTACAACACGGTACCCCGGCTCTATTTCTGGCTGTTCCATTTGTTGTGGCTGTTTCCCTGGAGCGCGTATTTGCCGGCGGCGTTGCGTCCGGCAAGCTGGAAAGGGACGCTCGCGGCAAGCGGCCGCGCCGGGCAAATGCGGCTCCTCGCATTGTGTTGGACAGGGTTTCTACTTGCGTTTTTCACTTTTTCCACCACGCAGGAATACTATTCGATGCCATGCTATCCGGCGCTGGCGTTGTTGATCGGGTCCACGATTGCCGCGCCTGAGGAGTGGAACCGCCGGTGGCTTACAGCGGGGACCAGGACATTGGCGCTGATAGCGACGCTGGCGGCCTCAGCGCTGCTGGCATTGTTGTGGATGGTGCGCGGCGAGGCGGCGCCGGGAGATATTTCGAATGCGCTAACGTCGAATCCGGACGCCTATACTTTGTCGCTGGGGCACGTGCTCGATCTGACGGTGGCCTCCTTCGCCTATCTGCGTGCGCCGATGGTTGTAGCGCTGTGCGCCTTTGTTGTGGGCGCAGCCGCGTGTTGGTTGTGGCGCACGCAGCGGGCGGCATTGGGATTGGCGATGATGATGGTCTTGTTCACGCATGCGGCGCGGATGGCGCTGGTGGCGTTTGATCCGTACCTGGCCTCGCGTCCGTTGGCGGAGGCGCTGCGGAAGGCTCCGGCCGGGGAGATCATCTTTGACAATCAGTACTACACGTTTTCGAGCGTCTTTTTTTACGCGAATGTAAAGGGATGGCTGCTCAACGGGCGCGTGAACAATCTCGAATATGGCTCCTATGCCCCGGGAGCGGAGAACGTATTTCTAGACGATGACGAGTTTGTGCGGCGTTGGCGGAGCCCGGCGCGATATTATCTGGTGATTGAGGGACCGTCGTTGAAACGGTTGGAAAAGCGGTTGGGACCAGACGCGCTGCACCCCGTTGCCGCGAGCGGCGGCAAGTATATCTTTACCAACAGGGCTTCGTAGTTATGCGCAGAATTCTCACCTACCTATGTCTTTGCGGTGTGCTGGCGGCGCAGAAGCCGGAGGAACTGACCGGGGTCTTTGATGAATACCTCGCCGCCGTGAAGGCGAAGGACTTCCGCAAGGTAACCGCCCTCTACCGGGGCGCGATGAAACAGGAGATCCTGTCCGAATACGAATCCGCGACGGACCAGGGAGGCTTTCTGGAAGCCTTGTCCGAAGCCGCTCCGGACAGCTATGAAGGGGCAACGGTGACCCGTACCGGAGACGGGAAAATTCTGTTGCGCCTGATCGCGCGCAAGAGCGTGCCTCCGGAGATGCGGAAGGAGCAGAACCTTCCGCCAGTGGTCCAGTTGCAGGTGGAAGTGGAATTCGCGCGGGAAGGAGGGCTGTGGAAGATGGGTGCGCCGGTGTCCCGTCCACTGGCCGCTGTCGAGCCGCGTCCGCTCAAGGATCTCCACATGGGCCGGCGCGCGGACTATGACGAGGACTCGACGACAGAGGTGAGCGGGCCGATTTTGCGCGCGGAAAAGCAGTCCACCGGGACGGTCTACCTGATCCGGGTGTTGGACGATGAAGTGGCGGTCTTTGTGCCTGCGCATTTGGCGCAATCCGCCTTTACAAAGGGCAAGGTGCTGGTCGTGCAGGGGGCGTCGCATCCGGAGGACACGCAGAAATTGTGGGCGGAGAAGGCGCGCGTGCGGGAGTAGCCGGTTGGTACACTAGTGAGCTATGGCAAAACAATATAGTGCGGCGCCGCCGATGTCGATCGACGTAGCCAAGAAGTACACGGCGACGCTGGAAACCTCCAAAGGCCCGATCGTTTGCGAACTGTTCACCAAAGATGCGCCCCAGACGGTGAACAATTTTGTCTTCCTGGCAAAAGATGGTTTCTATGATGGGACCGTGTTTCACCGCGTGATCGCCAATTTCATGATTCAGGGCGGGGATCCGGAAGGGTCGGGGCGCGGCGGACCCGGGTACAAGTTTGAAGATGAGTGCAAGGGAAATCCGAACCGGCACAAGGTGGGCTCTCTTTCCATGGCCAATGCGGGACCGAACACAAACGGGAGCCAGTTTTTTGTGACGCACATTGCGACGGACTGGCTGGACGGCAAGCACACCGTGTTTGGACAAGTGTTGAGCGGACAGGATGTGGTGAATGCTGTTCAGCAAGGCGACCAACTGGTGAAGGTCACCATTGCCGAGGGCTGATTACCTTCTGGCGCAAGCTTAGGCCAGAGGTCACAGCGAATCCTTGGTGACAGTTCGCACGCGGCATCTCACCGCCCTCCCCGCGCGCCGCAGATTGACGCCTCCAAGTATCAAACCATCGCCCCTCCTTCCTTGACGGAGATGCGGCCAAGGCCGGTACGCCTGTTTGCACTTGAACAACTGGGGTTGGCGCTCTCCTTCCCTCTAGGATCCTTGTGAGCATCGCTTGGTGTGTACAGCCGAGGTCAATTAGCCCACGAGGAACGAAGCCGATCACATAGCCAGTCTTGAGGCGCACCTGGATTGCGCGGAGGCCCCCGGAAAAGAGTTAATTAAAGGGTGAGACCGCCGTCCACAGTGAGCACCTGGCCGGTGACGTAATTGTCCGGCTGCAGGAAGAAACGGACGGCCCGGGCCACGTCGATGGCGCGGCCGAAGCGCGGGATCTGTCCTTCCTCGATGTAGCGATCATACTTGCCCGCGGCGATGCTGGCTTCGGCCATGCCCGCCTGGTTGACTCCGGGGCAGATTACATTCACACGGATATTGGATGGGCCTCGGCATTCTTTGGCGAGGATGCGGGCGGCGTGCAAAAGTGCGGCCTTGGGACCGGCGTAGGCGGTTGAGCCTGGGAAGAGCGCCGCGGCCTGCATTGTGGAGATCAGGACAATGGAGCCCGGTGTGGAGGCATCGCGCATACGGCCAGCGGCTTCCCTTGCCAGGAGGATGGGGCCAACGTAGTTGGTTTCATAGGAGAGCTGCATGGCCTCGACGGGGTCCGGGAGTCGCGCGGGGGAGCCGGTGAAGACCACCAGGGCGTGCAGATGAGGAGCGGCGTCAAGCAGGCGTTTGCGGTCGCGGCCGGAGCGCAGGTCGGCCTGGAGGATGGTTGCGATGGGGATTAGCTTTTCGGCGCGCTCACGGTTGGATAGATAACTGAGGAACAGCCGCGGCCGCTCCTCGGCGAGCAGGGAGGCGGTTGCGGCGCCGAGGCCGCCTGTGCCGCCGGCGAGGATGATTTCTTTGTTCTGGAGGCTATCCCGCATGCGCAGGCTCCTGAACGGCCACGTAGCCGCAGGCGATGACGGCGAGGAAGAGGCCGAGCACTTCGCTGTCACCGAGGTTTACCTCGAGTAGTCCGCCGGTGAGGATGCCGATGGTGACAGCGAGCGCAGCCAGGAGGATGAAGCGGCGATCGTCCCGGCCCGGGGAAAGGGTGCGCAGTGCCCGCGCGAAGTCATACAGGATCCGGGCGAGCATCCACAGTAGTGCGCAGAGGGCGGGGAGTCCACGTTCGGCGGCGTAGTGTATGTAGGTGTTGTGCAAGTGGTCGTAATACCAGTTCGTAGGGATCGGTTTGGGAACGTCCGCAGGCACAAATTCGAGGAAATGCTGTTTGACTTGTTGTGGGCCGACGCCGAACCAAGGGTGCGCCTGAATCATGCGCCAACCGGTTCTGCGGAGGACTTCGCGATGGAGGTTGGAATCGCCCGCGCCGGGTCTGTAGATGGACTCGATTCGGACGCGAACCGGCTGCGGGGCAGTGAAAAAGGCGGTGGCGAGGAGGATGGGAAGGGCGAGTATGGCCCAGCGGTTCCAGTGCCAGGTTAAGAAGATGGCGCCGGCGGCGGTGGCCGGCCATATGCTGCGTGTGAAACCGAGAATGAGGGCAAGCGAAAGGATGGCGAGTGCGGCAATGATGTAGGGCAGCCAAATGCGCCGGTGGCGCGCGAAGTAGACAAAGGCGAGCAGGATGAGAAAAACGGTCATCATGTGTCCGGCGAAGGTCATCCAATGACTCATGAAACCGGTGATGCGGTCGGCGATGTAGGCATCGTAGAAGTTCTGGTGGCTTGCGAGCGCGCGGGTCCATTTGAGATAGAACTGGACGAGGCTCCAAAGGGCCGATAGGAGCCCGGCGGCGGAGAGGGCGAGGAGGAGATGGCGGGCTTGGGTAAGGGACTGGAGACCGGTGTAGACGATGCAGAGCATGAGAAAGACGTAGAACTTCTTGATTTGGGGGAAACCGCTGAGAGGTTGATCGGAGAGGGCGAGTGAGACAAGAGTGAGGGCGAAGAAGAGTGAAAGAGGGAGTGCGATGGGGGGGAAGCGGAGGGGCCGGCCCAAGGCCAGCAGGGCAAGCAGCGCCAAGGGCATGAGGATATGGCAGGCGGCAATGGAGAAGAGGCCGGAGACGGCGGCGGCCATGGGGAGATAGGCTGCGGCGAACGGCAGGTAGTGGCGCTGGATGGGGGGGTGAGGCGTCAAAGAGTAACAGTATGGCAGAATGTTGGGGTAGGGGTCATCCTAAAATCGTGCATCTGTATCTCTTACGGCATGGCATCGCTGAAAACGGAAAGCCGGGATCACCGGATATCGATCGTGCATTGGTCGCGGAGGGGCGCAAACGGCTGCGGGAAGTGTTGCGCGTGGCTAAGGGAGCCGGGATGTCTCCGAGGCTGATCTTGACGAGCCCCTACCAAAGAGCGGTGGAGAGCGCGGAGATCGCGGCCGCTGTGCTGGGCTACAAAGCGGAGCTGCTACGGACCTCGGCATTGACGCCGGATTCGATGCCGCAGAAAGCTTACGATGAGGTCCGCGTCCATGGGGATGCGGAGCAGTTGTTGCTGGTGGGTCATGAACCTTTGTTCAGTCAGTTGACGGCGTACTTGCTGGCATCGCCAGGGATGCCGGTGGAGTTCCAGAAGGGCGCGATTATGCGCCTGGATCTGGATCAGCTCGGGCCGCAACCGCGGGGAGTGCTGCGATGGTATCTGACGGCGAAGCTGGCGAAGGCGGTTCGGGAGTAGGTACATTGGTTGAGCCGGTAGAGATCTCCGGGATGCGTGGGTATCTGCACCGGCCAGTGGGGGATGCAATCGGAGGACTGGTGTTAACGCACGGGGCCGGGTCCGATTGCAACGCAGAGTTGCTGGTGGCGGCGGCGCGCGAGCTGGCCCGGCTGGGTTGGATGGTCTTGCGATGCAACCTGGCATACCGCCAACAGCGGCCTACAGGGCCGCCGCGTTCGTCGGATGCCCGGCGGAACCGGGATGGATTGCGGCTGGCCTTGCAGTCGGTGCGGGCAGATTATCGCGGATCCGTTTATCTGGGCGGACACAGCTACGGGGGCCGCCAGGCAAGTATCCTGGCGGCAGAAGAGGCAGGGGTTGCGGACGCCTTGTTGCTGCTGTCTTATCCACTGCATCCTCCGCGCAAGCCGGAGCAGTTGCGGACAGAGCATTGGCCGGAGCTGCGGACGCCCGTCTTTTTTGTGCACGGCGACCGGGACTCCTTTGGCCGGGTAGAGGAGATGCGAGAATGGGTGGAGCGCATCCCTGCGCGGCGCCACTTGGAGGTAATGGAGGGTGCGGCGCACGATTTGAAAGCGGGGCGCGATCTAGGGTTTTGCGAACGCTTTGTGGCTTTTTGTGGAAAATAGCCCGCGCACCGCGGTCAAACTTTCGACTGGGCTGTCCAGTCGAGGAGTTTCCGGCGGAACTGATCCAGAGTGACGGGCTTGGCAAGATAGTCGTCCATTCCGGCCGACAGGCATTCCTGGCGGGCGCCCTCCATGGCATGAGCGGTGAGCGCAATGATGGGCGTGTGGCGGGAGGCTCCCTCGGCGGCGCGAATGATCCGCGTGGCCTCATAGCCGTCCAGAATGGGCATTTGGCAATCCATAAAAACCAGATCATAGTTGCCCCGGGCGAGGGCGTCTACCGCAAGCCGCCCGTTGACAACGATTTCAACCACGCAGCCTAACTTGAGCAAAGCGCTGCGTGCGACGATCTGGTTGACCCGATTGTCTTCCGCCAACAGGATGCGTAACTGGGCATCCGGACGGAAGGGGAGAGCAGGCGGAGGGGCGCAGGATTTTGGTACAGGCTCGTCTGCCAACTCCACTGGGATGTAGAACCAGAACCGGGCACCCTGACCGGGATCACTCTCGACGCCGATGGCTCCGTTCATTCGATGGACGAGGTGTCTGCAAATGGAGAGCCCAAGTCCGGTGCCGCCGGATTGACTTCCCGCGGAGTGATCGCCTTGCGTGAATGGAGTGAAGAGACGAGCGATCAGACCGGGGGGGATGCCGATGCCGGTGTCCACCACTTCAAACTGGAGCCGGGGACCCGAGGGGTTGGCGCCGGTAGCCGGATCCATCCGTAGCTGGAGCCGGATGCCGCCGGCGGGGGTGAACTTCACGGCATTGGAAAGGAGGTTCAGGAGGATTTGGCGCAGCCGGTTCGGGTCGCCAAGGATGTAGGCAGGCACCGTTGAGCCGATGCTGGTCTCGAAGGTGAGGCCGCGGGCGGCGGCTTGGCGCTCCATGAGGCGCTGGACCGATACCACCAGTTCCCGCGGGCTGAAGGCGACGCGGTCGATGTTGAGCTTTCCTGCTTCGATGCGCGACAGATCCAGAATGTCGTCGATGACATTGAGCAGGGAATCGGCGCTGTCCTGGATGATGGAAGTGAGTTCGCGTTGATGAGGGGTTAGTGGCGTATCGCAGAGTTCATTTGTGAGGCCGAGCACACCGTTAATAGGGGTGCGTATTTCATGACTCATGTTGGCCAGGAAGCTGCTCTTGGCAGCATTGGCTTTGTCGGCGGCCAGACGCGCCAGGCGCAGCCTGTAACTAAGTCCAACCAAGCCAAGGAAGGCTATCGCAAGGATGAAGATGCCGGCCTGCAAAAGCAACTGGCGGTGTCGCAAAGCGATGAGTTGGTAGGTGGACTGTATGTGCGCCGAGTTGAGGTAGGCCCAGCGTTGGATCATGGGCGTCAATTGGCCGCCGGCTGCCATTTCATCAATGCCATCGCGGATGCGGTCGGCGGCGGCAGCGGCCTGCAAAGTGGAGCCGATGGACATGTGGGCGGTCTGGGAGGGAAGCGCAAGGATTCGCAGAGGTACACCCGCGCATTGGGCGTTTTGAAGAATCGAGTAAGTGCCGGCATGCTGATCGAGAAAAGCGGCATCGGCACGATCTTCACAAACGGCCGCCAGGGCAGCCAGAGGAGTGGCGGTGGGCAATTTGCGGACACTAACCCATCTCTGTGCGATCAGAATGTGGTGTATGGGGAGGTCGTGGAAAGCGATGGTGCGGTCCAGCAGGTCAGTATAGGAGGAGAAAGTTGAAGAAGATTTGATGATTAACTGTTCGTCTTGCTGGAGCCAGGGCATGGTGAGATGCAGTATCCCGCGGCGCCGTTCGAGGCCGGTCATCAAGGGCCACAAATCGACCTTGCCGGTAAGGATGGCGTTTTCCGCGCCTGTTTCTATCTTCACCCAATGGAGGCGGATGCCTTTTCGTGCGGCAGCCGAGGAGACAACATCGACAGCCAAGCCGGAAGGTTTGCCGTCGGCGGTAACAAGTTGATAAGGGGGGGCGACCTCGTAGCCGATAGTGTAAGCCCTGTCCGGCAGCGAGTGGTTCTGAAACCAGAGATAAGCGATTCCGCTTGCCAGCGCAAGAAGGGCGATACAGAATACAACCACGCGATATCGCATCGGATGCGAAACCATGTTCATTTGAGGAGCGCAAGTCAGGGGCCGACTGGAGGATCCGCCTATTCAATTCAAAAGCGTAGATACAATTCTACTACGCAAACGTCCCGCGAATTGAATGCTGTTGCGCCGGCGGCGCCGGCGGTATCAATTGGCTTCAGAATACCTCCAAGGAGCCGCCCCGAAAACAGATGAACGTTTTCGCTCGGCGGTACAATCAGTCATGGTCCTGCTCCTTCTGCTCCTGGTCTCTCCAGGATTGGCCGAAATCCGGTTTCGAGACGCCGCCGGCAGTACGGGGATCCAGTTCACGCTGGAAAATCATAGATTCCCGAACTCCGCAAGGGTTCGCCTAAGTCTCCCTTCCCCCTCCTCCAAGACCCGATTCCCTGACCTGTGCCACTCAGATCGTCGATCACGCGCGTCAACATCTCTGGGAGTTTGCTCGTACTGCACCCCAATGATGAGATCCATCAGAACCGTTGGATGATGATCCACCAAGACCTGCTCGACAACTGCCGAGGCTGACTGCTTTGCCAAGAACGCCCGGCGCATTGCATGTGTTACCCGAAGTACTACCGCTAGCACCTGTTCGTTGGCGCTGGCGTCATCGAGATGCGGTAGGAGCGAAAGGAGCAGGCAAGCATGCGGAAATGGCTTGCGGCGCGCTATAATATTGGATTGACGCTAGGCACATCGTGCTGGGGGTGTGTTTGTTCTTCGATGTTAAGGAGTTAGAGTTACGCAAGGTCCCGTTCCAGGCCAGCCTGGAGGCGGGTGCCATCGAGTGGTTTGACGAAAAGCTGAAGCAGACCACGGCGATAGAGGTGACGGGGACTGCCGAGTTCGACGCCCTGTTCGAGGAAATTCGGGTGTACGGCCATCTAGCCGGGACCATGGGCAGCGAATGTGACCGCTGCCTGGCGGCGGTTGAATTACGGGTGGATGACGAGTTTGATTTGCGGTACCGTCCGGTGCATCCGGAATGGGAAACGGCGGGAAAGCCGGAGACGCCGCTGGATGAGCAGGATGTCGAGGTCGGGTTTTATGAGGGCGCCGGTGTTGCTTTAGAGGACATCGTTCGCGAACAGGTTCTTTTGTCGCTACCAATGCAGCGGTTGTGCCGCCCGGAGTGCAAAGGGATCTGCCCGCAGTGCGGGGAAAACAGAAACGAAAAAGTGTGTGGATGCCGCGATAAACAAGTGGATGAGCGGTGGGCCGCGCTGAAGAACATCTAGAACGGGAGTAAGTTTGAAACCATGCCGAATCCGAAACGAAGACACAGCAAGGAGCGCTCCAGCACGCGGCGGGCGCACGATCATCTGAAAAAGCCTGGGTTGAGCGAGTGCCCACAGTGCCATCAGCCGACCCGTCCACACCGGGCTTGCGCCCATTGTGGCAAGTACAAGGGACGCGAAATCGTAGAAGTGGCTGACGTTTAGGGTAGGCGGGCTGCCCTGCCATGGTGACCATCGCAGTGGATGCAATGGGAGGCGATCACGCCCCCCGATCGGAAGTCTCCGGAGCCATTGAAGCGGCGCGGCTCTACGGGGTTCGTGTGCTTTTGGTGGGGCTGCAAGATGTCGTGGTGCGAGAGCTGAACCAGCACAAAGGGTGGAAGAAACTACCCATTGAAGTGGTTCATGCCAGCCAGTACATCACGATGGAAGACAGCGCAGCCAAGGCCGTTCGCACAAAAAAAGATAGCTCCATTCGTGTGGCCAGCCGTTTGGTGCGCGATGGTGTAGCGGCGGGTGTGACTTCGGCAGGCAACACTGGGGCGGTCATGGCGACGGCGAAGATGGTGCAGGGGATGGTGCATGGCGTGGAGCGTCCGGCGCTGGCCTCGCCCATGCCGACGATCACCGGCAAGCCTACCATTATTTTGGATGTGGGCGCCAACGTGGATTCCTCCCCCAAGATGCTGGCGCAGTTTGCGATTATGGGCGGAATCTATTCCAGGGCGATCCTACACACCGACTCTCCGCGGGTGGGTTTGCTGTCGATCGGGGAAGAAGAGCACAAAGGGAACGAGTTGACCAAGGCGGCCACACCGTTGCTCAAGAGCCTGCCAATCAATTTCATCGGCAACGTGGAAGGCAGGGATATCTATAAGGGAGTTGTGGATGTGGTGGTGTGCGACGGTTTCACCGGTAATGTGGTGTTGAAGGTGAGCGAGGGGGTGGCCGACGTAGTGAAACATCTGCTGCGGGATTCCCTCATGTCGACCTTATCGGGCAGGGCGGGCGCGTTTCTGGCGCGCGGCGCATTCAAGGATTTCAAGAAGCGGATCGATTACTCCGAGTATGGCGGAGTTCCGCTGTTGGGGGTCCGCGGCGTGTGCATCATCTGCCACGGCAGTTCCAACGGGAATGCCATGAAAAACGCGATCCGGGTGGCGGCCGAGTTCGCCAGCCAGGATCTGAATACGAAGATTGAATCTGACTTGGCGCAGTGGACCTCCAGTCGACTGGCAGCGCGGGTGGAATAATAGTGATTATTCGGGGGCTTCTGAGAAACACGCTGCAAGTAGCTGAAAACAAATCTCATGCAAAGACTCTAAGCCGCGTGTTCCTCTCCTGCTTGGCGCCGCGGCGAGTGTACTTTGCGCTTTTTTTCGCGCTGGCAAGCTGTGCGCAGATGGCCCAGCAGAAGCAGAAGCCGCAGGATCCGGTGCAATGGAGCCTGGACGTGGAACCGGCCGCTGTGGCTCCGGGCGGAAAGGTCCTGGCGCGGTTCACGGCGACGATTGAACCGGGTTGGCATCTGTATTCGCCGACGACACCGCCGGGCCCAATTCCAACCAAGTTGACGCTGGCTGAGTCTGCTGGCGCGACACTGGTCCGGCTGCACCAGCCCAAGCCCGCCACCAAGTTCGACCCGAATTTCAACACGACGTCGGAGACGTATGAAGGTAGGGTGGTCTTCCTCATGGAAGTGGCGGTGCAGCCCGATGCGTCCGCCGGCGAGTTGGAGCTTAAGGCGGAGGCCCGGTATCAGGCATGCAGTGATACGACGTGCC
>JAENWC010000104.1 GCA_016650235.1 Terriglobia bacterium
CCCCACATTGGCAGGCTGAAAGCCTGACCCCACATTGGCAGGCTGAAAGCCTGACCCCACATTGGCAGGCTGAAAGCCTGACCCCACATCGGCAGGCTGAAAGCCCGACCACACATTGCTAGACTGGCAGTTGTGACCCAGACGCCGTTGATCGGGCTCGATCTGCCGGAAATTCAGCAATTGCTCGGCCCTGATCTTCCCGCCTATCGCGCCCGGCAGATCTATCACGCCATCTATCGCGACCGCGCCACTTCCTGGGACGCCATTACGACTCTGCCCCAATCCCTGCGCCAGTGGCTCGCGGAGCAGTTCCCGCTCGGCCTGCCCACCGTCTCTTCCGAATACTCCTCCTCTGACCGCACGCGCCGCTACCTGCTCACCTTGCGTGACGCGCGCACCGTCGAAGCGGTGCTCATGCCCGAAGAAGGCCGCGACACCATCTGCATCTCCACGCAGATCGGCTGCCCGGTGGACTGCAAATTCTGCCTCACCGCGCTGATGGGCCTCGAACGCAATCTCACCGCCGGCGAGATCGCCGGACAGGTGATGCTGCTCTCCTCGCTGCACCGGATAGTGCCCATCACCGGGCACCTCAATGTCGTCATGATGGGGCAGGGCGAGCCTCTGCTCAATCTTGCAAATGTGGTGAAAGCCACCAGGTTGCTCGCCGACAAGCAAGGCCTCGCCATCCCCGAGCGCCGCATCACCGTCTCCACATCTGGCATCATTCCCAAAATCGAAGAACTCGGCCGCGAGCCCGTGCGCCCGAGACTGGCCATCTCGCTCAACGCCTCCCATGAGGACCAGCGCCGCGAGATCATGCCCATTACGAGCAAGTATCATCTGAAGGACCTGATCGAGGTCTGCCGCGCCTACCCGCTGCGATCCTGGGAAAAGCTCACCTTCGAGTACGTTCTGCTCAAGGGAGTGAACGACACCGACGCCGATGCCCGCCGCGTCGTCACGCTGCTCGGCCAGCTCAACGCCAAGGTCAATCTCATCGCGTTGAACCCCGGCCCCGGCATCCCATTTGAAACACCGGATCCCGAACGCGTGGAATCTTTCCAATCCATCGTCGCGCGTTCCATTCCCTGCTTTGTGCGCAAGCCGCGCGGACGCGACATCTACGCCGCCTGCGGCCAGCTCAAGCGCATGTCCGGAGAGCCCGCTCTCCCTGTTCTTTCCTGAATGGATTATGATCACCTTGGAGGTTTTCATGGACCGTCGAGATTTTTTGAAACAGGCCGCCCTCGCCGCCGCGGCTTCCGGATCGGTCTCCGCCGCCGAAACCGCTCCTAAAGCCACCAACCCGGAAACCCTGGTTGCCACCCTTTATCACAGCCTCACCGAGGAGCAGCGCCCCAAAGTCTGCTTCCCGTTCGGTCATGAGCTACAAAGCAAAGTGGACGCCAACTGGTTCATCACGCCGCATCGCATTGAGCGCTTTTACACCAAAGAGCAGCAGGCCATGATCGAGGAGATCTTTCGCAAATTGCACAACCCGGACTTCGTGGGCAAGGTGATGCAACACATGCAGGAGGATGGCGCGGGCCTTGGCAACTACACCATCGCCCTGTTCGGCGAACCGGCCAAAACCGGGAAGAGCAAGTTCGAGTTTGTTCTCACCGGACGCCACTGCACCGTACGCTGCGATGGCGACTCGGTGGCGGGAGCCGCATTCGGCGGTCCCATCATGTACGGGCACCAGGCAGGACCGAGCGGCAATGAGCAGCCCACGCACCCCAACAACGTCTATTGGTACCAGGCCGTGCGCGCCAATGAGGTATTCCAGGCCTTGAGCGGCAAGCAGCGCGAACAGGCCCTGCTCAGCGAGGCTCCGCGCCCGGAGAAGGCTTCCTCCACTGTCGCCCTCAACACCTCCAATTTCTCCGGCATCCCGGTGGCCGATATGGCTCGCGACCAGCGTGAACTTGTGGAAAAGGTGCTTGCCGACCTGCTGCTTCCCTTCCGCAAGAAGGACACCGCGGAGGCAATGCAGTACATCCGCGCACAGGGCGGCGTCTCTTCGCTGCACATGTCGTTCTTTAAGAGTCTCGACATCGGAAACGACGGCGTCTGGGATGTCTGGCAACTCGAGAGTCCGCACATGGTCTGGTATTTCCGCGGCTATCCGCACGTCCATACCTGGGTCAATATTCGCGCCTGAGCGCGTCAGAACTACTGGATTCCTTCAAGAATGCGCAGTCTCACCCAGGAAATCGGTTTCCGCGATCAGGGGCGCGCGGCAGGCAAACTCGCGCGCCTTTCCGCGGAACTGCCGTCCATTGTCCAGGAGCGCCTGCGCATCATGCTCAGCTCCTCGCCCGATCCCGATGGCGCGCTCCACTTCCTGACACGCCTTCTTGATGAAAAGCCAGGCGCCTTTCAGTGGATCTCACGCTCTCCGGCCAGCCTCCAATTCCTGCTGGCCGTGTTTTCCAACTCTAATTTTCTCTCCGAGCAGCTCATACAGACCCCGGAGTGGCTCGAAGCACTTCCCACTTCCGGTGATCTGCATCGCGTCATCAGCGCGGAAGAGTACGAAGGCCGTCTCGATCACCGCCTGGCCCCGTACGGCGACGCCGTTCCTCCCGCGCATGAGTTTGCCCTGTTCCGGCGCCAGCAGGTTCTTCGCATCCTGATCCGTGACCTGCTTGGCTTCGGAACGCTTTCCGATATCACCGAAGAGCTGTCCAATCTGGCCGATGCCATGATCGAGTCCGCCTGCCGCCGCATTCGCGATTCCCTCCAGCGCCGCCACGGCCGCGCCGATACCGGTTTCGCCGTCCTCGCCCTTGGCAAACACGGCGGCCGCGAACTCAATTATTCCTCCGATATCGATCTGCTCTTCCTCTATTCGGGAAATGGAGAAACCTCCGGCAACGATCCCATTTCCTACAAAGAACTCTTTAAGAAACTCTGCATCCAACTCACCGAACTGCTCGGCACGCACACGCAACAGGGCATGACCTACCGTATCGATCTGCGCCTACGGCCCGAGGGCAGTCTCGGCGAGGTCTGCATCTCCCTCGATGGCGCCTGTAACTATTATCAAAAGCGCGCGCGCGACTGGGAGTTGCAGATGCTCATCAAGGCCCGGATTGCCGCCGGTGACCGCGCCACGGCGCGCCAGTTGATCGAATTCGTGGAGCCGCTTATCTACTCCACCACTACAGATTTCTCGAAAGTTGAGGCCGTCTCCGAGGCGCGCCTCCGCATCAGCGAAAAACTCGCCAAACGCCGGACCAACCAAGCCGGCTTTGACGTCAAGCTGGCTCCGGGCGGCATCCGCGATATCGAGTTCCTGGTGCAGTGCCTGCAGCGCCTCCACGGCGGGCGCGAACCCTGGATCCGCCACGGCGGCACCCTGCTTGCCCTGTTCCGCCTGCGCGACCATGGTCTGCTATCGGAGATTGAATATTCGCGTCTGGCCTCCGCCTATCAGTTTCTGCGCAACCTGGAACACCGGCTCCAGTTTGCCGAAGACCGCCAGACACACACCTTACCCGTTACAGAGGAGGAATTGGAACTGCTCGCGCTTCGCATGCCGCCCGCGCAACTGGGCAGCGCAGTCTCGGCCCGCCATCTGAATGAACAACTCAAGAGGCATCTCAGCGAGGTGCGCGAAATCTACGATCGCGTCATTCACGCCCATGCTTTTCTCTCCCAAGTCTCCATTGAGAAACCCGCCCGCAC
The DNA here is from genome assembly GCA_016650235.1 of Terriglobia bacterium. GTDB lineage: Bacteria > Acidobacteriota > Terriglobia > Bryobacterales > Bryobacteraceae > VFZE01. Next base: position 3,697 of record JAENWC010000104.1, read on the forward strand.
AATGGAGCCTGGCACGGGCCCTGTGCGGGCTACCGCGGAACCTCCACCGCAAGACATGCCTCCGGCCATTGAGCCCGCGACGGCCGAACCTGCGCCAAGCCTGCTCTTCCGCTCCATTGCCCAAAAGGCGCCGGACCTGGCCGCAGTCCTTTCGAGAACCACCATCAAGAACGGCGCGCGCGCCCTCGATCATTTTCTGGAAGCGATCCTGCCCATGCCGGACTATCTTGAATGGCTGAATCAGGACCCGGTGCTGTCCGGATTCATCATCGATCTGTTCGAGCACAGCCCATTTTTTGCCGAACAACTCAACCGCAAACCGGAACTGCTCGATGAGATCCGGCTCATGCGCAGCAAACCCCAGACGCACACTCAATACGGCCAGATGCCTCCGTTGCTGGCCGGCGCGCCCGATCTGCGCCGTTTCTATAATCGGGAAATGCTGCGCATACAGTGCGAGAGCATCTGCCTGCGCACGCCTATTTTTGAAACCTTGCAGCGCACCTCAGCCCTGGCCGACTGCGCGATCGCATCCGCCTATACAATGGCGCTGGATGCGGTGCTGCACTCCCAACCTCCGGCCTCAGGCTCTTACCAAACGCGCCAGCAGATGGCCGTTGTCGCCCTCGGCCGCCTCGGCACGCTCGAGTTCGATCTTGGTTCGGACGCCGATCTCAACTTTATCCTCCCCGATAAAGACTCCGATGAAAAACTCTTCTGGACCCGCGTCGCCGAGAAGATGATCGATATCCTCACTTCCTATACCGGCGATGGCGTCATGTTTGCCGTCGATACCCGGCTCCGCCCGAATGGCCGCGAAGGCCCGCTCCTCCAAACCGAGTCCGCTTACAAGGACTACTTTGCCAAAGGCGCGCAGGCATGGGAGGGGATCACCATCATGAAATCGCGCGCCGTGGCCGGTAATTTCGAAACCGGAACCAGGTTCCTTTCCGAACTCCAGGACGTGGATTGGCGCCGCTATGGCCAAGGCGGCCGCTCCAAACAGGAATTGCTCGAAATGCGCCAGCGGCTGGAACAGGAACAAGGCGGGTCCAACCCGCTCAAAGCCGGTCCCGGCGGCTACTACGATATCGACTTCGCCCTCATGTACCTGCGTTTGAAATCAGCCGGCTTCTTCTTCGAAGTCTTGAACACACCGGCGCGCATCGGTGTGATCGAGAAGATGGGCCATCTGGATCGCGCCGATGCCGCATTCCTCCTGGACGCGGCCACCTTCTATCGCGCTGTCGACCATGGCTTGCGGCTGAGTTCCGGACATGCGGAGGGCCGCCTTCCCGCCGCCCAACTGCAACTGGATATCCTTGCCGACCTGGTGGGCCGTTGGACCCCCGAGCACCTCCACGACCAACCCCTTCCCCTTGAACTGGCCCAGATCCAGGAGCGTACGCGCGAATACTTTGACCGCCTCTTCCGCGCCTAAGGGACAGGCAAACAAATCTCACGCAAAGACGCAAAGAGCAAAGACGCAAAGACGCAAAGGAAAAACACGGTGGAGACCGCGGGAGAGTTCCTTCTCGCTTGGCCCCGCCCACGCGGGCACCCCCTTTGCGCTTCTGGACTAGAGGTCCATTTCGACGTCCTCAAACAGCTTGCCCTGGAAGTCCTCCGTATTGATGAGGCGGCTTTGGGCAGAGAGTTCCTGCACGAGCTTGCGCCGCGGGACTTCGGTTCCGCGCCGGGCATCGCCGTGTTTTCCAGCTTCGGTCGAGAGAATGGTCACCAGGCGCGCAAGGGAAGGTTTGGGAGCGCGTTTGGCAAACAATTTCCAAAGCGACTTTGGCGTTCCGTTGAGACTGCCGTGATGACCCACCTTGTAGAGGTCCACGCCGTTGAGCATGCGGCACAGGTCAGGCTTGCCGAGTGTGTGATTCCAGCTTTCGATCTGCGCATCACCCGGGAACAGCAGTTTGCGGCGGCCTGCGTCGAACAGAAGAATGACGCTCGAATTGTTCACCGCGGTGTCGAGGATGGAGAACAGTTCGTGAGACTCGCGGGCGGCTATGGTGCGGAGGCGGCGGGCCAGCCAGCGCGCATGCGGCGGAATCCCGGGCGAACGGGCGCCGGGGCGGATGTGCCAGAAGTCCGGATGGCGGCTGGTCTGACGCCGGATGGCTTCGTTTTGTTTAAGGGTGGGCGGCCCGAGAACGGTGGTCTTTACACCGGGGAGAAGTTCATCCAGGCCGGAAGCCGAGCCGTGCCGGACATAGTGGCTGTGCAGGCCCATCCTGGCGAGGTTGTCGAGTGCGGAGCGGTTGCGGGACAGGAAGAACTCGAGGGCATCGGGTGGGGCTCCGGGACGGAGCGTCCAAGGCTGAATCACGGCCTCGGGTTTGCAGGAGGCGATGACGGAGCCGGGAAGTCCGGCGAATCCGTTGATATGGTCGGTGTGCGGATGCGTTGCCACCACCGCATCCAGCTTGCCGCCGCACTGGCGCTTGATGTCGTGCGCAATGCGAAGGAGCAGGCCTTCGGGCGCACCGAGTCCCCCAAAATCGATCAACACATGGCGGCGCGCCTGCTGGTATTGAAAGCGCAGGAGAAAGCAATCGCCGAATCCGACGTTGTAGACGCGCATGGTGAGATGTAACGGTTTCATTTATGGAAGGCCTCCGCGAAGACGGTGAATATCGGCGAAACTGCGATGCGGCTGTTCCCACAGGTAGGCGAGCCGGGCGGTTTGCCGTTGGGAGTTATCGATGCGGTTGCGCGCGTGGAACTTGAGGTGTCCGAACTCGTCGAAGATGAGCGCGCCGCCGCCGTACAGGGTGACTTCGTGTCCGGCCGGCATGCCGGAGGGAGGGCGGATCTTGAGTTTCTTCAACTCAGCGGCGCGCAGCGTGATGGTCTGCACGTACTCTGCGACGGTTTCACGCAGCAGGAATCCGTCGGGCGCAATGCGGGAGCATGGGCGGACGCTTTGTACGGCGGTGTAGGCATCGCGATAGAGGCCGAGGGTGGAGCGGTTGGACCAAAGGAAGCCAAATACCTCTTCGGGGGAGCGTTGGAGGCTTTCCAGATGGGTTCGTTTTGTAAAAACGGTGTCGCCGGGTGGTTCCCATGCCCCGTTTTCACCCTTGGAAGTGGGGCGAATGCCGTAACAGGCGAAGTTTTTGAGAAGACTCTGCCGGTAGCGGTAGCGGGAGTCATCCGTTTGAATCTCGCAATCGGCGGTGAGAACGGCGCTGAGGAAATCGCTGAACAGGATGTCGGTGGGCGGAGCGTAGTCGAGTCCTCGAATGCAGATGGTGAGCAGATGCGAGGATGTGGTGGCCGCCTCTTCGGCGACCCGGTCGCGATCCACTCTCTGGCGGCCAAGAGAGCGGAGGCGGCGGACCCAGATTTCGAGAAAGGTATTCATGACGGCGGCGACCAGGATCTCGCCCCGGCGGTGCGGCGACTGGAATTCGGGTTCGTTTAGCCAGCGGGGCGAGGGGTGCAGTTCCACGGAACGGCGGAGGGGGCAGCCGCGGGCGCCGGCAAGCTCGCTGCCCATCTGCTCGGCCAGTCCGAACAGGACGGATTGGC
>JAENWC010000105.1 GCA_016650235.1 Terriglobia bacterium
TCCCCGATCTTTATAAGGAGCAGACCGCGGATAGCGAGGAAGAAGGCTGGCGCTACACGATGGGAGACAAGAACGCCCGCCGTCCTCCCGAGCTGCTGACCCGCGATCACGTGGCGCGGTGCATCAATCGCGAGGTGAAAGCGGGCCGGGGCACTCCGCACGGCGGCGTGTACCTGGACATCGCGTGGATCAAGAAGCATATTCCGAACGCCGCGGACCATATCAAGCGCAAGCTGCCGAGCATGTACCACCAGTTCAAGCAGCTCGCCGATATCGATATTACGAAGGAGCCGATGGAAGTGGGCCCGACGACCCATTACATGATGGGCGGCATTCGCGTGGACGGAGACTCGCAGATGTCGACAGTACCGGGACTCTTCGCCGGGGGCGAGGTAGCGGCGGGTCTGCATGGCGCCAATCGGCTGGGCGGGAATTCGCTCTCGGATCTGCTGGTCTTCGGGCAGCGGGCGGGGCGCTTCGCGGCGGAGTTCGCCAAACAAAACAGCGCGGCGGCGATTGACGAGCAACAGGTGCAAGAGGCCGCCGCGGCTTCGCTTGCGCCGTTCGAGCACGGGCCGGCGGGTGAGAATCCGTATCAGATCCAGTACGATCTTCAGGATTCGATGCAGGACCTGGTGGGCATTGTGCGAACGGAGGATGAAATGCAGCGGGCGCTCGGCGTGATTGACGGGCTGCGGACGCGGGCGGGGAGGGCGGGGATCAACGGGAATCGCCAGTACAACAACGGCTGGCACACCGCGATGGACCTGGATAATATGCTCCTGGTTTCGGAGGCGATTACGCGGGCCGCGCTGCTGAGAAAAGAGAGCCGCGGAGCCCAGTTCCGGGAGGATTTCCCGGACAAAGACCCGGAATGGGGCAAGTACAACATCGTGGTGCGGCGCGGAACGGAAGGGGCCATGAGTGTGGAAAAGCGCGCGATCCAACCGATGTCAGAGGAGTTGAAGGCCGTGATCGAGGAGATGAAATAGATGGCCACGCAGGCAATGTTCCGCATCTGGAGGGGCGACGCGAGCGGCGGAGAATTTCAGGACTACCGCGTGCCGGTGGATGAGGGCATGGTGGTGCTGGATGCCGTACACCGGATACAAGCGCACCAGGCGCCCGACATGGCGGTCCGGTGGAACTGCAAAGCGGGCAAATGCGGGTCGTGCTCGGCGGAGATCAACGGGAGCCCCAAGCTGATGTGCATGACGCGGCTGAGCGATCTGAACCTGGATATGCCGGTGATCATCGAGCCGATGCACGCGTTTCCTTCGATCCGCGACCTGGTGACCGATGTTTCTTGGAATTTCCGCGTCAAGAAGACGATCAAGAAGTTCCGGCCGCGTACACCCGACGCGGAGGACGGCACCTGGCGCATGCGGCAGGCGGACGTGGAACGGGTGCAGGAGTTTCGTAAGTGCATCGAGTGCTTCCTGTGCCAGGACGTGTGCCACGTGCTCCGCGAGCACCATAAGCATGACGAGTTCATCGGGCCGCGGTTTCTGGTTTACGCAGCCGCGCTGGAAATGCATCCGCTGGATATCGAAGACCGCGTGATGGACCTGAAGAACAAGCACAACATCGGGTATTGCAACATTACAACGTGCTGCCGGCAGGTGTGCCCGGAGTTCATCACGATTACGGAGAACGCGATCATTCCGCTTAAGGAGAGGGTGGTGGACCAGTTCTACGATCCGCTGAAACAGTTGCTGCACATTCTCTAGCGAGAGGGACAGGCCGGGACGCCTGCCGGACGGGAGGAACTATGTACGAATTGAAGCCGATCTCCGATGCGAGCGTGGCGGGCGCTTTGGCCAAGGCCGAGCGTTACAGGCTGCTCAACGAGCCGAATGAAGCCGAGAGCATCTGCCGGGACATCCTGGCAGTGGCGCCGGATAACCAACAGGCGTGGATCAGCCTGATTCTCGCGTTAACGGACCAGATTCCTCACGACAGCGGCGCCTTTGCGAATGCGATCGCGACTGCGGCTCGCCTGGACACGCCATACGGCAGGGCCTACTATGCGGGCCTCGCCTGGGAGCGTCGGGCGAAAGCCTATTACGAGGGCCGCGGCCAAGGCTGCCGGCATTATGTTTATGAGTGGATGGCGCAGGCGCTGCGGCTGTTCGAGGAAGCCGAGCGGCTGAGCGCTGCGGGGAATGACGATGCGGTGCTGCGATGGAATACGTGCGTGCGGTTTTTGAAGAAGCATAAGGAGCTGGCGCCGGGTGAGGCGGAAGTGGCGGCGCCGATCTTGTCGGAGTGAAGGCTGGCGAGCGGCAAACTATTAAGCAGCCCGCGCTACCTTAGCCAGTACGTACGGACCCTCCGGGATCAAGGCGATCCTCGCACCCGCGCCCAATCCCGCGGTCAGCGCGTCCACTGCTTCTGCCGCCGTTCGGAACGCCGTTCCCCATAGCTTCTCGTAAAAGGCTTCCGGCAAACCAGGTACGTAGAATAGCAGGCCCACATTCCGCGCCACCATCGCCATCTTCTCCATCTGCCACTGGTCCACAACTACCGGCGCTTTCTCGATCGCTTCCAAAAACTGCGCCGCTCCAGGAGCACCCCGCAGCATCCCCGCAAACTCCGGCGCTCCGGCCCCCTCCTGGCACGCCGCCACCAACAATATCTTTCCGCCGGGTTTCAAAATATGTTGTGCCGCGGTAATCCCCTTCACCGCCTGGTAAAAAGTCAGGTCCAGCGGATAGCCGGCCGATGTTGTGATCACCGCATCCACCGGCTCCGGAATCAGCTCCAGCATCACGCGCGAAACAAACTCGACGCCCGCCGCATGCGCCTGCACGGCGTCCCCCGCAAACACGCCTGCGATCTCGCGCTTCCCTTCATTGGAGACCTCGCGCAAAACGGAGCTTGCTCCGCGGCCCTTTGCGCTCGTGAGCGCCACATCCAGCATGAAGTCGTGACGCGCCATCCGGCCAATTTCGAGTAGCTCCTGGTGCAGCGGGTTGCCGGCAATCGAGCCCTCATGCGTCCGCGCATCGCGCATGAACTTCGGGCTGTGCAGCACCTTGATGGTCCGCTCTCCAGCCAGCCCCGGCGCAATCAGCTTCCGCCCGCCCGAATAACCCAGCATCAGGTGCGGCTCAATAAACCCCAACGTGATATGCAGGTCCGCCGCCATGAACCGCTCATCGATATACACGGGCGTTCCCGACCCCGTCTCTCCCAGATAACGGTGCTCGTCCAGATTCCTTGCATGGTGGTTCCACACGCGGTACTGCCGCGCCAACTCTTCCCCGACAATTTCGTTGATCTCGGCCTCGCTCGCCGGACGGTGGAGCCCGGTCGCGATATGTAGGGTGATCTTCTCCGCCGGTATCCCGCCGCGCAACAGCCGCTCCATGATCCGGGGCAGCGTCACCCGGTTCGGCACCGGCCTCGTGATGTCGCACACCGAAATCGCGGCCGACCCCCTCCCGCGCGCCATCTCCGCAAGCCCCGGCGTCCCAATCGGTGCGTCCAAGGCCCGTTCCAGAGATCCCTCCCAATCCTGGAGCGCCTCAGCCGACCGTGCCTCCAATTGGTGGTACTCAAACTTGTCCGGCAACTCCAGCATTAGCCCTGTTTTGCCAAAAGCGAAATCCATACGCATATGGCCCAACGTAACACAGAATGTACTGCTGCCGGCCAGGAGCGGAGTTGCAAAAAATTTTTCAAACCGTGCATCCAGACTCCTGCCAAAAGCGTCGATAGAAGTAGGAACAATCAACGGCACAAAGAAGGCTGCGAATTTTGGCACCACGATTGCTCATATATTCGGTGAATAGCGCAGGGCTGATTCGAGGGTCTGATTCGGAGGATGGTGAGAGAGATGGTGATTACAGGTCTAGTTGCGGCGTTTCTAATACTTGGACTGTTCCTGTCCATGCTCTCCTCATCTCCCAGGGCTCCCAAGTAGCCGCCCTCCAAGTTGACGTTTCGACACACCCGGTGTGACTATTCCTCCCGTTCCACTTCATACGAGACGGCGGAAATGTCACACTGTAAGGCATGCGTTCCCTGGCAGCCTTCCTTTTCCTGCTTATTCCAGCTCAGCCCCAAACCCTAGCACCGCCCGCCTCCTATGACCTTGTCATACGCTCCGCACGCATCGTCGATGGCGCTGGTTCTCCATGGTTTCGCGGCGACTTAGCAGTGATTGGCGACCGCATCGCCGCCGTCGGTGTCCTCCCCCCGCACTCCGCCCGCCTCGAAATACAGGCCGGCGGGCTTGTGCTCGCACCCGGCTTCATCGATACGCACAGCCACAGCCGCCGCGGCATCTTCGAGGTGCCGTCCGCCGAAAATCTTATCCGGCAGGGAGTCACCACGGTGATGGAAGGTCCCGACGGCGGCTCCCCCATTCCGCTCAAACCCTTCCTCGACAGACTCGCGGCTATGTCCATCGGCATCAATTTTGGACTCATGACCGGACAAGGCTCCATTCGCTCCGAGGTCATGGGTTCTGAAAACCGGAAGGCTACGCCGGATGAAATCCGCAAAATGAAAGATCTCACCCGCCGTGCAATGCTCGATGGAGCCTTCGGCCTGTCCACTGGACTCTTCTACGTGCCCGGCAACTATTCCCCCACCGAAGAGGTCATCGAACTGGCGAAAGTCGCCGGCGCGCTCGGCGGCATACACACCTCGCACATGCGCGATGAGGCCGCCTCCGTCCTCGATAGTGTACGCGAAACCATCCGCATCGGCGAGGAAGGCGGGCTCCCCACCCAGCTCACCCACCACAAGATCATCGGAGCCCCTAACTGGGGACGCAGTGTCGATACTCTGCGCCTGGTGGAGGAGGCCCGCGCGCGTGGCGTGGATGTCACCATCGACCAGTATCCCTATACCGCATCCAGCACCGGTACCGCCGCCCTGTTCCCGCAATGGTCGCAGGCCGGCGGCCACCGCGCCCTGGTCGAGCGCCTCAACGCCGCCGAACAGCGCGCCAAAATCAAAACCGTCATCATCGATCGCATCAGGATCGATCGCGGCGGGGGCGACCCCAAGAATATACAATTGGCCAGTTGCGGCTTCGATGCCACTCTCGCCGGCAAAACGCTGGCTGAGGTGACCGCCGCCCGAGGCCGCCCTGTCATCATCGAGAACGCCGCCGAAACCGCCATCGAACTGCAGATCAAAGGCGGCTGCTCGGCCGTCTATCACGCCATGTCCGAGGACGACCTGGAGCGCATCCTGCGCTATCCGTTCACCATGATCGCCTCCGACGGCGGCGTGGTTGTCTTTGGCCGCGATGTCCCGCATCCGCGCAACTACGGCACCTTCGCGCGAGTGCTGGGGCGCTACGTGCGCGAGCGCAAGGTGATCGGTCTGGAGGAGGCCATCCGCCGTATGAGCTCACTTCCAGCCGCCCGCTTCCGCATTATGGACCGCGGCCTGCTGCGCCCCGGCATGAAAGCCGACCTGGTACTGTTCGACGCGGCCACCGTGGCCGACAAGGCCGAATTCGGCAACCCGCACCAGTACTCGGTAGGTTTTACGCACGTCGTGGTGAATGGGAAGCTCGTCCTGCGGGATGGCAAGATGGCCGGGGCGCTCCCGGGGAAGGTGCTCTACGGCCCAGCGTACCGGCCCGCCTTCTGAGTACAATGGACTTCACCCCGATGCCCATTGCCCCCGGAACCTCGTTCGGCCCCTACGAAATCATCGCGATGCTCGGCGCCGGCGGCATGGGCGAAGTCTACAAGGCCCGCGATACCCGCCTCAACCGCATCGTGGCTATCAAGTTCCTCAAGGCGGGCCATGCCGAGCGCTTCCAGCGGGAGGCCCGCGCCATCGCTTCCCTGAATCACCCGCACATCTGCGCCCTCTACGACGTTGGTCCCGACTATCTGGTGATGGAGTTTGTCGAAGGTGCCCCACTCAAGGGACCAATGCCCGATGCGGAAGCTCTGGGGCTCTCCATCCAGATCGCGGGAGCCCTCGACGCCGCACATCGCAAGGGCATTGCCCACCGCGACCTCAAGCCCGCCAACATACTCGTCACTTCCTCGGGCGCCAAGCTGCTGGACTTCGGGCTGGCGAAGGCAATTTCACGGGTGGAACCGGGCGAGGAAACCCTCAGCGCCCTGACCGAAGCAGGGATGATTGTCGGGACGGCCGCCTACATGTCTCCCGAGCAGGCTGAAGGCAAACCCGTCGACGAGCGTTCCGACATCTTCTCGTTCGGGACGGTCCTCTACGAGATGCTGTCCGGACGCCGCGCTTTCCACCGCGACACCCAGATCGCCACCCTCGCCGCCGTCTTGCGCGACCCTCCTCAGCCCTTGCCCACAACTGTCCAGGTTATCTTCCGCGACGTACTCGACCGTTGCCTGCAGAAGGATCCCTCTCTACGCTTCGAGTCCGCCGCAAACCTAAGTGAGGCTCTGAGACAAATCGATCTGAAAAAACCCGCCGGGGAAACTCCCTCCATTGCCATTCTCCCCTTCGCAAATCTCAGCGCCGACCGCGACAACGAATACTTCAGCGACGGCCTCGCCGAGGAGATCATCAATGCCCTGTCCCAGATCCCAGGATTGCACGTCGCCGCCCGAACCTCCGCCTTTGCACTCCGCGGCAAGGATCTCTCCATCCGGCGGATTGGGGAAGAACTCAACGTCGCCACGGTACTGGAAGGTTCGCTCCGCCGCGCCGGCAACCGCATGCGACTCACCGTCCAACTCGTCAACGTCGCCGACGGATTCCACCTCTGGTCGGAGCGTTATGACCGTGAGATGACCGACGTCTTCGCCATCCAGGACGAAATCTCGCAGGCCATCGTGGATAAGCTCAAGGTCCAACTCGGCCGCTCCGGTGCGCCGCCCGTTGGCAAACGCCACACCGATAACCTCGAAGCCTATCACTGCTATCTGCAGGGCCGCTATCATCTCCACCGCTACAGCCCGGAAAATCTTCCCAAGGCACTCGACCGTTTCCGCCGCGCGCTCGAACTCGATCCTGATTACGCCCTCGCCTATGCCGGCATAGCGGATTACTACTACATCAGCACCCTGGTTGCAGGCGCATCCCCAGTGGAGAGCTTGCCCGCCGCAAGGCTGGCCGCAAAGAAGGCCGTCGAACTCGACGATTCCCTCCCCGACGCCCATGGCATTCTCAGCGCCATCGAGGCCATGCACTACAACTGGCCCGAGGCCACCGCTTCCTCGCGCCGCGCGCTCGAACTGGATCCCGCCAACGTGATGGCCCGCTACTATTACGCTGCCTGGCTGCTCCGTCCACAGGGCCGCTTTGAGGAAGCCGCTATCGAAATGGAGCGGCTCGTCGAGCAGGACCCCCTATCGCCACGCTTCGGTTTCGTACTTGCCCTCACGCTTTACAATCTGCGGCGCTACGATGAGGCCATCCGACAGGCGCGCCGCGTCATCGACTTCGACCAATCCAACATGATTGCCCACTGGGTCCTCGCCTGTAGCCTGCTTGCGATGGACCGCCTCGAGGAAGCGCTTGCCGCCGCGGAGTCCGCCGTCGTTTACGGCCCCAAGGCATCCATGGCTCATGGGGCACTGGCCTGCGTCCAGGCTCGCATGGGCCGCCGCGACGAGGCGATCGCCATCATGGATCGCATGCGCCAGTCCACCGACCGGACCTACTGGGGCCACACTATGCTCGCCTGTATCTATAACTTGCTCGGGGAGCCGGATGAGGCAATCGTGGAATATATGGCGGCCATTGAGATCCGCGAGTCCAACACCATCCAGTTGATCTGGGACCCGCTACTCTACCCCCTCCGACAGCACCCGCGCTTCCCCGAGCTTCTCGCCGCTATGAATCTCCCGGCCCGATAATCGGCCCCGCCAGCCGCCCTGGACCTGGACGCGGCTCTCCACGCAACTCACCCACAACCAAGATCATCGAAGCCCAGAACCGGGCCCGCAACGGGGCGGCTTACAGACACGCTCCGTAGTAACAGGTTATGACTTGCCCTTGGCAGCCGCCTTGGCCTCTTTCTCAATCTCTTCTTTGGCGCGATTCACCATGAACCAGAGATACAGCGCAAAGGCCAGCGCGGTCAGTTTGCAAACCGCAATCAGCATCAGCCCGTCGAGCGTAAACGCCTGGTGCGTGGCCAGCAGGAACCCGATGGTGCCCAGACACACCACAATCACCAACAGGCTTCCGATAAATAACCATCCGCGATCTGACATAGATCTGATTTTATGCTGAACCGGCGGTTCCCGCAACCTGCCGCAGGACGTACGGCAGAATGCCGCCGTGCCGATAGTAATCGGCCTCGCGCGGCGTGTCGATGCGCACCACCACATCAAAAGTTTTCGATGTTCCATCGGCCGCGGTGGCGGTTACACGCGCCTGGCGCGATCCGTCCACGCCCGCCTTCACTCCGGTCACGCTAAAAGATTCCGTGCCGCTGAGGCCCAGCGTCTCCCGCGTCTGGCCCGGCAGATACTCCATCGGCAGCACTCCCATTCCCACCAGGTTCGACCTGTGAATGCGCTCGAAGCTCTCCGCGATCACCGCCTTTACGCCCAGCAGCGCCACACCCTTGGCCGCCCAGTCGCGCGAACTCCCTGACCCGTACTCCTTGCCCGCCAGAATCATCAACCCCACGCCTTCCCGCTGGTAGCGCAGTGAGACGTCGTAGATAAACTCGTTTTCGTCCGAGCTGTGATGACGGCTCCATCCGCCTTCGGTTCCAGGCGCCAGCAGATTCTTCAACCGGACGTTGGCCAGCGTGCCGCGTACCATCACTTCATGGTTGCCGCGCCGCGCGCCGTAGCTGTTGAAGTCGGCCGGCTTCACGCCCAGCTCCATCAGGTAACGGCCGGCCGGACTCTCCACCGCGATATTACCCGCCGGAGAGATATGGTCCGTGGTGACGGAATCGCCCAGCACCGCCAGGCATCGCAGCCCCGCAAGATCCTTCACCGAATCGGACGGATTCACCATGTGGTCGAAATAAGGCGGCCGCTTGATGTATGTGGATTTGGGGTCCCACGTGTACAGGTCACCTTCAGGGACCTTGATCGCGTTCCACTTCGCATCGCCCGAAAAAACCTCGGCATACTGCGCGGCGAACATCTCTGCCCGCACCGACTGCTTCAGCACCTTCTGCACCTCTTCCTGCGACGGCCAGATCTCGCTCAGGAAGACGTCCTTGCCGTCCTTGCCCTTACCGAGCGGTTCCCGCGTAAGGTCGATATCAACGCGCCCGGCAAGCGCATAGGCCACCACCAGCGGCGGCGATGCCAGATAATTGCTCCGCACCTGTGAATTCACGCGGCCTTCAAAGTTCCGGTTGCCGCTGAGCACCGATGCCACGTTCAACTTCTCCGTCTTCACCGCTTCGCTCACCGCCTCCGGCAGTGGACCGCTGTTGCCGATACAGGTGGTGCAGCCGTAGCCCACCAGATGGAACTTCAACTCTTCCAGAAACGGCGTCAGCCCGGAGTGGTTCAGATACTCGGTCACCACTTTTGATCCAGGCGCCAGCGACGGCTTCACCCACGGCTGTGTCTTCAACCCGCGCTCGACAGCCTTCTTCGCGAGCAGTCCGGCCGCCAGCATTACCGAAGGATTCGACGTGTTGGTGCAGGAGGTGATAGCCGCAATCACCACCGAGCCATCCTGTAGCGGAACGTGCCCGCCGTTCATCCGGATGTTGGTCTTTTTCGGCTCCGCCCCCAGACCGCCCAGGAAACTCGCTTTCACGTCTTCCAGATTGATGCGGTCCTGCGGCCGCTTGGGGCCTGCCATGGACGGGACCACTGTCCCCAGATCGAGCTCCAGTGTATCGGAGAAAACAGGGTCCGGCGTGGCATCGTTGCGGAACAGCCCCTGCTCTTTGTTATAGGCCTCCACCAGCGCGATCACCTCCGGCGGGCGGTTGCTCAAACGCAGATAGTCGAGCGTCAAATGGTCCACCGGGAAGAAACCGATCGTGGCCCCGTACTCGGGAGCCATGTTGGCGATGGTGGCCCTGTCGGCCAGGCTCAGTGAGCCGAGACCGGCCCCGTAGAACTCGACAAACTTGCCCACTACGCCCTTCTTACGAAGCATCTGTGTAACGGTCAGCACCGCGTCGGTGGCCGTTGCGCCCGCCGCCAGCTTGCCGTGCAGCTTGAAACCCACCACTTGCGGCAGCAGCATCGAAACGGGCTGCCCCAACATGCACGCCTCTGCTTCAATCCCGCCCACGCCCCAACCCACCACGCCCAACCCATTGATCATTGTCGTGTGCGAATCGGTTCCCACCAGCGTGTCCGGATAGGCATGCCAGACTCCGTCGCGCTGCATTGAAAATACAACCTGCGCCAGATACTCGAGGTTCACCTGGTGCACAATGCCGGTGTCGGGCGGCACTACGCGGAAGTTGTGGAATGAGGATTGCCCCCAGCGCAGGAATTCATAGCGTTCCTGGTTGCGCTGGAATTCGAGCAGCGCATTCAGGCTGAAGGAATCCTTGCTTCCAAAGTGATCCACCTGCACCGAGTGATCAATCACCAGATCGGCCGGGAACAATGGATTGGCCCGCTTCGGGTCGGCCCCCATTTTTTGCAGCGCCTCGCGCATCGCCGCCAGATCCACAACACAGGGGACTCCGGTGAAATCCTGCAGCAGCACGCGCGCCGGCATAAAGCTGATCTCCTTCGGCTCGGGCTTGCCCGTCCAGCGCGCCGCAAACTCGATGTCGCCGGCGCGGACGGTGATCCCGTCCTCATTGCGTAGCAGATTCTCAAGCAGGATGCGGATGGAGACAGGGATGCGGGAGAGCGCGCCGAAACCCGCCTTTTCCAGAGCATCGAGACGGAAAATTCGATATTCACGGTCGCCTGCGCGCAAACTGGCCGCGGCGCCAAAAGTATTCAGATTGGCCATGGGATTGATTTTATTTTAGCGCAGCCGCCGTTTCGGTGATGAGCGGGACAAACTACATAAAGGCGGGCGTTGGGATGCCCAACACCGTGAGCGTGCGGTCGAGCTGGGCGCGGAAATATACGGTCATCCAGAGCAGGAACGCCTTCTTCTCGGGATCGGACTCGTTGAGGACTGGGTAGTCGTGATAAAACGTGTTGAACGCTTGGCCCAACTGGAAGGCATACTTGGCCACGTGGGCCGGCTCACCGCTTGCGATGGCGCGCGCGAAGGCCGCGTCCACTTTCGAAACGGCCAGCAGCAATTGCCAGAAATCCTCGGAGGCAAGCTGCCGCGCCAGCGCTTCCTTCGGCAAGGCGGAGCTGAAGTCCGGGAGCGATTCGCCGCGCTCCTCGAGTTTACGTATGATATTGCGCGAGCGCACGGCGGCGTACTGGACGTAGGGCCCGGTTTCGCCTTCAAAGCTCAAGGCTTCCTGGAGGTCGAAGGCGATCACCGTGTTGCGCGTGAACTTGAGCATGAAGTAGCGTAGCGCCCCGATGGCGATGGCCGTTGCGGCGGCGAGCCGCTGATCCGCGGGAGCATCCGCCTGACGCTCGTCCACTTCCGCCTGCGCCCTTTCAATCAGTTTGTCGATGAGGTCGTCGGCTTTCACGCCGAGCCCTTTGCGGCCCGACACTTGTACGTGCGCCTTGGACTTGTCCTCTTCGCTCAGCTCGATGCCCAACTCGATACAGGTGCGCGGGGTGAGCGCCACCATCTCATAGGAGAAGTGCACAGAGCGTTCCGCTTGCTCCGGATAGCCGAGCGCGCGCAGACCGGCCGCCACCACGTCCTGCAGGTAAGACTGCCGTGAATCGATCACATTGTAAACAGTGGCGCCGCGGCCAAAGGCGGGAGCGCCGCCCGGTTGCGGCTCGGCTGTTGAAACCCAAACCTTGTGGCCGTCGCGCTCAGACCAAAGCCGGTAATGGAAGTCCTTGCCAAGCAGCCCGAATTTCCAAAGCTGATAGGCGATGTCCTTGCCCACATAGGTGACGATGCCGTTCGAGCGCACGATGACCTTCGAGTCATCCTCGGCGGCGTCATCGGAATAATGCGCGCCGGCCATCACCCAGCAGCCCTTCTTGGCGCCTTCGGTTTCCAGGTAAATCGCTTTCCGTTCCTTGAGCTGCTCGAAGGCCGTGGCCCAGAAGTGCAAGTGGAGAATTTCGCTCTCACGCGGAAGCACGTCGTAGATGACGCCCAGGCGCCCCATGGTTTCCAGGTGCCGCGCCACCACCGCATCCGAGACAATGTGGCCCAGTTGAGCAATGGGCCCGCGACCCGATTCGACGGCATGCAGAATCTCATGGCGCCAGGCTTTTCATCCTCTTTGTTGTCCTGGAAATGTTGCGAAACACGCGCGTAGACATCCCAGCAGAGGTAGTCGAAACGAGGCTGCGTGGCCAGCGCGGCCACCTCTTCCATCGGCTTGTTTTCGA
>JAENWC010000106.1 GCA_016650235.1 Terriglobia bacterium
ATCCGCTCCCGTCGCGCCGGTTGTCCCCGAAGGCCCGGTTGCTCCGGTTGGACCGGCAACGGTGGAAGCCGCTCCGGTGGCGCCGATGATTCCCTGCGGGCCAGCCGGACCGGCAACAGTGGAATCCGCTCCCGTCGCGCCGGTTGTCCCCGAAGGCCCGGTTGCTCCGGTTGGACCGGCAACGGTGGAAGCCGCTCCGGTGGCGCCGATGATTCCCTGCGGGCCGGCCGGACCGGCAACAGTGGAATCTGCTCCTGTCGCACCGGTTGTCCCCGAAGGCCCGGTTGCTCCGGTTGGACCAGCAACGGTGGAAGCCGCTCCCGTCGCGCCGGTTGGTCCAGCCACCCCGGTTGCTCCCGGTGTACCGATGATTCCCTGCGGTCCTGTGGGACCGGCAACAGTGGAATCCGCTCCCGTCGCGCCGGTTGTCCCCGAAGGCCCGGTTGCTCCGGTTGGACCAGCAACGGTGGAAGCCGCTCCGGTGGCACCGATGATTCCCTGCGGGCCAGCCGGACCGGCAACAGTGGAATCCGCTCCTGTCGCGCCGGTTGTCCCCGAAGGCCCGGTTGCTCCGGTTGGACCAGCAACGGTGGAAGCCGCTCCGGTGGCGCCGATGATTCCCTGCGGACCACTCGGACCGGCAACTGTGGAATCCGCTCCCGTCGCGCCGGTTGGTCCAGCCACCCCGGTTGCTCCCGGTGTACCGATGATTCCCTGCGGTCCTGTGGGACCGGCAACAGTAGAATCTGCTCCCGTCGCGCCGGTTGTCCCCGAAGGCCCGGTTGCTCCGGTTGGACCAGCAACGGTGGAAGCCGCTCCGGTGGCGCCGATGATTCCCTGCGGTCCAGTCGGACCGGCAACAGTAGAATCTGCTCCTGTCGCGCCGATGATTCCCTGCGGGCCACTCGGACCGGCAACTGTGGAATCCGCTCCCGTCGCGCCGGTTGGTCCAGCCACCCCGGTTGCTCCCGTGGTACCGATGATTCCCTGCGATCCTGTGGGACCAGCAACAGTGGAATCCGCTCCCGTCGCGCCGGTTGGTCCAGCCGCCCCGATTGCTCCTGTGGGACCGGCAACGGTGGAAGCCGCTCCGGTGGCGCCGGTTGCTCCGGTGTCTCCGGTGGGGCCCTGCGGGCCGGTCGACCCTTCTATGGAGGCGGCCTGAACGTAATACCCGTTCATGTCGATCACCAGGTCACCGTTATCGGTGCTCAATACCTGGATTCCGCCGTCGGCCCCTGCCTCAACGACGGCGGGATTGTTCACGATTCCACCCAGGTCCGCGTTCAGAACCACTGTCCCGGGCCATGAGATATCATCCCGCCAAGCCGCGATCCAGCCCACCGACCGCCCTACCGGAGTTACCGAGACGAAGTTCAGCGAATAGGCGTAAGCCGCCGGCACGCCGCAGTTAGAATCGGGAATGAGGACGATCCGCGCCTGACCGGCAACCAGCGAGGGAGGCCCGAACGCTCCTTTCTTGCCCGATCCACCCTGACCTCGCGTATCCATGACGCGGCAAGGCGTGATCGCCACAAACAACAATCCAGGTTTGCCGGCTCCTCCGGTCACGCTCCGCGTGGTCAGTTCCGGACCATTGGATTTGCTCATCGGCCAGTTTTTCACCGCGATCGCATCCGGGAGTTGTCCAAAGGCAACCTGGGCCCAAACCGGTGCCAGGAGGAATGCGACTCTCACTAAGGCTTGAAACGTGGATCGCGGATTCTTAGAGTTCATTAGGCCGTCTCTTCTGTTCAGGCTTTAAGAAAAGCCTCACTTTGAACTTATCGGCAAGACCTCGTAAATGCGCAGTCTTTGTCGTCTTTTATTTTTTCGGATCGGTCTAAGAGTGAGGAGTTCCTCGCCGTCCGGCGCAACGGTCATACTGTTATCGTCGGCGGACGGACTGGGCTCGCCAGTTAAAGGCGCTGGCAGCACGAACGCCGGACGGGACCCGCTCGGACATGTATTCTGGAATACGTGCCAACCTTTTTCACGCTCCTATTTTGCTCGCTAGCGGCCACACCCCTGCTCGCACAGACACCCGGTTTCCGGCAGACCAATATTTTCGAGGCAGGCCAGGGCGGCTACGCGCATTACCGGGTTCCGGCGATCATCGTTACGCCCAAAGGGACCGTGATCGCTTTTGCGGAAGCGCGCAAAAGCTTGCGCGGCGATTGGGGCACGCAGGATATCGTCATGCGGCGGAGCCTCGATGGCGGACAAAATTGGAGCGCGCCCCAAGTAATGGTCCGCCTGAAGGAGGCCGTGAAGAAGAATCCTGTTGCGCTGGCGCAACAGTTGGGGGTGGAAGGCGAGGTTACATACAACAACGTCGTTCCTCTCATCGACAAACCTTCCGGCCAGTTGCACGTCCTGTTCTGCGTCGAATACTTCCGGTGTTTCCGCATTACCAGCGTGGACGACGGCATGACTTTCACCGATCCTGTCGAGATCACGGCCACGTTTGAGAAGTTCCGTCCCGACTATGATTGGAAGGTCATCGCCACCGGTCCGGGTCACGGCATTCAACTTCGCAATGGCCGTCTTCTGGTTCCCGTATGGCTGTCAGACGGCGCCGGAGGCCATGCCCACAGGCCTTCCATCGTCTCCACCATTTACAGCGACGATCACGGCAAGAACTGGCAGCGGGGCGCGATCGTGGTCCGCCATCCCGATCTGAAGAATCCCAGTGAGACGATTGCCGTTCAACTGGCCGGCGGCCGAGTCGCGCTCAACATCCGGCATGAGTCCCCGGAGCACCGCCGCGCCATCTCCTATAGCCGCGACGGATCCACGGGCTGGACCAAGCCTACCCTCCATCCGCAGCTGCTCGAACCGGTTTGCATGGCAAGCATCATTCGTCTTTCCCTGCCCTCTGGCAGCGCGCCCGGCCGTATCATATTCGCCAACCCGCATAGCGATGAACCACGCGATCCGGCCAAGCCGGAAGGCAACCACAAACGGCAGAACGTGACCGTGAAAATGAGCTATGACGAGGGCCTCACCTGGCCTGTTTCGAAATCGATCGAGCCGGGCGTGAGCGGCTATTCCGATCTTGCCGCCGGCCCCGATGCATCCATCTACCTCATCTACGAGCGCGGCACGCCGAACCTGTCCGACACAACCATACGATTCCTCACCGTGGCCCGGTTCACCTCAGACTGGCTTACGGGATCAGCGCGGTAGACTGGAGAATTCTTTTATGTCGAGCAACCCTTGGATTGAGTACTTAAAGACGATCGATTCGCCGACGCTGTGCAACGGCATCGAGCAGCTCAAATTGCGGTCGCGCGAGGCAGGGTTCACGCCTGTACAGATTCGCTGCATATTCCCCGAATTCGGGCGCATGTGCGGCTACGCCGTCACCGCGCATGTCGAGACGGTGACGCGCATGGAGCCGTTCGACATCTCCGGCTTCCTGGAACTCTATCGCGCGGTGGAGGCCTCGCCCAAGCCCGCCGTCATTGCGTTTCAGGAAGTGGGCGGCTTCCCTGACCTTGCGGCGCATTGCGGCGAGGTGATGGGCACTATCTTCACGCGACTGGGCGCGGTGGGACTGGTGAGCGACTGCGCCATCCGCGACATCCCCGAGGTGCGCGCCCTCCGCTTCCAATATTTCGCCCGGGGCGCTGTCGCCAGCCACGCCAACTTTCGTATTGTGCGAACGGGCCTCCCGATACAGGTGCTCGGCATGCCCATCCATCCCGGAGACATTCTCCATGGCGATGAGAATGGGCTTTGTTCGGTGCCGGCTGGTGTCGAGGAAAGTTTGCCGGCGGCGGTGGAACAAGTGAGGGCGCGCGAGGGCAAGCTGATGGAGTTTGTGCGCGGCAGCCAGTTCACAATCGACGGCATTCGCGGCGTAGTGGAGTAATCACCGGACTAATCCGGCTTCCGCCAGGAATTCCGATGCCACTTTCGCGACCGGGTGATGCCCGGCATCCACACGGTGGTTGAGTTTCCGCATACCCACATTGCTGAACTTGCCGGACAGTTCGGCGAGGGCCTCGCGCAGCCCCGGAATAGCCGCTAAGGCGTCCTGCCGGACAGCGATGCAAACCTGATATGGCGGAAACGCCTGCCGGTCGTCGCGCAGAACCTTGAGGTCCATGGCGGAAAGCAGGCCGTCGGTGGCGTTAGCGGCAATCATGGTGACCTGGCCTTGCTCGATCGCCTTGTAGAGGAGTCCTAGATCCATGCTCATTGGCGGGCCCTTCCAGGGCAGTCCGTAGCTCTTGTCCAGCGCTGTCATCCCATCGGGACGTTGCTCAAATTCGTAACCAACTCCCAGCATCCATGGGCTCGAGGCCCGGGCCGCATCGCTCAAGGTTTCCAGATTCCGGCGGCGCGCCTCCGGGCCTCTCACGACCATGGCGAAGCCATTGTCGATGCCAAGAGGATCCAGCCATTCTACCTGGAGGTCCCGGCTGTAGAGGGAGCGGATACGCGCCAGAACTCCGGCTGGATCCTTCCCAATGGGCTGCTTCAGGATCGCGGTAAGTGCGGTTCCGGTGTATTCAGGATAAAGGTCGATCTGGCCGCTGGAGAGCGCCCGATGTGTGAGCAGCGTGCCTCCCAGATTCAGGCTGCGTTCCACTTTGCGGTGAAGGCGGTTTTCCAGGTGCTGTGCAATGATTTCACCAAGCACAACCTGTTCTGTGAAATTCTTCGAGCCCACGTGAATGGCCTGACGGGCTCCGGACGAGCATCCGCCAAGAACCGCAACCAGCGCTAAGCAGGCGATAGTTTTCGTTCGAGCCATCCAAATCCATTGTCCGCCAGGAGCGCCATTGCCGCCGCAGGTATGGCTCCGGCCAGGATTTGCGCGGTGTCTACGGAAGCTACTCCGCGGAAGATGAACACCCCGAGGCCTCCGCCGCCGATGGCCGCCGCAATAGTGGCCGTCCCAATGGTAGTCACGGTGGCAACACGAATACCGGCGATGACCGTGCGTGAGGCTAGCGGGAGTTGCACGTACCGCAGCAGCTGACGATCGGTCATGCCCATCGCGACCGCGGATTCGCACACCGCCGCGTCAACGGATAGGATCCCGACATAGGTGTTGCGCAGAATTGGCAACAGCGCATACATGACCAGCGCGACGATCACCGTGCGCGGCCCGATGCCCCCGAGCAGTGGAATGGGAATGAGAAATCCGAACAAGGCCAGGCTCGGAATCGTCTGGACAACGCTGGCCAATCCAAGCAGCCATCGAGACGTGGCGGGCCGCCGCGCCGCCAGTATTCCCAGCGGGACACCCATGAGAATCGCGAGCGCCAAGGCGATTCCGACCAGCCATAGATGTTGCCCCGTGAGGCGGACAATCTCGCTGGCGAGGTCCGTTCGCATAGGCCTTATAGGCACGCCAGGAAGGCACGCGCTTCCTCCGTGCGCGCCCGTTGAAATTCAATGGGCGGCGCGAGGAAGTCCACGCGGCCCCCGGCGAGCAAGGCGATCCTGGTTCCAAGACGAATCGCTTCCCTCACGTCGTGCGTGACAAAAAGGGATGTCTTTCCGAACGTCCGCCGCAGTTGCAGGAACTGCTGTTGCAGGTCGAGCCGCGTCACCGGATCCACCGCTCCAAAGGGCTCGTCGAGCAGAAGGACAGACGGATCGGCGGCGAGTGCGCGGGCGACGCCAACTCTCTGGCGCTGGCCACCGGAGAGTTGCCGGGGGTAACGGGAACCGAACTCTATATTCGGCATGCCCACGCTCTGCAGAAGCTCCTCCACGCGGGTAGCGATGCGGTCTGCCGGCCAGCCTTCCAGTTTTGGCGCCAAGCCGACATTCTGCGCAACCGTGAAGTGGGGAAACAAGCCGGTCTCCTGAATCACGTACCCGATATGACGCTTGAGCCGTATGGGATCCCAATCGCGCGTGGACCGGCCCTCCACCAGGACTTGGCCGCTGGTGGGAAACAGCATCCCGTTGGTTAGCTTCAGCGCGGTCGTCTTGCCCGACCCGCTGCGACCCAACAATACGAGAGTCTCGCCAGCCTCTACCGTAAGGTGGATCCCGGAGAGGATCTTCCTTCCGGCGATCTCAAACGAAACATTGCGGAACTCCACTACCGGCATGAACCGTATTATTCCACTTTCATTCCGCTTTCAGAAGACTTTCTGCGAACGGCCACTCCTGGTCCAGCCACTGGACCTCACAACGGAAGCTGGCGGCGCTGGCCATTTGCAGGACCTCGGAGACCGCATATTTCCGGCTACTCTCCGTCCAAATGGTTTCTCCCAGTTCCAAGGCAACCGTGAGACCGGCTCCGGGAATCCGCACAACCTGCTCCTGTTTGGATACAAGATGCATTTCGATGCTCCTCGTCGCGGTGTTGAATCGAGCGAGATGCTCGAACCGGCTGAGAACGAATTCCCCTTTCAACTCGCGATTGATGCGGGCAAGCAGGTTCAGGTTGAATGCAGCCGAAACGCCAATGGGGTCATCGTAGGCGCCGATGAGTTGCGGAACCGGCTTCTCAAGGTCCGTGCCCAGCAGGAGCGAGTCCCCCTCTTGCAGAATCGTGCGGATCTCCTTAAGGAATTGCACATCAGCCGACGGGCTGAAGTTGCCGATCGTGCTGCCGAGAAACAGCACCAGGATTCGCTGGCCGGCCTGCCGCCGCGCCGCCACTTCCAGGAGTCCATCGAGGTACTCGCGCTCCAGTCCAACAATCTCAACCGATTCGATGTCGGCCAGCTCGCGGCGGCAGATATTGAGCGCGGCCGGAGAGATTTCAATCGGGTAGTAATAGGTGTGCCGCCGGCGGGAAAACGCTTCCAGAATCCATCGCGTCTTCCTGCCGCTGCCGCTACCCAGCTCGCATAGGATCACCTCGCCTGGGATGCGTCCCACCACTTCGGCTGAATGCGCCCGGAGCAACCTCTCGTCCGCGCGCGTCAGCCCGTATTCGGGAAGCTCGGAGATCACCTCAAAGAGCTTGGAACCAATCTCGTCATAGAGGTATTTGGAAGGCAGCTCCTTCTGCCCCACTTTGGTGAGGCCACGGCGCACATCGGTGGCGAAATCACCCACTGCGCCGCTGACGATGGACTTGCTCAACATGCCGCGCATCGGAACCCCGCGTAGACGTATTGGTAATGCGGTTGGAACCAGTTGCGAAACGAGGGCCGAAGCATGCTCCGGTCCGTGCGCATAGACCCGCCCTTCATCACCGGATGCATGCCGTCGAAGAAGTTCGCCGAATAGCTTTCGTAGAATGGAAACGGTAGGAATCCCGGGAATGGCTCGAAGGCGCTGGACGTCCATTCCCATCCGCTCCCGGCCAGACCCTCAACGCCAAAGGCGCTTCGGGTTTCCGGATAAGCGTGCACCGGAAATGGGTCCCAGCGGGCAAAGTCAAAAAAGCCGTGCTGTGCCCGCGGGGCTTCGGAGCCCCACGGATAGGGTCTGCTGGTTCCGTCCGGCGTTCCATAGGCGGCACGCTGCCACTCCGCTTCGGAAGGCAGCCGCTTGCCAGCCCATCGCGCATAGGCGCTCGCCTCGGCGTGACTGACATAGACGGGCCATTCGAGCGGTAATGGAATCTCATCAAACATCGCGAGATACCACCAGACGCCGTCCACTCGCTTCCAAAAAGCCGGATGGAGGATTTCCCGCCGCTGTTTCCAGTCCCAGCCTTCCGGCGTCCACAAACTCTGTTCCTGGTACCCTCCCGCTTCCAGAAACTCCAGGAATTGCGCATTCGTTGCTTTATAACGATCAATGAGGAACGAAGGAACGTGCACCGAGTGGGGGGCAAATTCATTGTCCCAACCAAACTCTTTTTGGTCCTGACGCGCGAGGCCGAGCTCGGCCGGACCCGAGGGTATCTGAATTCCCCCCGCATCGTCGCGTCTCCCCTCCGCGACGGACACTTGGGATTCCCGGCGTTTCCGGTCGTACGGCAACTGATGCAGCATGTAAGCCAACGTTTCCGCATGCATAAGCCGGTGTTCGATCGCGGCGTTCAACAGCGTCGCCGGAGATTCGCCGCCGGCCCAGCCGGCTGGGCTCCGGATCAAGGCCGCATCCATGTCTGACCGGATGCGGTCGCGGTAGTCCGTCACTCTATTTTCGGCGGGCCAGGCAGCGGTTGTATCGGTTGGCAATCCAGCACCAACCGGGTCAATCCCGAAGGCGAACAGTTGATCCAGAGAAGGATCAAACGTTTTTAGCCCGGGCAGGCGGGATTGCAAAAGATTCCAATCGAATGCCTCCAGATGGCCCATGTAGAAGATGAACCGGTGGCGTTCCGGGATGGGACGGTCGTACAGCGCCTCGGGCTTCACCAGTTGAAATAGCTTATCGGTTTCCGTCCGGGCAGCCGACATCCTTCGCAGGAGCATCTCGTGCGTCGTCACCGGCCAGCGCCCTCCACCGTGAGCGGACTCAGCTCTCCTGGCAAGGCCACGCCGCGGATCTCTTGCGTATCCGCATCGACGACAATTTTCATGAAGCCCTGCGTTCGTTCAATGTGGATTCCATTGCGGCCGATGCTCCAAGCCATGTGTAACTGAATTCGGGCCAATGATAGCACGCCGGAAATGACAGGAATTACTTGCCGATGCAGAAGGTGGAAAAAATCCGGTTCAGAATGTCGTCGGCCGTGGTGGCTCCGGTCAACGCGTCCAAAGGTGTGAGCGTGGCGTATAAGTCGAGCAGCAGCATCTCATGCGGAAGCCCGTGCCCCAGCGCTTCCCTGGCGTGCCGCAGCGCCTCGGATGCTTCCACCAGAAGCCCCTCGTGCCGGACGGAGGTGATGAATCCCGACTCTTGCTCCATCGTGCCCGCCGGAGTAATCGAATCCACGATGGCGTGGCGCAGCCTCTCCAAGCCATCACCGGTCAAGGCGGAAACCTGCACGGCAGTGGCGGGAATCGCCGCCACACAGGGCAAATCGCACTTGTTGGCGGCCACCAGATGGCGGCCCTGTGCAAGCGCGCGGTCCAGCAGCATTTGGTCTTGCTCCTCCAGTGGCGCGGATGCGTCTAAGACCACCACGGTGAGATCCGCATCGGCCATGGCCTGGTAGGAGCGCGCAATGCCCAAACGCTCCACCAGATCGGCTCCTTGCCGGACTCCGGCCGTATCGACAAACCGCACCGGAATTCCCTCCAGCGAGGCGTGTTCGGAAACCAGGTCGCGCGTGGTGCCGGGGATCTCGGCGACTATGGCGCGGTCCTGATCCAGCAGCCGGTTGAAGAGGCTGCTCTTGCCTACGTTGGGCCGGCCCACGATGGCCAGCGTGAATCCCGAGTGCACTAATTTGCCATAGGCGAAACTCGATTGCAGGGCTCGGATTCCATCGAGCACCGGTTCAATCCGCCTCAGAATTTCCGCATCCGCAGCAACGTCGATGTCGTCTTCGGCAAAATCGATGCCCGCTTCCAGCAATGCGATCAACTCCAGGAGTTGCTGCTTGAGCGGCGCCAGGCGGCGTGAAACAGAGCCATCCACCTGCTGGGCGGCAATGCGAGCTTGATAGAGGGTAGTGGCGTCGATCAAGTCGCGAACGGCTTCGACCTGCGGCAGATCGAGACGGCCGTTTACGTAAGCCCTCAGAGTGAATTCGCCCGGCCCGGCAATGCGCGCCCCCATGCGGCAGACACGTTCGAGAATGTGGCGGACAATGACGGGGGCGCCGTGGCAACTGATCTCTACAACATCCTCGGCCGTATAGGAACGGGGGGCCTCAAAGAAAGTAACCACCACCTGGTCCACGGCATGTCCTTGCTCATCGGGAACGGAGGCAAGTTGAGCGGACCATGGTTGCCAACGAGGCGGCTGCCGGAACACAAGCGCGGACTCGGTAATGGAGCGCGCTTGAGATCCGGAAAGGCGGATGATACTCAATCCACCGCGGCCGGGCGGAGTGGAGAGCGCCGCTATGGTGCCGGGCAATGACATCCCGCGGCCTGTTCAGTTAGCGCCTGCGGCCGCGGCCCATGGGAGGGGGCGGAGCTGTCTGCGGCTTGGACGGCATGCCGGCCGGATAAATCACAACGTTGCGGCGCGGCTCCAGTCCTTCACTTTCACTGCGCACGGCGGTCTCCCCGCGCAGGGCCAAGTGTATGATCCGCCGCTCGCGGCTGTTCATGGAGTTGAAGCGGAATGCCATCTTGGAAGTCTTAACCTGCTCGGCGGCAGATTGAGCGCTGAAGCGAAGCTCCTCAATCCGCATCAGGCGATGATCGTTGGCGTCAAAGCATATGCGGCTGTGATCCTCGCCCGGCATGCGCAGCGATTCCATGGTGAGATGTTCCAGCGCCAGCAGCAGTTCAGTCTTGTTGTAAACCAGAAGACCCGCGTCCTCACCGGTGAATTTGACGCGAATTTCCGGATTTTCAAACTCCGGATGCGGCGTCTCCTCCTCGCTCAGAACGAAGCGCACATCCAGGCCGGCCAGTTTCAGTATCCTCTTCAGAAACTCTTCCATCCGCGGCCCATGTTCAGCGATGGTGTATTTCTTGTTGCTCACAAGTTATTTCCAGGAGTCCCTCATCATTTTTTGCGCTTGACCGGAGCCGGGATAGCGGGCGCATGAAACGTACGGTTGAAAAACCATTGTTGTCCGATGCCCACCACGTTGCCGGTCAACCAGTATAACACCAGGCCGCTGGAGACCCCGTAGAACATGAACCCCAGAAAGAGCGGCATTAGCATCATGATTCTCTGCTGGCTCGGGTCGCCGCCGGCCGATGGGGTCATCTTCCGCATGATGAACTGTGTCGCGATCATGGCCACGGGAAGCACGCGAATGGCCAGCGTTTCCGGCCGCGAAAGATCGGAAACCCAAAGCCAGTCCGCGCCACGGATCTCAATGGCCACGGACAACACTTGTAGAAAGCGATGAAGAAGGGGATCTGCAAGACCATGGGAATACAGCCGCCCACCGGGTTGACGCCGTGCTTTTTGTACAGATCCATGACCTCCTGATTCTGGTTCGCCTTCTTGGGGTCGCGCATGCCCAGCCCCTTGTACCTTGCATTGATCTCGGCAATCTGCGGTTGGAGAACCTGCATGTTCTTCATCGACTCAGGCTGGTGATCTTCAATGGCAGCAGCAGGAAGTTGATGGCAATGGTGAGCAGCACAATCGACCAGCCCGTAGTTGGGAATGTAGTTGTCGTGCAGCCAGTTCAACACAAGAAACAAAGGCTTGGCGAGCAGCGCCAGCCAGCCCCAGTCCACCAGTTGCTCCAGCCGGGGCGAAACGCTCCGCAACAGGTCTGTATCCTTAGGACCGACAAAGAGCGAGAACCGGTTCTCCGGGCGCCCGCCCACGGCGATGCCGGCGTTCAGCTCCTCCTTGCCGTCGGCCAGGCTGGGGATGGAGTCACTGATGGTGTGTACTTCAAAGCCTTCCGTGGTTTCCGGCAAGGCAACTGCGGCAAAGTAGGAATCCTCAATACCGGCGAAGGAGTAATTGCCGCAGTCGGCGAGCGCGCCTTCCTTGGCGGCGCTGGCATCCTTCACCTCCAGCTTCGATGTGGCAAGATCAAAGTGGACGCTATGCTGGGAGGCGGCCGCGCCAATCACGGTTTCGTCCCCAAATCCGCCGCGCCAGCTCAGCAGGTGCGGTTTCGGCTGGCCTTTGTGCATCAGCGTGGAACTCACCTCGGTCAGATAGCTGTCCTTTTTGAACTGGAATATTTTGCGCGCCTGCCACTCGCAGGTGATGAGGCAGGTGAAGGCAAAATACATCTTGGGTCTTACCGCCACGCCGGTTCGGAAGGATGGCCACCACCCCATCATCTTTATGCAGTGCGGACCCATCCGGTTCAACCTTAGCCCGCGCGCAGCCGTGGAGCGCTCTCCCTTCCTCCACTTGGCGGTGCCGAGGCATACTTGCTTCCGAATGCCGCCCGAGATGGAGGAAATGTCCATTCAGAACGCCTATGCCGCCCTAATTGTCGACGTTGAGCGAAACCGTCAAATCGTAGCCGATATCAGGGCAGCCGTCAGCGAGGGGCGTAATCCACTGGTGCTCACGAATCGAACTGATCACCTGGAACGATTGGCCAGCGGCTTGTCCGGCGTTGAACACGTGCTGATCCTAAAAGGCGGAATGGGCAAGAAGCAGCGACAGGCCGTCGCGGAAGAACTGGCCTCGATTCCCGACAATGTGCCACGAGTCCTAATCGCCACCGGAAGTTATATCGGCGAGGGCTTCGACGACTCCCGGTTGGACACCCTGTTTCTGGCCATGCCAATATCCTGGCGGGGCACCCTGCAGCAGTATGTTGGGAGGCTGCACCGTATTCATCACGGCAAGAAGGTTGTTCGAGTATTCGATTACGTGGACGCGCAGGTCCCCATGCTGGCCCGGATGTTTGAAAAGCGGCTCAAGGGTTACCGCGCCATTTGGATATAAAATGGAATCGGACAGGCAGAGTGTAGTCGGAAATGTAGATGCTGGAGACCCAAATACTGACCATTGACCCGCCAGGCCGATGTACAAGCCGCAAGTAATGAGAGTGGATCTGGGGGTCCACTGCACGTAGGACATGTGCGCGGACAGCAATTCCTTGTGATGAAGCTGCGTTCAAAGCACTGACAATAAATGATTTGGTCGGGGCGGGGCGATTTGAACGCCCGACCCCCTGCGCCCAAGGCAGGTGCGCTACCAGGCTGCGCTACGCCCCGACATTGCTAGTGTTCTGGCTCATTGTCGCCGGCCGGCGGCGACTTCGGAAACCTCACACAAGATTGATTATACCTTGCTACCGGCGCACAGCGGGGAACACGGTGGAGGGACTGCGGACGGTTCCGATTTCGGCAGATTGAATTGGTAAAGGCGGGGAGACCAGGTTGCCTTTGCCGATGAGGGACGCTTCCCGGCCTCCGAGTTCGCCAGACCAACCATCCGGCGCGCTGCAGCTACGGCGCATCACCGACAATGTCGCTGAAGACATTCGCCCGTCCATTTCCGCCGATGGCCGGCTCATAACGTTCAACTCGAACCGCTCCGGTAACTGGGACGCCTGGACCCGGGACCTGACTTCGGGCAAGGAGACCCAAATCACCTCGTCTCCGGCAAACGAGGAGAATCCGCGCATTTCCCCGGATGGAGTCCGCATCTCGTATTGCATCGTCACCAACAATCAGCAAACTGGCTTTGTCATCCCGGCATCTGGAGGGCTGGCACGCCAGTTCGTCCAAGGATGCATTCCTTTTCCCTGGGCACAGGATTCCCGTCAAATGCTTTGCGCTGTTCAAGGTCTCCTTCTGGTGGACGTCGATAGCGGTCAAAAGAGGAGGCTCCTGGACGAGGATGCCGGAGGAACTGCACCTCGGCTTTCATGGGATGAACAATGGGTCGTTTACTACCAGCGCAAACGTGAGACCTTGGGCCCGCTCGCGCATCGTGGTAACCCCTGTCAGCCTTTCCCGGACCTCCGGGGCCAAGGACGAAATCGGTGTCACAGCAGGAGACTTCACAGACATCCTTCCCGAGTTCTCCCCGAACGGCAAATTGATCTACTTCATCTCCAATCGGGATACGTTCACTTGCCTATGGGTGATCGCTTTGATACCGCCGCCGCAAAACCAGTTCGTGATCCTTTCCCCGTCCATCACTTCCACTCGGCGCGGCGCTCGCCCGGGTTTGTGAGCGGCGGCCAGCGCGCCATCTCCATCGCGCGCGACACGGTCGTCTTCACCATGCAGGAGCGTACGGGAAACATCTGGCTGTCCGAGTCGCCCGCGCCTTGATTGAAAGTTAGTATCTTGGTATGCACATGAGTTCGCTCCTTCTTGCCGCCGCCAGTCGCATCGCCTGAAGGAGCAGAGACCCTGGTTTAAGGAGGTTCCTCAATGAATCGACGTCTGTTTTTGACCACAACCCCGGCGATGCTCGGCGCGGGCATGCTTTCGGCGGCCGAAACACGCCCGCAAGCTCCCGCGGTCACTCGCCCCCGCGCCACTTCCGGCGATCCGATTGAGCCTGATTGGGAGCAACGCATCAAGATCACGGTGGGTCCGGAG
>JAENWC010000107.1 GCA_016650235.1 Terriglobia bacterium
CCACCCGCAAAGCAGTCACCGGCTCCGGTGGGATCATGCAGTTTGTCGAGCAGATACCCAGGAGCGGAAAACACGGCGTCTCCGTGGAACAGAAGCGCTCCGTGCTCCCCCTTCTTGATAATCAACGTCTTCGGTCCCATCCGAGGATTGCCCCGGCCGCCTGTCTCAAACAGCTTCGGATCAAAGCCGGCGAACACGTTCAAATCGGTCACCAGGGTCTCCCGCTTGTTCATGTCCTGCGAATAGACGCCCGACCAGAAGAAAATCTTGCCTGGCACCCGCTCCATTCCTTCCAGGTCGTTTTGCGGGCTATTACTTACGAACCGAGTACAATGGAGATGCTCCCAACGGAGATGCTCTCAACCTGGCTGTAGGATGGACCCCCGGCATTTAAACCACCTCATGCTCGCATCCATTGCCGCCTGCGCCAACTGGCGCCTCGGCACTTGGCTGAAGCTTCCCAAACCCTTCTGGATGGCCGGTATTGCCGTCTCCGCCGCAGGTATCCTGATGGGCGTGCGCCCCATCATGCGACGGCTCCCGCAAAACGACCTGTTCGACTGGCTCCGCGCGATCGGTTCTACCTGGGCCATGATCTCCACCTTGACCTGCTTTTCCTATTTCTTCCTCCGCTGGTTGGGCAGCCGCGCTGCTCATGACCCGGCCCGCCGCCGCCTGCTCCAGCTCGCCACCGCCCCCGCCCTGGCCGCCCCAGCCGTCATCCTCGGCTATGGCATTCTAGGCCGGAACCGCTTCTCCCTCAAGACCATCGACATCACCATCCCCCATCTGCCTCCCGGCCTGGTTGGACTCCGGCTTGTGCAACTCACCGACATCCACATGAGCCCGTTTTTCACCGCGACCGAACTCGAGTACGCCGTGGGCATGGCCAATGAGACCAACTCCCACATTGCTCTCGTCACTGGCGATCTCATCACCATGCGCAGGGACCCGCTCGACCGGTGTCTCCGCATCCTTTCCAGGCTCCGCGCCTCGGACGGCGTTTACGGATGCCTCGGCAACCACGAAATCTTCGCCTCTTGCGAGGACTACGCCACTTTGGAGGCCGCACGCTATGGCATCAAGTTTCTCCGCTCCCAATCCGCACAACTCCGCATTGGCGGCGCGGGCCTCAACCTCGCCGGCGTCGATTATCAAAGAATGGGCGGCCCTTACTTGCAAGGCGTCAAAAGCCTCCTCCAACCCGGCAGCACAAATATCCTGCTCTCCCACAATCCCGACGTCTTTCCCGTCGCCGCTCGAATGGGTTACGATTTAACGGTGGCTGGTCATACGCATGGCGGACAAATCACGGTAGAAATCCTGAACCAGTACGCCAACGTAGCCAGGTTCTTCACACCCTATGTGAGTGGACTCTACCGGCAGGATCACTCCTCCATCTATGTCAGCCGCGGATTAGGAACGGTGGGGGTTCCGGCGCGCCTGGGCGCGCCCCCGGAATTGACTCTTCTACGCCTGTGCGCTGGCTGATTCTGAGTGACATTCACGGAAACCTCGAAGCGCTCGATGCGGTGCTCGATGCCGCAACCGCCGACGGGTTTGACCACATCCTCTGCTGCGGTGATGTAGTCGGCTATGGCGCGGACCCGAATGCGGTCACCGCCATCATACGCTCCTGTACCACGCACATCGTCCGCGGCAATCATGACAAGGCTTGCGTGGGCCTCGATGATCTCGAGTGGTTCAATCCCGCCGCACGCCATTCCGCTGTCTGGACACAAAGCGTGCTCGATGCGGAAAACACGGCTTATCTGCGCGCTCTGCCGCGCGGGCCGTTCGAAGTGGGGGACCCTACCAGCCCCCCCTTCCAGATCATGCACGGCTCTCCGCTCGATGAAGATGAATACCTGATGCAGTCCGAGGAAGCCTTGATGATGATGGGCTACCTCGACACGCGCATCTCCTTCTTCGGCCACACCCATGTACAGGGTGGCTTCCGTTTCCACCATGGTGGTGTACAGCGCCTGGACCCGAAAATCCCCAGCGGGAGACTGGAACTGGTCCTTGACCTGGACTCCTTCTACCTCATCAATCCAGGCTCAGTCGGCCAACCCCGCGATGGCGATCCCCGCGCCGCCTGGGCTCTCTACACCCCGGAAGACCGCTCCATTCTCTACCGCCGGGTGGCGTATGATTTTCGGCCCGCCCAGCGCAAGATCATCGCCGCCGGCCTTCCGCCCCAACTCGCCTACCGCATTGCTCTCGGCCGGTAAGCTGTTTACGGCTTACGCTCCAGCAGGAACGCACAATCCTCCAACCGGCTCTTTCCCCCGTCGTTCACCGCAAACTGTGCCGGAGCCAGCTTGCCTTGCCGCATCGACCCGTTCCACAGTGACGCGCTGCCAAAAACCCCGTCCTTGCTCAACGCATAAAACTTAATATCGAACTTGCCCAGCCGCTCCCGGTCATCCCCATAATTCCGCGAAATCCGCTTCAGGCAATCCAGGCACGCATCCTTGGGAGACATCCCATGGCGCATGTTCTCAACAATGGTGTGCGCCCCCGCCACGCGTATGTTCTCCTCGCCTCGCCCGGTGGAGCCCGCGCCGCCCACATCGGGGTCCACAAACAGCCCCGCTCCAATGATGGGCGAATCCCCCACCCGGCCGGGGATCTTCCACGCCAACCCGCTCGTCGTCGTCACACCGGAGATCTCGCCCTTCGCGTTTCGCCCTAAACAATTGATGGTCCCGGCCGGCGGACGCCGAGCCATCTCCGCGGCCCATGCCAGCAGTTCTTCACCTGCCTCGGGAAACGCCCGCCTGAGCGCCGAAGGTTTTCCGGTCGCCTTTCCCGCCGGCGCATCCAGACCATCCGTCCAGTTGTTGTGCCCGCCGCCATCACGCTGCGACTGCTTCCACACCAGCCACGCCAACCTCGATTTCTCCGTCAGCAGGTTCTCCTGCCGGAAACCATAGGCCCGCGCATAGCGTCCTGCTCCCTCCCCCACAAGCATCACGTGATCGCTCTGCTCCATCACCAGCTTGGCCACCTTGGACGGCGTCTTGACGCCTTGTATGCTCGCCACCGACCCGGCCCGCCGCGTTGGACCATGCATCACGCTCGCATCCAGTTCCACCACTCCCTCCTCGTTGGGCAACCCACCATAGCCCACCGAGTTATCCTCCGGGTCTTCCTCGTTAATGTTGACCCCGGCAATCACAGCGTCCAGCGTGTCGCCGCCGCGCTTCAGAATCTCCGCCGCCGCCGCGCACGCCCGTAGGCCGTTCGCACTCGCGATCACCACATTCTTCCCGCCGCCGGTCTGCGCCACGGCAGCCTGCGCCGCCAGAGCAGCGGTTCCTGTGATCCAGTCTCTTCGTTTCATCATGAGGATATTGTGACGCACGGGCAGGTCTTGCGCCACCTCAGCTCATTTCGACTAAACCGTCTGGGTCGAATTCAGCCGTGAAGCGGACGCGGAAAGGCGAACGCGGCAGCTCACGCGCGCGGCGGCGGCCCAACTGGTCAACTCGGCTCCGGCGGCACGCAGGAGTTTGGCGCTGCGCACCACCCTTGTGCATCGCCGAAGCTGGCTGTGCAAAGATAGTCACCAACCCATGCGTCTTCCTATGCTACTTTTCGCTGCCCTTGCCGCATTCGCCGAGGACACGCCGTTGAAGCCCAAGCCCGCCCGGGAACAGTACACCAAGTACGAGTACATGATCCCGATGCGCGACGGCGTGAAGCTCTACACGGCGGTCTATCAGCCCAAGGACACAATGAAGAAGTATCCGCTGTTGATGACGCGCACGCCGTACAGTTGCCAGCCTTATGGCGAAGACCGGTTTCGGGCGGCGCTGGGCCCGTCGGAATACACACAGAACGCGGGCTACATCTTTGTCTATCAGGACGTCCGCGGACGGTTCAAGAGCGGGGGGAAGTTTGAGCAGGTCCGGCCGTACAAGCCTACGAAGAGCGGCCCGAAAGACTTCGACGAATCCACCGATACCTACGATTCCATCGAGTGGCTGCTGCGGAAGCTGCCGAACCACAATGGGCGCGTGGGGATGTGGGGGATTTCGTATCCGGGGTTCTATTCGACCATGGGGATGCTGGACGCGCACCCGGGGTTGCAGGCCGTGTCGCCGCAAGCGCCGGTGGGCGACTGGTTCATCGGCGACGATTGGCGGCACAACGGCGCGTTCTTCCTGGCGCACGCGGCGCGGTGGATGTACTCCAACGACAAAGACACACAGGCCAACCCGGCCGAGGTGCGAAAGAATCCCGAGTATGCGTCGCCGGACGGGTATTCGCTGTTCCTGAAGATGGGGACGCTGGAAGAGATCAACGAGCAACTGCTGAAGAATCGCGTGCCGTACTGGCGGGACCTGATGGACCACTCGACTTACGACTCGTTCTGGAAAGAACGCGATGTCCGGCCGCACCTGCGGAACATCAAACCGGCGGTAATGACGGTGGGCGGATGGTTTGACGCCGAGGACTTGTTCGGCACGCTGGAAACTTACAAAAGAGCAGAAGCGAACAATCCCGGCGCATATAACATCTCAGTCATGGGGCCGTAGTACCACGGGCAGTGGGCGAATGGGGACGGCGATCATCTGGGCGATGTGCCGTTCTACCAGAAAACTTCGCGCTGGTACCGGGAGCATGTGGAATTTCCGTTCTTTGAGAAACTCCTGCGGGAAGAAAAGCCGGCCGGGCTGGCCGAGGCGATTGTCTACGAAACAGGCGCGAATCAGTGGCGGCATCTGCCGGCTTGGCCGCCCAAGGAGGCGGTGGAAAAGACGATCCACCTGCGGGCTGACGGAAGGCTGGGTTGGGATCCGTCACCGAGCGGCGGCTTTGCCGAGTATGTCAGCGACCCGGCGAGACCGGTTCCCTCGATGCCGTACACAGCGAACACGATGACCGTGGAGTACATGCTGGATGACCAGCGGCAGGCGGCGACACGGCCCGACGTACTGGTCTTCGAGATGCCGGAGTTGGAGGAGGGGTTGACCCTGGCCGGGCCATTGGATGTCACGCTGATGGTGTCGACCACCGGAACCGATTCCGACTTCGTGGTGAAGCTCATCGACGTCTATCCGAATGATTTCCCCGACCCCGACCCGAACCCGAGGCGGGTACGCATGGGCGGGTATCAACAACTGGTCCGTGGCGAGCCATTCCGGGGCAAGTTCCGCAAAAGCCTCGAGAAGCCGGAGCCGTTTACGCCGGGGCAAATGGACAAAATCGGCTTCCGCATGCCGGATGTGTTCCATACCTTTCGGCGCGGCCACAAATTGATGATCCAGGTGCAGAGTTCGTGGTTCCCGCTAGTGGATCGCAACCCACAGAAGTTCATTGATATACCCAAGGCTAAACCATCGGATTTCCTGAAGGCGACGCAGCGGGTGTACTTCGGGCCGATGGGAGGCAGCGGGGTGACGGTGAGGGTGCTTCCGCGGTAGGCTGGCGGGTGCAGCGCCAGATTAAACGTGTCACAACTCCTCGCGTCACCTTCCCGCGCTAAACTGGTTCGAGAATGACGGTTCCCCTGACGGTTGAATAAATGCCTCGTCTCCTGCAAACCCTGGTCCTCGTGCTGTCTCTCCTCGCAGTTGCCCCCGCGCAAAAACAGAAAAAACAAAAGGACGATGGCCCCAAACCCCCCGATATTGCCGTGCTTGAATTCAAAGTCCATCGCGAACCGCGCCTCGTCGTCCTCCAGGGAGCGCTACGCAACAACAGCGCCAAAACCATCCGCGGCCTCGTCCTGTTCTTCGAATTCCTTGAAGGCGATGGGAAGATGATCACGCGTAAGACCACCATCGTTACGGATACCCCTATGGCTCCGGGCCAGGAGAGCGGATTCGAAGTCCAGACGGTTGACCCTGTACGCGCCGTCCAGGTCCGGGTCGACGCCGAAGACAAAGACGGCCGCTACCTCCGCCTCGACAACCCAGGCCCGTTCGACATCGAATAACCAAGCCCTCGTTTTTCACAAAATTTTTACAATCTTCCTACGACTCCGCGCACCCCTTTCCGTAGTATCGATATTGATATGAATACAGGGCTCTATCGCGATACTCACTGTGTACTCGACTTTGATCATCACGCTGCATGGGTCGACGATCACCACGTGCAGTTGACCCGCAAGGAGTTCGAGCTGCTCGCCGAACTCGTTTCCAGCGCCGGAGAAATCGTTCCCCGCGACTCGCTCCTGCTCAACGTCTGGGGCTACGGACCACAGATCCGCACACGTACGCTCGACGTGCACATCCGCCGCCTGCGCCGTAAACTGGGCATCTACGGCGAACGCCAGATTGAAACCGCATTCGGTATCGGGTACCGCTTCCAACCGCGCCCCGGCTCAGCTACCCCGCTCCACTACCTCGAAGCCGTCCCGGCTTGAGCCCCGGCTTGAGAGTGGCCCCGATCCGCGGTTTGGGATATCCTCGACAGCATGCAAACCTGCTTAACGCGCCGGTCGATGTTGGCCTGGGCATCACTGGCGATCACTCGCGGACAATCACCGGCCCCCAAGTATGATCTGCTCGTGCGCGGCGGGCGTCTGGTGGATCCATCCCAATCCATCTCCGCGGCCCGCGATGTCGCAATACTCCAAGGCAAGGTAGCGCGGATCGCCCCGTCGATTCCCCTGGCCGAAGCCCGGCTGAGTGTCGATGCGCGCGGCAAGATCGTCACACCAGGCCTCATCGATCTCCACGTGCACGTCTATGACGGCGTCGCTCCGCTGGGCATTCCCGCCGATCCCAACTGCATCGCCAAGGGAGTCACCACGGCCCTCGATGCCGGCTCCTCCGGCGCGCATACTTTCCCCGGACTCCGCAAGTACGTCATCAATGTGGCCGACACGCGCGTCTTTGCGCTGCTCAACATCTCCGTTGTGGGCCAGTCCACTTTGTCGCCGGACAATCCCTGGGGCGAGCTGCTCGACCTGCGCTACGCCAACGTGAAGCTCGCCGTCAAGACCATCGAGGAGAATCGCGACGTCATACTTGGAGTGAAAATCCGGCTGACGGAGAACATCGCGGGCCGCCACGACCTCGATGCGCTCAAATTGGCCCGGGAAGCCGCCGACGCGGTCAGGCTTCCGCTCATGGTCCACATCGGCGGAACGTTTTCCACCCTGCCGAAAATCCTGGAGCTGCTCAAAAAGGGCGATGTCATCACGCACAGCTACCGCGGCGGCGCGGGCGGGATTCTCGACGATCGCGGCCGTATCCTCACCGAGGTGCGCCGTTCTGTGGAAAGCGGCGTTCGACTGGACGTGGGACATGGCGCGGGCAGTTTCAATTGGGCGGTGGCCGAGGCCGCCACAAAACAGGAACTGTGGCCCGGAACCATTTCCAGCGACGTCCACCAATACAATGTGTACGGGCCGGTGTTCGACCTCGCCACGACGCTTTCGAAGTTCATGCACCTCGGCATGACATTGGATCAGGTCATCGAGCGCGCCACAATGAATCCGGCGGGCACGTTCGGGTTTCCCCAGGGATTGGGGACGCTGAAAGAAGGCTCTGAAGGCGACGTCGCCGTGTTTCATCTGGAAGAAGGAAACTTCGAGTTTCGCGACGCCCAAGGTCAAGCACGGACCGGGCACCGGAGGCTGGTGCCCGTGGCTACTGTCAAGCGAGGGAAACTGTACGGGTCGGCGTCGATTCCGGTGGCGACCCTGTAGAGGTGAAGGGTACCTGGCCCGTATGATGCCGCTATTCGAACCAGAAGTCAGTGCAACAAGACGATGGCCAGTGCCGTGGCGAGCGCCAGTCCACCCAAGCCGGAAGTAGCTAGGGTTCGAAACCGCCCCCGGCCAAAGGCAATCGCAACGCCAAGTTTCAAGGCGTTATTGGCCAGGATCCCCAAGGCCGTTGCCAGGGCCGCGGTGGAGACCTGATCGACGGTACTGGCCGCCTTCGCCATGGAGATCACCAAGGCATCCACGTCGGTGAGCCCCAGGATTCCGCCTGCGGCCAGGAGACCCGCCTGGCCCCACCGGCGGCTCGCCGCGCCGACAACAAACAACACGATCTGGAACAAGCCAGCCATTTGTAGAGCCGACCGAAACTGCAACGGATTGGGGGTTGTCTCGTCCCCACCTTCCTGCGCCCAGGAGCGGCGCAGCCCGTAGGCGCAGAAGAGAACTCCGAGCAGCACGGGGGGGATCACGAAGGGCAGAATCGCACGTCCCAGCGCGGGATTGAGGAAGGAGGCTGCGCCCACAACACGGAAGTACAGCATGGTCGAGGCGGCCACCACGCCGATGGCAAGCGGGATCTCGTTCCTTGCATCCTGGGAGCGCATCCTGGAAAAGGAGAGGGTCACGTTAGTGGAGGAGACAAGTCCGCCCAGCAGTCCGGCGACCACGTACCCTTGGCCGGCTCCAAGAAGCGAGCGAATGATGTAGGAGAGGAAGCTGATCCCGGAGAACAGCAGCACCATCGTCCACAACTCGCGCGGCCGAATCCCGCCGAGCGGGCCGTACGGGCCTTCTGGAAGCAATGGAAGAATAATCACGGCCATGAGTGCAAAGCGGAACCCCGCTTTCAGGCCAACAACGGGAATCCGCGCCACTAACGAGTGCAAACGTGATTTCTCCACCAGAAGGATCGCGGTGAGTACGATGATCCCACTGGCAAGTGCCCAGGAACCGGTCCCTGAGAGGACGCCGGCAGCCAACACGATCAGTGCGGCAACCTCGGTAGTTGCGTCGGATTCCAGGCGGCTGACGGCCACGTACGCGGCAACGACGATCGCTACAGCCCCGATCAGAATAACCGCGGCCAGGGTTTGAAACCCGCTACTCCAAAGCCAACCGGCGGTTCCGGACAGCCCCCCGAGCAATGTAAATGTCCGAATTCCGGCGAAATGCGAAGTAGGCCCGGTGGCATGGCCGGACCATTGACGCTCCACGCCGACGGCGGCGCCCCCGACCGCGCCCATGGCGATTCCCAATACATCAGCAGGCACATTCCATTGTATGGGCACAGGCGCTGCCCGCGGCGAGGCCGCTTTTCGGGGGTTCATCTGACGGAAAATATTTTGGTCTGGAGCACGAATGCCAGTTCGATCACCAGAATAATGGCTACCATCAGTTCCAGCACGAAGCCGCGGCTTGAGTGAAACTGATCCATCATGAAGGTGTACAGATCGCCAGCCGTATGGAGCTTGCTATCCACGAGTCGACGATAGTCCACAACTCCGATCTTGCTTGCGGCCATCCGGTACAGGCGGGCCGAGAACATGTCGCTGAGGAACTTGACTGACGTATCGATCCGCTCAGTAAGTTCGCGGACGTCATGTAATCTTGGGGAGCGAGTTCCGAATGAAAGGATGCCGATGAAGAAGAAGATCAACCCAGAAGACTTCCGAGTCCGGGCAGGGTCGGACGTAGACTTGAAAAAGTGGCCCACAAGAGTGAAGCCCGGTTACAGCTCA
>JAENWC010000108.1 GCA_016650235.1 Terriglobia bacterium
ACTGGCGGGAACCGTCCGCCTTCGCGCCAACCACAATACCGGCCCCCTTTCCACTTTGATCCTTGGTAAAAACCGCAGGCTGCGCGGCGGCTACAACGACGGGCTCCGGCAAGGAATACGCGGTGCCCCGCCGCACGAGAAGCTGCTGCGTGGTGTTGACGGGCAGGTCGTATGGGATGACCGCATTAATCTGTCCTTGGTTTGTGAAGATCAGCGGCAGGGCTCTTCCGGCAATGGTCACGCGCGTACCGCCCAGATCCGTGGAGAGCGGCAACTGAGAGGCAAGGTTCACGCTCGTGGCAAGTTGCGAGCCGAAGATCGAAACCATACTGCCCGGCGCCAGCGGCGCCTGCTTCGAGAAGCTCGCCGCGCTTACCGCACCAGCCGTGGCGATGATCGGCGTGCCCGTGCCTTGGGCAATACTGCCGCCAATCTGCGCGCTGCCACTCAAGGCCGGGCTGGCGACCTGGGCCGAAGCGGTCAGCACTACCTGGCGCGCGTCCGGGTTGCGCGGTTGCCAGGTGCCGCTCCAGCGTCCGTCCGGCAAGGGGCTCAATGGCAGCGGAGCATCATTGTTGGAGAAGGACACGACCACGCTCCCGGAGGTCATCGGATCTCCACAATCGTCCACCACGCGCAGTTCGACCGGTGTCGGCCAGCCCGCGGTGCCCTGGAACCCCCCTCCGAGCAGCGTAAACAGCGGAAGCAATCTGGCCGGCCGGCACCCTTCCGCCGACCTCACCGCGGAAGCAGCCGCCGCAAGCCTCGGCAACACGATAAACAAGACATCCACACGGCGTAGTGTAGGGAAGCCGGTAAAGCGGAGGCTGATTTCCCCGCGGTAGATCCCGGCCGCCAGCCCTGGGGTCTTTGCCTGCACGTTCACTTGGACGGGATTCGATGGGGTGACCGGACTGGCCGGGGCCATCACCGTCAGCCAATCCTTGCCATTCTCCAGGAAGATGCTGGTACTGAACGGAACCGGCTGCGCGTCAAAGCTGGTAAGGCGTACGGATTGCAATGCCGGGTTGGCCCCCCCTTCCCGCGCCAAAAAGATGAGACCAGTGGGAGACGCCTCAGGCTGCAACCGGACGGTTTGCGGCAGTATGTTGAGCAGCACGGAAACCGTCTGCGGCGAGTTTGCCACTCCGTTCGAGCGGACCTCGATCTGCCCGTAGTAATCGCCCGGCGCCAGACCGGCGGGATTGATGCGCACTGCGGCAGCGGATGCGGATGTCGCGGTGCTTGTTCCGGCAGCCGGGGTAATCGACAGCCATCCCGATCCGCCCGAAAGGGTGGATGCCGCCGCGGTCCAATCCAGCACCCCGGCACCCCCATTGAAGACAACGAAGCTCTGCTCCGGCATCGCATTTACTCCGGTGACCAGCCGGAAATTGAGACCGGTCTGTGAAAGCCGGATGCTCGGCTGGCTGTTGGTGATCGTCATGATCACCGAGACCGATGCGGAATCCGGTGGGGCTGTGATCAGGATCTGCCCCGTGTAAACACCGTTAGGCAGACCCGCCGGGTTCGCGCCGATCGAAAGTGAAGATCGGGAAAAGGCCGCAACACTGCCTCCACCTGAAACCGACAGCCAGTTGCCGCCGGAACCGGTTGTGGCCGACACGCTCAAGCTGCGCGGCTGAGCGCCGCGGTTTACCACCGATAGGGAGGAAGACGATGCGGTGGCGGACCCTTGCACGAAAGAGAAAGAAACAGCTCCGGGTTCGGTCGCCAATCCTCCCACACCCGGCTGCACCAATAGCGTTCCATCGTAAGTAAAACCAATCTGGACGGTCTGCCCTTCGGCGCGGACGCCGAAAAGAACCCGGATGTTGAAGCTGTAAGTACCGGCCGTGGTTGGCACCCCGCTGATCTCTCCGTTACCCCTGACACTCAATCCAGGCGGAGGCGTGCCCCCTGACGGCGTGTAGGTAATGAAGTATTCCGCGCCACCCGTGTCGCCGGGACTGAGACCGTCGAAATCAAATCCAAAGTTGAACTCATAAGGAACACCCACGGTTCCCTGCGGCAGCGGCAGTGGGAAGCTGCCCAACTCGAAGTCCTGCGCGGTAAGCAGGAAAGGTGTAACAGCCAACAATGCGATAACTGAAAAAAGACGAAAGGAGAACGGCATAGAGAGAGAGTGACCCCAGAGGGAAGTATAGCTAAAACCCTGTTCTTTGTTGACGACGGCGCTTAGCCAGCCCTATTTCGCTTCCTGCTTGCGGATGCGATTCATCTGCTTGATCATGAGAAAAATCACAAACGCCAAGATCGTAAAGTCCAGGCAGGTATTGATGAACACCCCGATATTCATGGTGGCCGCGCCGGCCGCTTTGGCCGCCGCCAGGCTTTCATACTGCTTGCCGGACAGGTTAATGTAGAGGTTGCTAAAATCCGCCTGACCCATGAGCATGCCAATCGGAGGCATGATGATGTCGGCCACCAGCGAATTGACAATCTTGCCAAATCCGGCTCCGATGATAATGCCGACAGCCATATCCATCGCATTCCCCTGCACAGCAAACTGCTTGAACTCCTGCATCATTCCCATGGTCGCGCCTCCTGTTTACAATTCCTTTCGCTCTCCTGACTTTGGCATTATACAGCGCCCAAACGCTCATTCCCAGCGGTAGACAAAATACTTTGCGTTCGCGTAGACGGGCACGCGGCCCGGTAGCGGGTTGGCCTTCTTCAAAACCAGGTAGTGGATGCCAAGGCCGCGGTACCGGTCCAACTTGTCCGCCTCAAACTTCCCTTCCATTGTTTTTTGCCACCGCGTCCACCATTCGAAGGCGAACCCGGGCAGCAGATTCACCTGTCCACCGCTTTTCCAATCCGTGTAAATCGCGCGCAGGGAGTGCGCCCGGAACATGCCCGGCAAGAGTTCCTTGCCTTGGTCAGGAAACAGGAACACGGCCTCTTTTGCGGTGTTGTCCTTGGCCCATGAGGCCAATTGGTTCAACTCCGTATGGGCCAGGACCGGATAATTGCGCACCTGACCAGGCCCTGGGAACAGATAGCAAGGCAGCAGCAGACAAGCGCCCCATGCCGTCCAGGACAGGCTGGGACGGCGCGCCTGCCAACGCGAGGCGAGCATCGCCGTTGCGGACAAA
The DNA here is from genome assembly GCA_016650235.1 of Terriglobia bacterium. Classification (GTDB taxonomy): domain Bacteria; phylum Acidobacteriota; class Terriglobia; order Bryobacterales; family Bryobacteraceae; genus VFZE01. The sequence continues at coordinate 3,120 of JAENWC010000108.1, forward strand.
CCAAGCACAATCAGGAATCGCTTCACGATCAGCCACTGGCGCAAGTCCGGCAACAGAAGCTGCAATACATCCCTCTCAACGGGCATCGCGAAAGCGATCATAAACCATACCACTGACTCCCATCGCCTGCCCTGCTGGGCAGCCCGCACGCCGCAGATGCCGCCGCCAACGACGGCCATCGTGACGATGAACAACGTAGCGCGCGCGGGCTGAACCTGCGGTATCAAGGACCATCGCAGCACTTCCAGCAGCAGGTAAGAGAGGGGAATGCTGAGGAGTCCAAACAGAGGCAGGCCGGCCAGCAGATAGCGCAGCGGGGCTGAAGCCGACTCTCGTAAACGGTACCAAGCCGCGAGCGTGACCAGGTACAGAAACTCGAAGTTCCGGATCCATTGCGCGTTCCACAGGGAGACCCAGTTGTAGGAACCGCGCAGTTGCTGCAATTTCGCCAACTCATCATCCACAACTTTGAAAAACTGCTGCGGCTCACTGGCGCCCATCTGGAATCTCGAAATCACCAAGACAATGGCGATCGATGCAACGATCGGCAATAGACCGCGTATTCTGCCGGCGCGTCCTTCCTGGGGGAAAACAATCATCAGTCCAAAAACAAGGCAAAAGGGCAGCGCAGCCGGCGCGTGATAAAGGAATGCGGCTCCGCATGCCGCGCCGGCCCAAACCCATCGCGAATGGGCGGCCAAGCCCGCGGCCAGCATGAGAAGCGGCCCCGCAAAGCCGCGCGGCACCGGCTCGTACTCAAGTGTCAGAACAGAAGGCCCTGTGATGAAGGCTCCGAGACCATATAGGGAGGCCACCAGCAGAGACATCCTCCAACTGAGCTGCGCGGCGCGCGCCAATAGCGAAGCTCCAAACAAACCGAGCGCGCGGAAAAGCAGTTGCTGCAAAACCAGGGCCGCGTGGAAGCCGCCCAGCACGTTGCGCAACACCAGAGTCATCTCATCGTAGATCGTATAGGCGACATGCGGGCGCAGCGCCACCGGATCGCCGGGGAAGAGGCTCGGATCCCGGAGCCGCTCCAGAATCGGCAGGTAGATCTGCGTATCCTGGTGCAGCCATGCGTGCCCGGGAAAGCATTGGTAGCCGATGCCAGTCAACACCGCAACACAAGCCGCGATGGCTAACTTTTGCTCAATCCCCATAGCTATTGCGCCGGCGTCTTTTCCAACTGCTGCTTGGCCCACTTGCGTTCCGGATTGAGCTGCAGTGATGTCGCGAGGGATTTACGGGCATCGGCGTTCCGCCCAGCCTTGCGTAGCGCGACCCCGAGCCACAGGTGCGCCTCGGACGATCGCGGATTCAGTTCGACCGCCTTTTGCAGATCGCCAATCGCTTTCTCGACACCGCCGCCGAACATGGGCGGCAGATAGTAGTTGCCAACGCCGCGGCTGAGCCAGATATCGGAAGATTTCCCGTCCAGTTGAACCGCTTTTTCCACCTCTTCCATCGCGCACTTGCCATACTTGAGCCCAGCCATCACATTGGCAGGGATCACCTGTCCACACAGCATGCCCAGCACGCGATGATATTCCGCTTGATCCGGTTTGAAGGAAACGGCTTGCCGGGCCGCGCCGATACCGGCCTCGGCTGCCTCCTTTCCCAGCGTTTTGTCCCCCAGTTCGATGCCCAACTGCGCCAGCAGCGAATTGGCCTGCGCCACGGCATAATGCGCCTGAGCGTCCTGTGGACGGGCTTGCGCCTTGGCGGAAAACTGGACAATGATCTTTTCCAAGGCGGCGCGGTCCTGGGCGTCCAACGCACGTTCGGCGGGAGTGCGGGCCCAGGCGGCCACAACCAACAACCCCGCGGTCAAGAACAATCTCATATGGCGGCGACCTTTTTATGCATCACGAGAAAATAGACGCCGAGGCAAACCAGCAGAACACCATTCACTGCCACCACCAACGGAGCGGTGAAATCTTTTATCAGAGATCCCACCACCAGGCTTCCAAACGGCATGCCTCCGCGGAATGCCACATTGTACACGCTCATCACGCGTCCCCGCATCCGGTCCGTCGTGATCAATTGCACCAGCGAACTGATGAGCGAGAACACGGTCATCAACGCGGCACTGGCGAGAAACAGAAGCACGCAACTCAATGGCAGCCACGGCGAAAGCGCAAATCCGGTGATGCAGACTCCCAAACAGACGATCATGACAAGAGCGATGAGGCCCTTCTGCCGCCCCTTATGGAAGGTGGCCACCAGCAGCGCCCCCAAAATCGAGCCAAGCCCGGAGGTGACCAGCAGCGCCGTATAGGTGCTGGGACCCTGATGAAAGACGTCTTTCGCAAACACGGGCAGAAACACAATGAGCGGGATGCCCAGCATCGTCAACAGAAACGCCAGCGCGATCAATGGCTCCATGCCGTCCTTGCTACGGATGAAGTGGATACCCTGCTTCATGCTTTCCAGCATGGATACCCTGGGGCCTTCCGGCTTGTAGCGGCTCTTGACCAGGAACAAAGTGATGATCACTGCAAAAAAGGAAACGCCATTGAGCGAGAAACACCAGGACGCGCCTAATTTGGTAAGAGCGAGCCCGCCCAGCACCGGTCCAATCACGCGCGCCACGTTGAACTGGATCGAATTAAGCGCGATCGCGTTGGGCAAATCTTCCGAGCCTACCAGCGTGGGAATCAGCGCCTGATAGGCCGGTCCTCCAAACGCTTGCGCCACTCCCACAATGAAGGACAGGCACAGAATATGCCAGACCTCCACATGCCCCCACGCAAACATCCCGGCAAGAAAAAACGCGCACGCCATCTGTATGAACTGCGAAACCAGCAGTAGATGCCGCCGGTCCATACGGTCGGCCACGACCCCGCCGACCATGGAGAAAAGAAAGATGGGAATCTCGCCAAGAAATGCATCCAGCCCAAGGAGAAACGGGTTGCCGGAAATCTCCAGCACGAGCCAGCTCTGCGCCAGCTTCTGCATCCAGGTTCCGATGCTCGAGGTGCAGGCGCCAGCCCACAT
>JAENWC010000109.1 GCA_016650235.1 Terriglobia bacterium
CCGCTTGCGCACGATCTCCCCGGCGCGTGAGAGCGCCTCTGGCGGATAGCCCTCGGCCTCCATTACGGCACGCAGTTCCACCGCGTGCAGTTCCTGGAGCGCGCGGCGCCAATCCAGGTATCCAGTGCGGCCTTCCGGATAGGTTTCTCGCGCGATGGCCCAACGCCGCACATGATGCGCCCGGGCCGCTAGCAGCAACTCTTCACTGGCCTCCGGACATAAACGCCTCACCCAGTCGCTGACCATCTCGGCATGGGCCTGTTCCTTGCCCCGCTCTACCCCCCGGACCACAATCCGGTTGGGATCGCCGGCGTTCCTGGCGTCGATGCGCGTTATGGCCCGCTGCAGTCTCGTGCTCATCCACCTGATGCTAACATCGCTATTCAGGTACAATCCATTTCGATGCTTACTCGAAGACACGCCATACGATCCCTGTCTGTCTTAGCCGCTGGTTCGCCGCTATGGGCCCAGGCTGAAGATGACGTCATGGGTCCCATCAACCTGCACGAGTTCGAAGAGGCCGCCAAACGCAAACTGAACAAACTGGCCTACGACTTCATTGCCGGAGGCGTCGAGGATGAACTCACCTTGCGCGCCAACCGCGAGGCCTTCAACCATTTCGTCCTGCTGCCCCGCGTCATGATCGATGTTTCCAGCGTCGATACCTCGGTCCAGCTATTTTCCCGGAAACTGGACTTCCCCATCTTCATCGCGCCCACTGGAGGCAAGAATCTTGTGCTTCCCAATGCCGATGAGACCGTCGCGCAGGCCGCACTCAACAGCAAGACTGTCATCTGCACGGCCACCGGCACACAGAAGATTCTGGAAGAGGGCAAGCCTCTGCTGTGGTGGTCCAACTCGACCGGCCAGCCGAACAAGGCAGCGGCAGCCTCTTATGCACGCCGGGTCGAGGACCAGGGGGGCAAAGCGATTGTGCTGACCGTCGACAATGCCTACCAGTCCAATCGCGACCGCAACAACCGCAACCGTTTCGACTACGGCTACATGCAAACCGGCGTGCCCAAACCGGGAGATCCTCCGCAGCCGCCGCGGAATCCGGCGCGTCCGGCCATGTGGCAGCCGCATACGGCGAACCTGACCTGGGACTACATCGATTGGGTCCGCTCGGCCTCATCGATTCCGATCATCCTCAAAGGGATTCTCAATCCGATTGACGCCGGGCTCGCCGTACAGCGCGGCGCCTCGGCGATCAGTTGCTCCAATCATGGCGGACGGCAACTGGACGGCGCCATTGGAAGCCTCGATGCGCTGCCCGATGTGGTGGATGCGGTGGGCGGCAAGATTCCTGTGCTGATGGACGGCGGGATCCGCCGCGGCTCGGACATCTTGAAAGCGCTGGCGCTCGGCGCGAAGGGAGTGCTGGTGGGCCGCTCGCCACTCTGGGGACTGGCCGCCTATGGCCAGCCTGGGGTGGAGCGCGTGCTGTGGATGCTCGGCGCGGAACTCAAGCTCGCCATGGCCCTGGCCGGGATCCGGAACACAGCGGAGATTGATCGAAAGATCGTGAAGAAACTGGGATGAGGCTGGCGATCATATGTGCTCTGCTGGCTACCGGTCTGTGGGCGCAGAAAGTGCACGAGCTTTGCGCGCCCTGCCATACAACGCCGGCGGAGGATTTCCTGACGCACCCCCATGCCGCCAAGGGTCTCAGTTGCGATGCCTGCCATGGAAAGAGCACGGCGCACATACAAGCCGCCGGGGGACAGCCGCCAGACCGCGTGGCGGGCCCGTCGGACCAACCCGCGCTCTGCGGAACTTGCCATAGCGGACATCGAACCACTTACGAGACCAGCAAGCATGCCAAGCTGGTGGCGGCTCGAACCAGGGCACGGGCACCCGCCTGCACCACTTGTCACGGCGCACACGCCCAACGCAATCCGGTTTCCATGACGGCGCAGTGCCGGCGGTGCCATGAAGCATTGCCCGCTTCCTGCGAAGTGAAGCCCGAGAAGGTTACGGCTAAGATCGTCTGCGCGAATTGCCACGATCCGCACACGCTCGCCTTGATAAAGCCGCGCGCGCCTTAGCAGTCTGGAGGGTGACGATGCGGACCTCGATAACGCTCACCTGTATGGCGGGCCGGTTCAGCCGCCGGCTCCGGGCCTGGGCCAAGCCAACCATGTTCCCGTCGAGGATGCCCTCCCGGAGATCGCAAGCACGAGATCGCTCAGGAGTATTGGGCTGCGCACCCGGTACAGGTTGGTCTGTTTCTAATCCTGGTGGCGCGTGCGCCGGGCCTGGTGTGGGACGTGCAAATGTCCGGCGCGGGCAAGATCGGAAACCTCCAGAAGAAAGCCCGCGGCCCTACGTGAACCATTATCATTTCCATATTCTCGATCCGGACTGGGGACAGGTCACCATCAAGAGGAGCGGGCATCCGCCGTTTGGCGCTCAGGTGATGCTCAACGGTCACGAGGATGTGGCAGGTGAGGCCCGAAAGGACAAGATCGAATTTTCCAAGGAAGGGAACGGTTTCACCAGGGAATGAGCTCCACCTGCTGGCGTCAAAGCAAAGTTTTTTCCGCCGTGGCCAATGGAAGAAATAACGTGCGAGGCTGGTGGATCAGGGGCAGGAAGCCATGATGGCGATAGAACGCTACGGCTTCGTCGTCCTTGGCATCCACCAAAAGTGCGAAGACGACGGGCGGCGAAAGCAGCACGCGCCGAAGGGCGTCCGCGAGCAGCGCCGCGCCAAGCCCCCGCCCATGAAAATTTAAGTCCACAGCCAAGCGGCCAATGCGGACAGCCGGAATGGCCGGGTAGCGAGGCAGCCGCTTTGTGATCTCAGGCGGAAGGTCTGGCGTCGGAATGCAGGCCGATGCGATGGTGTAGTAAGCGGCAAGTTTTCCGGTGGCTTCCTCGACCGCAACGAAACACGTGGCGATGCGCCGCCGAATGTCTTGCGTCGCTTGTGTGTGAAAGTAACGATCAAGAGGTTCCCGGCCGCAGGTGAATGCAGCGCGGTCGTGCACATCACCAAGCGGCTCCAGACGAAAAGGCCGGTTCATGCCGGGCCGAAGAGTTTATGGCGGCGCTTGAAGGCACGGCGGAGGGCAGGCACCGGCTCAGGTGGGTTCAAGATTGCTTTGGCGATCCGGCGCTGATCCTCAACCGACAGCCGGATGATCCCGGCCTCCTCGACGGCGCGGTACGCCGCCTCGCGGGCTGCGGTAACCACGAAGTCCGTTAGCGTGCGCCCCTGCATTTCAGCGGCCCGCTTGAGGAGCGCGTGAACATCGGCGGGCAGACGCGCTTCCAACCGGGCAGTCGTGGAAATCTCCTTACCCATGCCGCCAGTATACGGCAAATTGCCGTATAGAGCAAGGGGACTTCTGCCGCCCTGCCGCCCTTTGGTGCTCCGAACAACTTGCTCGATGATTCCCTGTAGTATGCGCTGCCAATAGGAATGGGCGATGCCGTTGTCTGAGCGCATCGTCGGGATCAGGTCCTTACCTGCAAGCCGTTGATCCGAGGGACGTTATTCTAGAACTCCTTGCGGCCGGGCCAGTCCGGGCAGGATCTTCTGACCAGCTATCCAGGTCTGACGCGCGACGACATTCTCGCCTGCTTATCCTAGGCCAGCTACTTGGCCCACGAACACAAGGCGTATCCGATTCCAGCGTAAATGCGCTTCCTTGCCAACGAGAACTTCCCGAAGCCGATTGTAGAGGCACTTCGCGACGGCGGCAATGATGTGCTTTGTGCCAGAACCGATTGCATCGGATGGAAGAAAACTGTCTTTCTTGAGTCTGCCGAATCCGAAGACCGCATCATGTTGACGCTGGACAAGGGCTTCTGGCGGATTGCCGTTCCACGTAGGGGTCTTCTCGAACGATCCGGCGTGGTCCTGTTCCGGGTGCTCCCTTCGACTCCCGAAAATCTCGAACCGCTCGTCCGGACATTCGTAGAGGCGGGCAAAGCTTGGACCGGGCACATCAGCATCGTCACTGCCGCCGGGATTCAAATGCTGTCCGCCAGAAGAAACTGAGCGGCTGAGCGGCCCCGCAGACTGCAACCGGATAGACATATAATAGAGTTTAGGGCGCTATGGGAGTTTGCGCTCCAATCGCAGGGCCCTTACCTAATCATGTCAACCACAGAACTCACGCCAGTCGGGTCTCGCCAAGGCGGGACGCCGAAGAAAACCGTTAACGACTTCAGCATTCAGGTTGCCACCGTCAACGGCTCCGGCAGCCAAACCTCTAACACCGTCCTCATGCGCTCCATCTTTCAGATGGGCATTCCCGTCTCCGGGAAGAATCTTTTCCCGTCCAACATACAGGGTCTTCCAACCTGGTTCACCATTCGCGCCAGCAAGCAGGGCTGGGTGGCGCGTAAGAAAGAGATCGACTTCATGGTGGCCATGAATCCGGAAACGGCGAAGGAAGATTGCCTCAGCCTGCAACCGGGCGCGGCCATTCTTTATGATGAGCCGCTCAAGCTGAACGAACTTCGCTCGGACTTGCATTTCTATCCCGTCCCATTCGACAAGCTGGTGGCTCCGGTCTGTCCCGAAGCGCGGCTGCGCAAGCTGGTCCGCAACATGATCTATGACGGCGTGCTGGCCCAACTGCTCGGCATCGACATGCAGGAGATCCGCAATGCGCTGGTCAAGCAGTTCGGCGCCAAGAAGGCCAAGGCCGCGGATCTGAACTGGGGTGCGGTGCAGGCCGGCTACGATTTCGCCGCGCAGAACCTTACCAAGTCCGACGCTTGTGTTGTCGAGCGCATGAACAAGACCGCCGGCAAGATTATTATCGAGGGCAATGCGGCCTGCGCCCTCGGCTCGGTATTTGCCGGCTGCACCGTGGTTGCCTGGTATCCCATTACGCCTTCCTCCTCGCTGGTGGAGACGATGATCGTCTACCTGAAACGCCTGCGCGTCAACAAGGAGACCGGCGAGGCAAGCTACGCCGTGGTGCAGGCCGAAGACGAGCTCGCCTCTATCGGCATGGTGATCGGCGCGGGCTGGGCTGGCGCGCGTGCCATGACCTCCACCGCGGGACCTGGCATCTCGCTCATGTCGGAATTCATCGGCCTCGGCTACTATGCCGAGATTCCAGCCGTCATTTTCGATGTGCAGCGCGTGGGCCCCTCCACTGGTCTTCCCACCCGCACCGCGCAAGGCGATACATTCTCCAACGCTTATGTTTCCCATGGCGACACCAAACATCCCATTCTTTTCCCCGGTAACCCGGAAGAGTGCTTCACCATGGCGATCGAGGCCTTTGACCTGAGCGAGTTCTACCAGACCCCGATCTTCGTCAATACGGATCTGGACCTGGGTATGAACAACTGGATGTCCGATCCGTTCCCTTATCCCACCCAGCCAATCCAACGCGGCAAGGTGCTGAACGCGGAAGAACTGGAGCGGCTCGGCGGGTTCGCGCGCTATAAGGATGTGGACGGGGACGGCGTCGGCTATCGCACCCTGCCCGGCACCAATCATCCGGAGGCCGCCTACTTCACCCGCGGCAGCGGCCATAACGAAAAGGCGCAATATTCCGAGCGTCCCGACGACTATGTCAACAACATGGACCGGCTGTCGCGCAAGTTCGAGCACATGCGCACCAAGGTGCCGGCTCCGGAAGTGATTGTGAACCCGAAGGCATCGGTGGGCATTCTCTGTTGTGGGACTTCGCTCCACGCCGCCGAGGAAAGCCGCGACCAGTTGCGCCGCGAATACGGCTTCGAAACCAGCTACTATCGCGTCCGGGCCTTCCCGTTCCATGCCGGACTGGAAGAGTTCATAGACCGGCATGACCGCGTCTACGTCGTCGATCAGAACCGCGACGGCCAATTGTACTCTTTGATCAAACTCGATTCGCCGCCGCATCGCATCGCAAAACTTCGCTCGGTCCGCTACTACGGCGGTCTGCCGCTCGATGCCCGCACCGTAACCGATGAAGTCGTTCTCCAGGAGGGATTATGAGCACCACGGCCGTACCGCCCAAAAAGGTAAATCGCATTGGACTCGAAGTCCTCAACTATAAGGGTGGCAAGACAACGTTGTGCGCCGGCTGCGGCCACAACTCCATCTCTGAGCGCATCGTCGAGGCTTTCTACGAGATGGGCATCCAACCGTGGAACGTGGCCAAGTTCTCCGGCATCGGCTGCTCCTCCAAATCACCGGCCTACTTCCTCGGGCTATCGCACGGTTTCAACAGCGTGCATGGCCGGGCCCCATCGGTGGCCACCGGAGCAATGCTGGCCAATCGCACGATGAAAGGGATTATCGTCACCGGAGACGGCGATACCGCCTCTATCGGCATCGGCCAGTTCGTCCATTTGATGCGCCGCAATCTGCCGCTCATCTACATCCTCGAGGACAACGGCGTCTACGGACTCACCAAGGGCCAGTTCTCGGCTACAGCCGAGATGGGCTCCAAGTCCAAAGGCGGCGTGGTGAATGATATGCGGAAGATCGATTGTTGCCTGCTCGGAATCGAGCTCGGCGCGACGCTGGTGGCGCGGAGCTTCAGCGGCGATAAAAAGCAGTTGCAGGGCATCTTGAAAACCGCTCTGCACCACAACGGTCTCTCTGTGATCGACATCATCTCCCCGTGCGTCACCTTCAACGATCATGAAGGCTCCACCAAGAGCTATTCCTATATGAAGGAGCACGATCTGCCCATTCACCAAGTGGACTTCGTGCCGTACTATGAGGACATCAGCATCGAAATGGCTGATGGCGAAGTGCGCGATGTCGAGATGCATGACGGCTCGCATCTGCGCCTGCGTAAGCTAGGCCGCGACTACGATCCTACGAATAAGCGTAACGCCGTCCGGCTGATCGAGGATTCCGAGGAGAAGGGCGAAGTCGCCACCGGCATCCTCTACATAAGGCCGCGCGAAGAAAACTTCTTCGATCAACTCGGCCTGATGGATGCCCCGCTGGCTACGCTGCCGGAATCCATCACCCGGCCGGCACAATCGGCGCTCGACATGGTGATGGAAGAATTGCGCTGAACGATCTTAAAATCGTTCTCGTTTCTCCCCGTAACCCGCTGAACATCGGCGCGGCCGCCCGCGCCATGAGCAATTTTGGTTTCCCGGACTTGCGGCTGGTCAATCCTTATGAGGTCGCATTCCGCGAGGCCCGCTCCGCGGTGGGCGCAGCCGATCTGCTGCGCAATGCCGTCGAGTATCCCACCATTGCCGATGCCGTTGCCGATTGCTCGCTCGTGGTGGGTACGGTCTCCCTCGGCCATCGCGAACTCAAACATCCGCTGCGCCGCATCGAGTACGGCGGACGTCTGCTGCGCAAACACCTGGCTTCCGCGCCCGCCGCGCTGCTGTTTGGTTCCGAGAAGTTCGGACTGGCCAATGAGGACCTCAGCTTCTGCCACTGGCTGATCCGCATTCCCACGCGCGAGCAACATCAGTCGATGAACCTGGGCCAGGCGGTGGCCATCTGCCTCTACGAGTTGATTCGCAACCCGAAAGAGGCCACCCGCGCGCCCAAGATATCGCTCAAAGCAAAAGGGCAGGATCTCGACCTCATCGACAAACGATTGCTCGAGATTCTCGCGTACTCCGGCTACTTTGAGGAAC
>JAENWC010000110.1 GCA_016650235.1 Terriglobia bacterium
CCGCCAACTGGCGCACGTAACCGGCACGCACCATCAACCGATGGCTCGCCACTTCTGCATCAGCGGGATTTTCCCGCAGGGTCGGGATAAACAGCCGGCTCCAGCGCATGCTTCAATATAAGCTATTGATCTCCGGGACTACGTGGATGGCGCTTGGCGTCGTGGTGGCGTTCTACATCGTTTCCGTGCTTTTTTCTGATGCCGCCCCTTTCTATAACTATCGAGTGCTCGATGTGAGGCCGGACGGCGAGACTCAATTGTGCGTTATACCCGGGTAGCGGAGGCAAGTAATTTCTGCCCACGCAGGTCGTGCAGAGTGTGGAAGCCAGAGTGCTGAATACAACGCCGGATCACAGGCATTGAAGAGGCGATCAGTTTTAGCATAGTCGCCGGCTGCGGCTCTTCATCCATTTCCCTCCGTCTGCCGGCCGGCCAAACACTAGGGAAACGACTGAAGCGGGCACATCCGGAAATGTCTCGGCTCTGGAATCTGTCTTGGGACATCATCAACCGGGTCTTTGGCGAAAAAGACTTGTTTCACGAGCAAACCGGGGAACTTGACCTCAGTATGCAACGCGCAAGCGGGAAAGTGGCGCCGGATTTGGTCTCAGGCAAGTACCACTTGGGGCTCGCCGCAGCCTCACATTATGTGTCAAAGTGCGGTCCCTGCTGGAAACCTGCCGGGGGCCAATCAGCAAGAGGCCAACCGGCTCGTTCCAGAGTTGCTCAATGCAGAAGCCTATCAGTTTGCCCATTTCTCAGATCCGGTCTATCCGCCTCTCGCAAGGCAGGCTCGCATTCAAGGCAAAGTCGAACTGCATCTCAGTGTGGACTCGGCAACGGGCGCGGTCCTCGGGGTCTCCGCAGTCTCAGGCCAAAGAATCTTGACTCCAAGCGTGATTGACGCTGCTAAGCTCTGGCGATTCGTCCTGTTCCGGAATCCATTCACTCGGAAACGCTGAACCTTACCTTCGACTTCGGGCTCGGCCGTCCGTGACGCAACACGCGGGGGCCTGGCCACTACGCCGCGCCGGCCAACGACGGTAACATAGAGAGCCCGCGGAAACGAGCAGGCATATCGACGGGCAGATCTTCGAGCTCTTTGTCCACAACATCATTCAGGGTCTCTTTACCGAAGCTCACGAGCGGACCTTGGGCGAGATGTACATTCCCCAAGAGAAGGTCTTGCTGGCTGTCCAACTGCTGCTCGAAGGGAACCACTGGGCTGCGCTGGCGCTGTATTTCGGGTACTATAATTTCTGCCGGATTCACCGCACAATCCGGGTGACGCTAGCAATGGAAGCTGGGATCATGGATCGGGTTTGGGGTATTGAGGTATTGAGGACCTCCTCGCGTAGTTCGTCGCCGACGCTCTTGAAATATGGTCACTATGATTCCAACCGCCGAACAGAATACAATGACGGAGCAAAGAACCAATAGCCAAAGTGGAATCATCGGTGAACCTCGAAAAACTGTTTGTGTGGGCGAACTATGTGTATATTGTGTCCGTAGTCTTGGCCGCAGTGGCCTCTTTTGCCATCTATCGACTCTCGGCTACCATTAACGCTGCGAAGGATAGAGAACTCACTCGATTCCAGGTGGATGCTCAGACCAGAATATCCAAGGCACAGGTCGATGCGGAACAAGCAAGGGTGGACACGGCAACCGCTTTGGTGGAACAAGAAAAACTGAGAACAGAGAATCTTAATCTCGCAGTCCTCTTGGAGAAGGAGCGACAGGCCCGCCTTGAACTTGAAAGGCAGATTCAGCCGAGGCGAATCGGGCCAGAGCATCAAACGCTTTTCTTTCGCCTGTTGTCTCCCTTCAAGGGACAATCCATTGAAGTGGTCTACCTTAGCGTATCTGGCGAAGTTGTGACATTTGCGAAAGAGCTTAACGCCGTTCTGCTCGCATCTGGGTGGAGATCCAGAGCAATACCGATCATGAACGTAGCTGGTAATATTCCATCGGGAATCGTTATCCAAGCGAAAAACCCCAGAGGTTCGGACGTGGTGAACGCATTGGCTAGTGCCTTTGTTCAGGCTGGTTTCGCTCATACTTGGGAGGCACGCCCCGAAATGGCGGGTGATGTCTTCAACCTTCGCGTCGGCACGAAATAACCGATCAACGCACATTTCAGACACTACCCACAAGCCTTCACCCACTTCCCGTACGGGTATAATCGAAGGACTCAAACCGCCATGTCACGCGAAATTCCCAATTGGGACCAATACTATCTGTCCATATGCCAGGTCGTGGCCACACGCAGCAAAGATCCCAACACGCAAATCGGCTGCGTGATCATCGGGCCGGCGCGCGAGATCCGTTCCACGGGCTACAACTCGTTTCCACGAGGCATTCGCGACGATATTCCGGAAAGACTGGTGCGGCCTGCCAAGTACCTGTGGATTGAGCATGCGGAACGGAACGCGATCTGCAACGCGGCACGCGCCGGCACTGCTACCGAGAACTGCACTATCTTTGTCGAGATCATGCCATGCATGGATTGCGCCCGCGCCATTGTGCAGGCCGGCATCAAAGAGGTGGTGGTCTCCGCCGTTCGGATGAGCCAGTACTCCAGCCAGTATTATGATGAACATTTCGGGATGGTGGAGGTTTTGTTTGGCGAGGCCGGCGTGAAGGTCCGCCTCGTCGAGTGAGGGCTAGCGAACCTCATCCACGCGCCACATCATCCGAAGTCCCCGCGGAATCAACGGGCGCTTGGCCTCCCAGTGCAGTACGCCCTGCCCGCGAGGAGTTTCCCTCACCAGAATGTCCATGCGCGCGGTACGCTTCTTTGTAAACACCGGGTCCATGCTCTTCTGCTGGCGGAGCAACCCAGCGGCGGGACCGGCCTCCTCCATCGTCGCCTGGATCTGGACCCGCTTCCCATCCAGTTCCAGGGCGTGAAACTCCAATCCCACTTCATACAGCGGGTACGGTAGATTCTGCTTGTCCATACGCACCAGACGCCCCAGGATCGCCGCTCCCTGTGGAACCACCACGCGCGTGCCGTCCTTCAACGGCTTGGACACCACGGCCCGCACCGCATCCCCCACTACAGCCTGCCTCGTGTTGATGGCGCCGTCCAATTCGAGTTCCAGCAAGGCGCCCTGCGGTAGCGTGGCGGCGCCGGATTGAACCGCAACCACAGCGGTAGCCGGCTTGACCTCTTCCGCGGCAAACGACACCGTCGCCTCCGCCCGGTACTCGCGGCACTGGCTCAGTTGCATCCGGTTCATATTCTCATGCCCGTCGAGGGCCACCATCAGCAGGCTGGCCGTGACCGGCATCAACGCCAGCGACTCGCCGATTTTCACCGGCGCATAGTTCATGATGTTATCGGCCTGCGCCAGCCCGACCATCTCCGGAATATCCACGGCCTGCACTTCCATGCGCAGTAGATCCAGCGTTTCCCGATCCGCCCAGAACACTCCCTGAAATGCCACCAACGCCTCGCTCGGGCCGGCCCGCAATCGGTAGGAGCTCTTCTCGCGCGGGACGTCGAATGCAAACTGATAGGCCGGATGCGAATTCCACTCCTGCTCGCCTTGGTAGGTGAACGCGGCCGTCCCCGGTTGAAAAACATGACGCGCCAGGACGGCAAAGTGTCCGGAGCCGACCGTCCCGCGTCCCACCATCTCTGACAGTTCCTGGTCCCCCAACGTCTTGGCGCCATGCCAGGAATAAAGTTCGCGATGGTTAGAAAGACCCACTTCCAAACGGAGCGTGTCCGCCTTCAGCCACTCCTGCTCGGAGCCGCTGCGCGCGAATCGCTCCACCGTCTGCACGCATGTATAATCCGGCTGCCGTCCCAATTGATCCAGCGCCCTGGCCCGAATACGCTCCAGCAAGCCGTCGGAACCTGTTTGCGCCTGGCAGGCCACGGCTACCAGCGCCATCATCGCCAAGCGGGGCATGGCAACGATTATATTCTTCCTGGCGCAGGATGCAACCCTGGCACACCCACTGAAGGGGTAAGTTGGGTGTGCTAAACCAAGGGGTAAGGCGGGCGGCGAGTTTCAAAAGCGCAAAGGGCGCTCGACGCGCCACCAAACCCCAGAGGAATACGAGGCTTAGGTTCGCGGCGGGCAGCTCCGTTTTGCGCTGTTCCTTAAAAGCTTAGTCCACCGTGACTACGGGAACCAGCGGACCTTTGGTGGGGCTATTGATGTTTCCAATGCGAATGGTCACCGGCAGATCATTGCCTCGCATGCGGATGCCAGGCACGTAAAGGTTGATCTGATAGAGGCCAACATATCCGGGCGTCAACCCGCTCCACTCGACGATCATCTCGCTGCCATTAAAAGTAGGATCGCCAAAGAAGACCTCCAACTTGTCAGTGACGGCCAGCGGGTCGCTGGGCGAGGGGAGGCCGCCGATGACCACTCCTCCTTTGGTCGGCCCCAAGCCGGTGGCATAGAGAGTCAACCGCTGGTCCCGGCGCGCGGGATTGTCTCTGGTTACCAGGCGTCCATCGGAATGAAACAGGGCCACCTGATTGGTGGAGGGGTCGACAAAGACTGCCGGAGCGTATTTGGCGACGGTGATTTGCGAAGCCACCGATGCGGTGTTCTGTTCCAGGTTGCGGATGATCAGAGGATAGCGGCCCGGGGCGACATTGGGCGGGATTTGAGCGTTGATCTGTTCCGCCGAAGTCATCAGCAGCGGCAGTGGGTTGTTGTCGAGCGTAACACAGGTGCCGCCCATCACCGTGGGAAGCGGCGTGGAAGCGGCCACTGAGGAGCCACCCATAGCGCGGCCGAAGATGGAGACCAGACTTCCCTGGGCCATCTGCGGCTGATAGCTGGCGATGTTGACCGTTCCATTTGGATTGATCACGGGCCGGGCGATCGGGGGAGGCGCATCCAGATTCACAATGCTCAGACCGCTGGCCGTGATGGCATACGCGATGGAGCCGGTGGGGTCCACAGCCATGGTTCGGCCTGGCACGTTGGCGCGCTGATTGCCCGTGGGCGTGGAAAGCGGCCGCTCCAGCGAGGGAACCGTGCGCATGGTGGCGCCGGTCGTCGCGTTCACCAACTCCACTGAAGCCGCTTCGGTCAAGGCGGCGGCCGCGGCGGCATTGGCGATGGCGGGCTGCGCAAAACGGACAAACGTAGTGGCCCCCACGGCCGAAACAGATGAGATGGGCCTTGGCGTGGTCACGGGAGGCTGACCGGGCCGCACAGCGCCGGTTCCGGGAACCGTGCCGGCATTGCCCACCTGCGTGAGCGCCTGGTTGAGAACCAGGCCGTTCACCAGGAAGTACTGTCCCCGCGGGCCCACCGCTATCGGGCCGTAGTAGCCGGAGATGGGGGCGGTGACCACCTGCCGCGCCTGAATGAAGTCATCCACAGCAGCGTCGTAAAGATAAGCCGATCCGTTGCCGGCCAGCACCAGGGCGAATTCGCCGTTGGGACTGGACGCCATCGTCGTTGGCGCTGGAAGCGTCTGTGTGTTGTTCGCGATGGGTAACACGTTGGCATTGAACCGGCGCGGCGTGGCTTCGTTTCCGATCACACGCCAGAGCGTATTGTTGCTCATCAACACCAGCGGTCCGCGTTGCGTGGATGTAATCTCGAGCGGGCGGATAATGGCGGCGTTGTTGTTGAATGGAAGCGCTGGGAATCGAACCCGCCCAACCACTTCCCGGCTCTGTAGGTCCACGATGGAGATGCTTTCCCCGCCCGTGTTGGCAACGTACAGAGTCTGACCATCCGGCGACATTGCCATCGACCGAGGCAACTGTCCCACCTTGATCGGGGTCCCGAACTTCCTGGTGCGAGTGTCAAACACCTCCACCCGGTTCATGCCTGAGTTGGCAATGTAGAGGCGTTGCCGGAGTGAGTCCAGCACCAGGTCTGTCAATCCTTCGTTTTGGGAAAGCCCCACGTCCACCGGCATGATGTCGCCGGTGGCTTCGGCGTTGCGGTTGTTCTGATAAACCGTCAAGGCCGGTGGAATGTTAATGGCTTCGTTGGAAGTTACGGTGTATTGATGCACCGGAGAAACGGTGCCGATGGCGCGGTTGTTACGGTTGTAGAAAAATTCAAATGTCGCGCCTTGGGCGGTGAGGATTGTGCGGGAAACGGGCGCGCTGTTGTTGACGTTCACATTGCCTGTGGCGCCGGTGGGCGGCGCCAGCTGGCCACCACCGGGAATTTGACCACCGCCAGGAACCTGTCCGCCACCGGGAGCCCCAGGTACGGGAGGGATGACAATGATGATTCCTCCACCCGCCTGCCCGCCGCCGGGTCCGCCCGCTCCACCCAGCCCCACGGTAGTCGCAGGCATCATCAATTGCAGGTTTGCCGTAATCCGGCCACGTCCCGCGTTTACCAGCTCCAACTGAGCAGCCCGCAGATCATTTGTGACCCCGCACTGGTCGTTGGCCAGCAACGCAGAGGTCCGGGAAATCATTGCCACCGGACTTGTGCCGATGGTGGAAAATGGCAGGCTTAGGAATCCGGAATCGGACAATGCGTATGCGTTTGCGCCGTCACCCGAAATGACGATCCTTCCGGACAGATTCTCGGGAAGTTGATAGGCCGCCTCGATGAGCAGGTTCTCCGGATCGTTCACCATCAGTTGGCTTACGCTCGGCCGCGCCGGTGGGTTCTGCACCGGAGTGAAGTTGAAAGCGGTATAGATTTTGAAGCCGTCCGGGGACCAGACCGACCCACCCTGATTCTGCTGCAGATTGAAATTCGAATTGGCCGGGAAAGAATAGGGAGCGTTGGCCGCGTTCTGTTGCGCAAGCACGTTCAGGGTATCCATTTCGAACAGGTGCAGGCCGGCCATGAACTTGCTGCCGTCCGGGGAAACCGAAAGGACCGGCGATACTCCTGCCACAGTACGGCTGCGCAGCACTGTGCCGGAGGCCACCTCGTACACAAATACCGCGCGCTGGGTATTGTTCGGGATGTTCACGCCGAAGATCAGGCGGCCATCCGGAGTCGCTTGCAGAACGCTGCGGTTACCGAGCGCGGGCCGGCCGAAATTCTGCTGCGGCAACAAAGGACTGGCCGGAGGAGGAGGAGGCACGGTCACCGCCGATAGAGACTGCGTGCTGCTGCCCTGAGACGGATCATAAATCAGGAGAACATTGAGCAGGTTGTTCTGGCCGGTACCCACTGTTGAGATGAGGACGCGCTCATCATAGCCCACCGCTACACCTTCCGGGCGCGCCGGCAGGCTCACGCGGTTTACCACCGCGAGTGTTTCCAGATCTATGGTCAACAACGCGCTCCCCAAATGGGATGCAACGTAGAGAAAATTGCCCGAGCGCGACATCTCTGCCGCTAATGGCTGCTCGTCCACGGGAATCGGGTTCAGGAAGCGGCGTTGCGGGATCGAGTAGACCTCCACCTGGTTCCGGTTAGAATTGACCAGATACAGGCGGTTTCTCGCCTCATCCAGGACAAGGTCGGCCGCGCCTCCGACCACGGGCACTACCGTCCCAAATGTAGCGGCGTAAACACTTGAAACTAATAATAAAGTCGTGAGAAAACAACGTACTGGCCACATGCGCGTACTATTCTAACCCCTATGCACTTCGAAAGTTTCGAGTCCGGCCTGTCCTACCGCAGGGCCGCTAGCAACCCCCCGGTTCTGTCCAATAACTGAAAACTAGCCAGTTCCACGTGATGCTGGGCGTCGAAGTATAGCATCCATTTCTCGCTTTCCGCCACGCGAGCCTGTTCCACCTGCTGCAGACTGGCCCGACCCTCTTCCAGCAAAGCCAGCAGCATGGTCAGGTTTTCCCTGGCCAGGTCGAGATCCAGCCGGGCCACCTGTCGCGCCGATTCGGCCCGCGTCAGGTCCTGAAAGCTCTTCCCCGCCTCGAGGCTGATCCGGCTTCTGGCGGTGTTCATCTGTACTTGCAATCGCGCCGCTTCCGCTTGCGAAGAGGAGACCGCGGCGCCCCTGCCCGGCCCGGCCAGCACGGGAATCTCCAGCGCCACGCCGATCTGCCCGTTGTGGCGCTGGAACTTCTGGAAGAAATCCTCATAGTTGTTGAATTTTGCAAACAGACCATACTGGGCGACCAGATCCAGCCGGGGATAGCGGGAAGCCTGGTTGGACTTCACTTCGAGATTCTTAGCCAGTAAGGATGACTGGAGCCTGCGAATTTCCCGGTTGTCAGCCAGGGCTTGCGTCACGGCTGCTTCCGCGGAGACCGGTATGAGCGGAGCCATGCGATCCTCGGTGGCCGGCCGGGCACGTTGGCCTGGCTCCAGTCCCAACACCATTGCCAGCGAACCCTCCGCATAGTCAACGTCGGCCACAAGGCCATCGGTCCTCTGGCGCGCCTTCGCCAGTTCCAATTCCGCTCGCGTCAATTCAATCGGAAGCTCGCGCCCCTCCTGCACGCGCGCCTTCACCACAGCCTGTAATTTGGCCGCGCTTTCCACTTGACGGGTTGCGATGCCCGCCAGGCGCTGCTTTCTTTCCGCGTCCAGGAAGATCTCCACCACGCGATAGATGGCCTGCTCGCGCTTTTCCTCGGCGCCCAAGCCCACACTTCTCTGTTCCTCTCTCGTTTGCGCCAATTGCAGTTTCTTCTGCCGGTCATAGACGGAGGCCACGGCGCGCGCCTGCATAATGCTGGGGGCCGATCCCTCGATGCTCATGGGGAAGCCGCTGCTGTAGGCGAGCCCGCTGCCGGCAAAGACCTTCGGGTAGAACGGGTCCTCAGCCATACGCACGCGCGCCGCTGCCTGTTGCTGATCGAGTTGGGAGAGCAGCACATCGGGAGACTGCCGCAGCGCCAGATTGACAGCTTCTCGCAAGGTGAGGGTGCGCGGCTGCGGGAAAGCCGCGGCTGCAGCCAGCAGCGCAAGTCCACAACAGGCGATCCGGTGTTTCTTCATAACAGGCTCCTTGTTCGAAAGGCTATTCATAGCGCAGGGCTTCGGTTGGGTTCAACCGGCTGGCGCGGCTTGCCGGCAGGATTCCGAAAACGATGCCTACTCCAAAACTAACCAGGAAGGCCACGGCAACCGCGACCCCGGAAATCGGGATGGCAATGCCATCCACGAACAACCGGACGCTCAAGGGGACGGCGATGCCGGCGGCGATCCCCGCCAATCCTCCGCCCAGACTGATCAGCACCGCCTCCAGCAGGAACTGCTGCATCACCGCGCCGCGCGAGGCCCCCACCGCCATGCGAACCCCTATTTCGCGCGTGCGTTCGGTAACGGTGACGAGCATGATATTCATGATCCCGATGCCCGAGATCACCAGAGCGATGGCCGCTACCAGGATCAGCACAAGAGTGAGAATCAGCGTGATCGTGGAGGCTGTCTCGAGCATCCCCGCCAAATTGTCCACCCTGTATTTGGCGCCCGCCCGGTGGCGGCTTTCCAGGATCGTCTTGATCAATCCGGTCACCGGTACCACGTCCTCCGCCGTGCGGGCCTGCACGTACATCGGGTCAATTCGCTCCACCGGCGTAAAGTAGCGGATCACGGTGATCGGAATCAGCACCGTTTCTCCGGCGAGTTCGGTCTGGCCGAAGCTCTCCGTGCGCTCCTTGAACGTGCCCACTATGGTGAACTGCAAACCATGCACCTTCATCACCTGGCCGATGGCGCCGCGCTGATTCCCATAGAGCCGCCGCGCCAGGCGCTCGGTCAGCAAGGCGACTTTCTGGCGCAAGGCGATGTCGCTTGAATCGAAAAAGCGGCCCGAGAGCAGGACCAGGTTGCGTACCGTTGCGTAGTGGTCGTCGGAGCCGATCACGGCCACGTCCTCTTCTTTCCCTTCGATCACCAGGCGGTCATAGTTGGTCATCACGCCGGTGGCGGCGACGATGCGCGAGCCCAGTTGGCGCCGCACCGCCTCCACATCCGCCGTCTTCACAAAGTCGGCCTCGACGCTGGTGGCGGTCATGCTGCCGGCCTCGTAATAGGCGTACACCATGTTGGACCCGATGCCGCGAATCTGTTCGAGGATCATCTCGCGGCTGGTGAGCGAAATGGTTACCACCAGGATTACGCTGGCATTTCCGATCACAAGCCCTAATGCGGTGAGAAACGTGCGTGTCTTGTTCGAGGCGAGCGCCAGGATGCTGGAACGAAGTGCTTCTACCAGATGCATGCGCCGCTATGACCCTCTTGCCTGCCGCAACAGACGTTCGGCGTCGGCTCTCGGAGGATCGTCGGGGGTGAGTGGAGCGGCCAGAAATCGCTCCAATAGTTGACGCGCCTCCGCCAGATTGCGCCGGTTCTGTACGTAGGCTTGTGCCATCGCGAACAATAGTTTTGGATCTTCAGGTGTTATCCGGGCGGCGCGCTGGAACACCGCATCGCTTTCCTGCACTCGTCCCTGCCGTGCGAGGAATTTCGCCAGATCCAAGATGCGGCCCATCTGCCGCGGGGCAAGATCGGCGGCGGCCCGCAGGTGTTTTTCGGCCGTCATGAAATCCTTGCGCTCCTCGGCCAGCCGCGCCTGTGCGTAGTGCATTTCCACCGGGTCCAGCTTGCCGATGCGCGCGGCCATCGCGGAGGCTTTGTCCATCCCGCCGCCCAAAAAACCTGGGGCCTCAATGTAATACTCCATCAGGTCCGACATTGCCTCGACATTTTCCGGATCCAGTTCCACGGCCTTCTCGAAAGCTTGGCGGCATTTGGAAGCCCAACGGCCAGCCGTGATAAAGATGGAGGTTTCGGCCCTGCGGCCATAACTCTTGCCGAGCCAATGGTGGAGGCCGGACCGTTTGGGCTCTTGTACAATAGCGCGTTCCAGAAGCTCGGAAGCCTTTTTAAAATCGCCCAGCATGTAATAGCTTTTGGCGGCCAGGGCAAGCACGGCAACATCGCGAGACCGCTCCGGCTGCAGCGCCCCGATCGCCTTGCGATATTCCGTGCGATCATAAAATTGCTGCGCGGCCCCCGGATCCGTACACCAACACAACCAGAAGGAGCCAGCCAGGACATGCAGGGAAAGAAGTGTCTTCATAGGCGGACTGGAACGTGCGGGAACTGTCTTGATTATACGCTTTCCGTTGTTCTCTTTGCGGCTGGCAATACTCGTCTTTCCCGTAGCAACCTGGCCTCTGGCTGCCCGGATTCATCGGCCGGTCGCGAACCTCGCCGTCGCCGCGCCTTGCCATGAATCTGTACCGCCGCAAAACCAACCTCGGGGCCAGCATCGATTACCTCCGTGAACAGGTGTGGGCCTCCTTCGGCGCCAACTTCCGGTACCGAGGGCTCACGGTCGGTGGCGACTTCACCCAACTCCCAACTCATGCGACAAGAGCTTTGGGCCGTAAAAAGCGTTTCGAAGCAATGATTGCCAGGGGCGGCACGGCCGTCAGAGCGCCAGGATTTCCCTAAGCCTTTCCTCGACAGCGGCCAGTTCAGAAGCCGGCAGCGCTCCCATCTTGCCGGCAATCATGTCGTGTGTGATGGTTCTGACGATGCCCGTCACAATCGACGGGTACAGGAGACCGGACTCGCGCCAGGCTTTGATCCTTTAGTCTCCCGCCAGCAGTCGGCCGAGGTTGCTGGTTACCGCAACCAGGATCGTCTCGCGGCGGCTCTGATGATAGCGGCCCGTGCTCACGATCAGACCTGGGCGCTGTTTGACGCCCTTCTCGTCCGCAAAGACGAACTTGACCAGGACCAGGTCGCCGCGGCTAACGCTTGTCATACGCGGCATCCTTGGGGTTATCCCACAGGGCCGCCAACACCGGGTCGGCGCGCTCGTTTAGCATAACGAGACCGGCGGACGCCACCTCGTCAGCCAGATCGTGTTTCAAACGCGCCTCGACGGCCTGCCACACGTAGTCCCGAATCGACTGATCGCGCTTGGCCGCCGCGATGTGAACGCGCCGCCGCGCTTCGCGCGGCACATCGATGCTCAGGCGCGCTCGCCGCTCTTGGGTCGTCGCCATCGGATCGTCACCTCAGCTCCACGTTGTCACAAATACGTAAATGTGTCAATGTGTCCGGCGTGCCCTTGAGTCCTGCTACTCAACAGCAGGGCTCCCAAGGGGGCGAACGGGCCGGGTAGCCATGGGCAGCCATAGCTGAAAGCCCAAAGTTCGGCTATGATGGTTAGTGTCAACCCGCCTGCGGTGAGGTGCGAGAGCGGTTGAATCGGGCGGTCTCGAAAACCGTTGAACCTTTACGGGTTCCGTGGGTTCGAATCCCACCCTCACCGCCATTCTAACTCTTTGTGTTTCCATTAGTTACGGACATCCATTTTCTCGTGTACCTTTTACGTACCCTTCGTCGAAACGACTCGTTCAAGTAAACGCCGCTCAAGCCCGCTTTTTGAAAGGCACCACAACAACGGCCGCCGCCGCCGTCCGCCGCTTCATCTCCCGCCTGGACTATTGGGTCGAGTTCCCAACTTTTTGCCACACCCGCCTCCAGTTGTTCCTGCCGCGCTTTCACCCACGGCGAGTAGTGTTTTTCAGTCACCTTGATGCTGCTATGCCCCAGAAGGACCGCGACCCTCTCCGAGGCTCTCTTGCAAGCAGCAACTCAACCGCAAAGGTGTCGCGAAAGCGATGAGCGTGGCCGGATTTAATCCCGGCAAGTTCGAAGATCTTGCTGAGACGGTTCATGTAGGTCCGCGCCACGCCGTCCTTGCTCGAAGCCCCGCTCCAAAAGTAGAAGGTATCGTTCATCGGCGTGAAGCTGCTTAGCGCCTCAACCACGAACGGCGGCAGCGGACAACAGACTGGCGTGCCAGTCTTCTGCGTGTACAAAAATAGCCTTCCGTCCGTTATCCGGTCCCGAGCCAGTCTCACGGCGTCCCCTATACGAAGTCCACTGTATCGTAGCAAAAGCACCAGCGCCCGCATCCGCTGGCGGTTGCCTCGATACTGATCGCAGGCCTCCCAGGATTCGCTCCATTTCGCCCTGCGTAAAAGGCATGGTCTGCTTCGCTGGATCATACATTCTCATGTACTCTTCCGGCGCGCCATAGGGGTCGTGTGGCGGGCCCATCGCCACCGTCAGGAAGAATGGCCGGCTGTCCCCTCTGCTCTGCCGCAGATAATCGATCGCGATGTCGGTCCAGGCCTCCGCCTCAAACTTTTTGATCGGAATCGGCTCGGAGGTGTCCCGGAAGTATTGGGTGTCGAAGTGGCGATGGCTGCATAGGTTAGCCGCCCAGAACTGGAAGCCCTGCCGTCTCGGCCCGGGAGGCACAAAACCGGGCAGCCGCTGGCCGCCGTCCAGATGCCACTTGCCGATAAACCCGGTGCGGTACCCGGCTCCGGCCAGGATTTCGGCGATTGTCACCTCGGATTCGCGCAGACGAAGGTCGTTGGCAACTATGCCGTTCTTGTGCGCATATTTGCCTGTCAGCATGACAGCGCGAGCCGGGCAACAGACCGGGGTATTCGCTACCGTGTTGCGGAACAGGACGCCTTCGCTCGCGAGCCTGTCAATATGAGGGGTCTTGACCTCCTCGTTGCCATAGCAGCCGACCGACTGGGCCCGAAGCTGGTCGGCGAAGACGAACAGGATATTCGGCCGCCGTTGCGCGGCTGCGTTCTGCGCGCCGGACGCCGCCGATGCAAGTCCGGCTGCCACGAAATCACGCCGTCTCATGATTCGGCCATGCTATCACGAGCCGTTACGCCCGAGGTACTCTAGTCGAGTGATCACACGAAGAGACTTTGCGCTGCGAACTGCAGGCAGTGTCACCGCCGGCCCCTATGTGCTCCGCGGCCAGTCGCGGCGGGCGAATCTGTTGTTCATCATGTCGGACCAGCACCAGCGCGAGGCGTCCGGCTGTTACGGAAGCAAGGAGGTGAGAACGCCGCGTATCGACGAGATCGCGTCACGTGGAGTGCGCTTCGATCACGCCTATTGCCAGGCGCCGGTGTGTGTGCCGGCGCGCGGCTCGATGATCACCGGACAGTATCCCCACGGCCATGGCGCGCGCATTCTTGCAGATCCGCTGCCCGACGACGCGCGCACCATCGCGCATTTCTTCCGCGAGCGCGGCTACATCACCGGCGCGATCGGCAAAATGCATTTCGTCGATGAATCGCGCCGCCACGGGTTCGATCACCGGCTCTACGAAGCGGATTTTCAGAGGACGCTCACCAGCGAGGAGCGTGAACAGCTCCGGCGCGATCAGGGCGGCGCCGAGGGCGTGGAAGGCCGTCCTTCGCGCTTGCCCGCTCGCTTTTTCCAGGACAATTACTACGCCGGGGAGACGGTCAAGTTTTTGCGGGCAAACCGCGATCGGCCATTCTGTCTGTGGTCATCCTTCTTCATGCCGCATACGCCGCTGGTCCCCATGGAGTCGTTCTATAGCCGATATGATTCATCGAAGCTGACCCCGCCGCTGCGCCCTGCCGATGATCTGACGGGTGGCTTCGAGGGTCACCTGATCCGGGCCAAGGAGCGGGGCTGGTATAGCCAGACTGACGACCAGCTCCGCCGCTCGCTCGCCGGCTATTACGGCAACATCAGCCAGATGGACGCTTGCGTCGGACGCGTCTACGATGCGCTGCGTGAGCTTGGCCTCGACAAGAACACCGTCGTCGTTTACACCTCTGACCACGGTGAAATGGCGGGCGCGCATCGCATGTGGACGAAACACAACATGTTCGAGCAGTCCGTGGCTGTACCGCTCATCATCAGCATGCCGGATCGAATGCAATCCCGCACCTCCCGACGCGAACTGGTGGAGCACGTCGATCTCTTTCCCACGCTGGCGGAGCTGTGCGGTCACGCTGTGCCCAGGGGAATACACGGGCGCAGCGTCGCCGGCCTCGTCCTGAACCGGCGCTACGCGCAGCGCGAGTTCGCTTACTCTGAATATTACTTTTGCCACCGAGTGTTCACGAGGGACGACAGGTACGTCGGTAAGCCTCCGATTCTCATGGTTCGGACCGCCAAGTGGAAGCTGAACTATCTGAGCTGGGGACGCTCCGAGTTGTTCGACCTGCGGAAGGACCCTGGCGAGTTTCGAAACTGCATCGACGATCGCGGCAATGCCGGCGTCGCAAAGGAGCTCATCGCGATAGCCAGGCGTATGTTCGCGGCATAGGCGCGCTACTGCTTCACAACCACTGCGAGCCAGTGACCTTTGCCTGGCGCCGTCAGTTCGCTTGTCCCGTCACCTGAAATCTCGGATCGCGGTCCCCACTCGCCGGTATTTGCGTCGATCCACCGCACGACGAAACGCCCCGGTCCGGAATTCAGGCGGACCGCTCCACCATCCGGAAAGTAGACGACGTACTGGAGGCCTGGTTTCCCAGCGGCGTAAGCTTCGCCGGCTTCGCGGCCGGTGAGGAATCCGTCCATCGGGGCAACCTCCCACAGCTTCACCAGAGATTCCACTTTCCTCATCGCGCGAAGCGCGGCCTGCGCCTTGTGGTTCAATCCGAGTCCCGAGTCCGGCCGGTGAAATCGTGCTGAGACGAAGCCTGCCAGGACGTGACGCACGAATCGCTCGATTCCGTCGCGATCGCTATGTCCAAACGTGTTCCGGTCCGCGCCGTAAGTTTTCACAGTGTTGATCGGTCGCGGCTTCCCGGTAAGATACTTGCGTACCCAAAGCGCGTGGTCCCAATGCTTGTCACCCGAGTTGTGATTGTTTTGGGAAACATCGACAAAGTCATACAATTCCGGATGATCGAGTGTTTGTCGATGCCGCTCCGCCTTGAGATCCCAGTCGTCCCACATCTCGGTTACGGAGACCGCGACTCCGGCCTGCCGCGCTTTCCCCCGGATGTAGTGCGCCCAGTAACGGCCCCATTCTTCGTCCGCTCTGGTTTCGTTGTCGATGCAGTATAGAACGTGGCCGTATTTCAGCGAATGCTCAAGCATCCTGTCCACAAAGCGACGCTGGTACTCAAAAACAACCCGATTATCCCGCTGCTTGGGAGTGGTGAAAAAGAACGGCTGCTTGTTCCGACCGGGGTGGCCGGGATATTCCGGAGCGAATCCGGATTGCTCGAACGTGTAGTTCCCGTTATTCGCCGGATTGTAGGGATGCGGCTGCCAGTGTTGACGGCTATAGTCGAATCGGTCCCAGACTTCGATCCGGACGATGATGTCCCGTTCGGACGTCCATCGCCTGCGTGCCGGCTCACTGACCGTTCAAGATGGCGAAGCTCACACGGGCCACCCGGACCGCACGTCTCCGTCGGGCCCCACACGTCGCCCGCTTCGCCACAACGGGACGCGGTTGGTAGCGGTTCGAGTCGCTTCCAAACCCCGGTTCTCCGTGTCCATTCCTATGCACGGTTCCTCTCGGGGATTTGGGAGGGGCGGTTATTACTTCCGAAATCACCGGGTCCGCCGGGCTCGTAAGCGCTCGAAACAAAGAACGGTCAATGACTTGCGTTCCGGAGAGGTTGTTGGAAACTCGGGTTTGAGGGCACGCAAATCGGCAGTGCCGTTGCCGGCTTCACGTTTTGAGCTCTACTTGGCAGCCGCGGCACGTGGAAATGGAGGAAAGACCAACCGATGAACATCGAGCCAGGACTCGTTTAGGGTTTACCGAACCACCTTACTGATCAACTATTTACACCGTCTCCGGCCATTCGTCTGTGACGAATTTTCCTTCGTGTAGCGCTCGGGGAGCCGAGCCGTCTCTTGTGTTACTCGGAGATCGCAATTCCGAATGCAGTATGCACGGCCCGGCTCCCGGCATCCTCTGTTTGGGCTCAGTTGCAGTTGTTATCCGCACGGGTGCCCGTGCAGATATTAACTGAAATATGTGCCGTCCGGGTAGCGGGCAACATCCTCGCCGCGTAACAAGATATTCGTGAGTTGCGGCATAACGTTCGTCATAATCGACAGCAAAAAATGGCGCGACGAAGGAGCGGCGCTTTTGCTGTCCGTGTTGATTGCATTGTTAGGTACGCGCATTTCTCGACAACCACCAGACAACAGGCAGTAAAAGAGCCAATGCGCCGCCCTGGAGTATGGGAGTCATTAACACTGCAATGGACCCCTGGGCATCCGGGCGCCAAAAAATGACGTCCGCTAGAAAGAGAATACCGCCAGTGGATACTATGACTGCGACAACATACCAATGAAAAGATTGGTTGCCCTTGCGCCGTAATAATATCAGCGCCGCACTCATGGCTGTGTAAGGGAAAATTAACCAGACGGAGAAAAATACGAAGGCTGCTGTGCTGGTTGGCTTAAGTACGCCCACGAACAAAACGGTAGTGCATCCAGCCATGGCAATCAGGAGGAAAGTAATAGGGATCATCCATTTCATGGCTGGCGGCTCATTTCCGATAACACCGAACTCCTGTTTCTGGAGCATGCCCAATAGACCATGGCGCCAATGGCTAGTCAGGCGAGCGGCTCCAGCGGCTCCGGCTTTTTCCGCCTTTATTTGCAGTCGTCTTTGTGGGCCAAGGGAACCACGGAACTACTGTCTCGCCGGAACGTAATCAGCGACTGCCCGCGCCGGCCGGCCGTTGCTTGCGCCGGTAGACGACGGAGTCCAACATCTGCTGGAAACGCGGTTGATCCCGAAGTTTCGCGAGCAACGGATCGCGCCGAAACCATACTTCCCGTTCATCCCCCATCCGCACCGCACGGTCCATCCACTCCAGCGCACGGAGAATGTCACCCACCGCGGCATAGAATTCCGCCGCCTGCAAGGGGCCAAAGACATGCCCTCCGGCATAGGTCTGAAGCCCGCCATCCATTTCCTGCAACGCCTCCGCTTTTTTGCCTTCCCGCGCCAGCAGTAGCGCTCGAACAAGCCGCAAACGAAAGTTCCGGAGGCCTTCCGGGGCTGCGCGTTCCACCGTCTTGCGGGCCATTGGAAGGTCGCCTGCATCGAGGTGGACACGAGCTAGACATGCAATAGCCGCTGGATTCTGTGGATCCTGCTCCAGGATTCGATCTTGTTCCTGGATGGCGCCAGCCGTGTCACCTTCTTCCCGAAGCAGATCCCCAAGATACAAATGTGGCGGCCACTCGAGCGGCGCACGCGCGATCACTTGTCTCGCCTCCTGAATGGCCCGCGCAGTGTCCCCATTGATGTGATGGTAAAGAATGCGCCACGTGTGGACTCTGGGATCGTTCGGATTGACCTTCAGAGCCTGATCCGCTTCTGCCTGGAACAACTCCTTGCGCCCCTGCAGGAGATAGACCACTGCGAAGTCGGTATGCGCCTGCCCACAGTCTGGGTCATCGAGCAAGGCGCGCCTGGCCTCTTCTGAGGCCGTGTAGAGCAAATTTGAATCATTGGAAGCTCCCGACCAAAGCAGCATCACATGATTCCAGGCATACAGGGCTCGCGCGGCGGCAAACCTGGGGTCCACCTCCAGCGCCCGTTCCAACATACGGCCCATCTGCGCGGGATCACCCCGCGGTCCGGTGGAGCCAAACAGCAACGCACGCTCGTAGTAGTCGTTCGCCGCGGCTTTTGCTGACCGGCGGGATCCGTTGCTGAGCGGCTTTTCGATCAACGCCGTCTCCGGCCGAACCCGCCAGAGACCCACTCCGAGAGCGCCCAGGGCCATCGCCGCAGCCGCAGCAGCGGCAAAGATCCAGCGCCTGCGCGAAGGCTGTACGACAGCCGGCACCGCATTCCATACACTGGGCCGAATGGCCTGCATTGCGGAGCGCAAGTCCACCAGCATGTCATCCATGTACTGATAGCGCTCCTCGGGCTTCTTGGCGAGCGCCTTGCCGACGATCCGGTCCAACTCCAGCGGCACCCCGGCTCGAATCGCCGTGATCGGTTCGTAAGGTTCGTGAATGATCGAATAGACCACGGCCGCCCCGCGCACGCCTTCAAATGGCAAACGGCCAGTCAACATCTCGTAAAGGACTACTCCGAGAGACCAGATATCCGTGCGCCGATCTGTTACCCTGTTTTGCGCCTGTTCCGGCGACATGTACGCGGGGGTTCCCATGATTGAATCGGTCTCGGTAAGGCGGATACTTCCGGTAAGCTGAGCCAAGCCGAAGTCCATTACCTTCACCTGGCCCGTCGAGGTCAGCATCAGGTTGGAACTCTTGATGTCCCTATGAACGACGCCCTTCTGGTGCGCCAACCGCAATCCTTCCGCCGCCTGTATGGCGATATCCAGCGCTTCATCGAGCTTGAGCGGACGCTCCTTGATCTTTTCCCGCACCTCCAGGCCGTCAATGAAGCCCAAGGCGAGAAAGATGCGCCCGTCGACTTCGCCGATCTCGTGGACGATGCAGATGTTGGGGTGATCGAGCGATGCTACCGTTCGCGCTTCCCGCAGGAAACGCTGCTTGTGCTCTTCGCTCTCGAGTAGATGTGGGGCAAGGAACTTCAGGGCAACGGTGCGGTCGAGATTGAGGTCTTCGGCTTTGTAGACCACACCCATCCCGCCGGAACCGAGTTGCCGGATGATTCGGAAGTGCGAGATGGTTTGGCCGATCGTCAGGGAGGTTTCCTTCGCCGACTTTCTTAGGTTAGGCGGTCTTTGTTGCCCGGTCAAACGCACCGATATCCCGCAGCCGGTCAGGGACAGTGCTTCGTGGTCCAATATCTGTGGAAGGGATGATGACGTGACCAACGCTTATACGGCCAAATACACCAAGATCAGGTCTGGCTGCATTGGACAGTTGGTTGACTGGCCAGAAGTAGTGACGGAAGGGAGAACCCTCGAAGAGTACAGGGCGATGCTGGAGGATGCCTTGCTGGAGATGATCTCTGCGTATCGGCAACAGCAGAAGCGGCTACGGGCTGGAAGGGCTTTGTTGGAGCAGATTCCAGTCGAGGTGTAGCGTGGCGGTCAAACGCCGCGATGTGGTCAAACATTTCGAAGAGAACGGGTTCTACCTTTTTGCGGGAAGGCAAGACGCATTAGCATCTATACCAATGGCGTAAAGACAATCCCGAACAAGCGCCATCGCACGTTGATCGCACCGTTGATCCGTCGCTGGAGCACCACACTTGAGCGGGACGCCGGCACCAAAGAGAAACCCTATCTTCATAACCCACATTATCCGCCCACAGTGCAACTACCGAACCAATTGCCAGCTGCGACGGAATCCGGACAACGCGGCCAGCAGACAACGCGGTCAGCAATGGATGGGTTGGCACGCGTGTGTTAAGGTGCTTTATCAGAGTTTATGACGACCACACTTCATTGGGGACGTTTGAACAAGCTCGGACCAGCATCCTGGCGAGGATGACCGACGGTCCGGAGCACGAAAATTTCCTTGGTGCTTACAAAGCCGGCTTGTACTTTGTAGGGTGGCTGCTGTTGCCGGATTTCTTCAAACACGTTTCCAATCCCAAGAAGATCACCCTTGAGTGCACGGTAGAAGCCTTCGAAAAGGCTTTCCCGAATGATCCGTTCAGCTCAACCCTAGTGAACGTGCGTGGCGACGTTCAGCTCGGGGAGTTGGAGGATATACGCAATATACTGGCTCATCGGGTCGTGCCGGGGCGGATTCGGCATCTGTCGGTGGTAATCGGCGGTGACCCGGCACAACCTCCCGTGCAACGTCCAGACACTTGGAAGATCTTGTCTCTGCTCAACATAAAAGCCTAACTCAGACAAGGCTGACGTGGCTGAAAGACGCCCTGACGTTGCTGACGCAGGAAACAGAACAATTCACGAGGAGGCACCTCTGATGGTGCCAACTGAGTCTGATCAAGGCGAACTCCGGCGGGTAGGTACTTGCTCCATGAGTAGGAAGGCGAGCCGCACGCACTACCCTACGGGATGGACCGCTTTACCTCGGCACGGAGAATTCTTGCCTGCCGCGACGGTTTCTTCCGTGGATGGTTGCGCCTCTGGAAGGACCATTTGATGTGCGTTGTGTCGCACACCTGGCGCCCGGCGCGCGGTCCTGATTCCGCTGGCTGGATTGTATACTTGCCTGAGATGAGCCGACTATTGGAACGGGGCGCGCTGCTTACATACTGCCTGCTGGCCGCTCTGCTGATCCTGCAACATCCGGGCTTGCAATATGACGAGGCGCTGCTGGTGCTCGGTTCGGTCCACATGCAGCACTCCTCCGGCGAACTAACTCTGCCGCATGACCCCGGCACCTGGATCTGCCCCTTGGACCGCTGCCTTCCGCTCATGACCGTACGCTATGTGGGGGCCATCAAGGAGTACCTGTGCCTGCCCTTGTTTGCCATGTTTGATCCTCACACGGCAGTGCTGCGGTTCTTGTCAGCCCTGCTCGGGCTCATCTGCCTCTGGGGGATTGCCCGGCTGGTGCGGACGCATGTCGGAGAGGCTGCGGCAGCGCTTACCTGTGCCGTGCTTGCGGTGCATCCGGCCTACCTGGATCTCACCGTGTTTGATAACGGAGCCGTGGCCATATGGATGGGAGCCTTAGGCGTGCTGGCTCTGGCCGCGTCCAGCTATCTTTCTCGAAAGGACCTGCCGGCCGCCTTCTGGTTCGGGGCAGCCATGGGACTGGGAGTTTGGGCGCGGGCGAACTTTCTGTGGCTTCTGATCGCCATGGCCGCCTCGGCAGCCATTGTCCTGGGTAAACAGGTGATCCCGCCGATGCGCCAACTTTCCACTATCTTCGCCGGCGGCATCGCCGGGGGCCTGCCATTGCTGGTCTATCAGGTTGTCTCGCGGGGCGGCACCTTTGAGGCGATGGGAATGTTCTCCTCTCAGGAGCCGCTCGCCGGCCGCATCCCGGCGCGCCTGAGGATGCTCTCTGAAGTCCTGCTTTCGGACGGGGAGCACCGCGCCATCTGGGCCGGTCCACCGCTTCCGGATTGGCAGCCATGGTTCATGGCCGGCATCGTTTTGGCGGCCTGTGTTGTGTGCCTTTGGAAGGGCACGCGATGGGCGCGCTTTGCCGCATTGCAGTTCCTGATTCTGGCCGCGATTCTGGTCTCCACGCGAATGAGTGTGTCCCAGCACCATCTGGTTGTGCTGGTGCCGCTCGCCGCTTTCCTGACCGTGCTGGCCCTGTTGCGGCTTTGCGATGTCCCTGGCCCGCAAAGGGCCGTCCCGGCCCTCGATGCACCCGGGCAACAGCCGGCCTCTACGCCGGAACGCGCTCCGTTCCGCGGGCTGTTACCGAGGAGAATATTTCGATGGTTTGCGGCCGCCCTCGGGCTGGTCTATCTCTGCATTGCGCTGTACTGGCAAGCCGCGGCCGTGCAGGGGATTGCCGCTACCGGCGGCGTGGGCCAATGGTCGGACGGCATTGACCACTTGTCCGCATTGCTGCGGAACAAGTATCCGGAGCGGGAAGTGAAAATCCTCGATTGGGGCCTGCAGAACAACCTCTTCGTTTTGAGCAATGCCAAATTGCGCACGCGGGAAATCTACGGCAACGCTACAACGCGGCGCAGCGAGCGGGGACGTAGTTGGGAACAAGAGGTTGAAGAGGGCGGCGTGTTTCTGTTCAACGGTCCGGAGAATCGCAACTTTCCGGACGCCACCCAAGGCTTCCTCGCGGCTATGGAAAGGATGCGGCCGGTGGTCCATCGCCACGCCGTCCGGCAGGGCAATGGCAGCGTATACGCGGAAGTTGTCGAGATTGAGCCCGGCACCCCCGCGGCCCCGCAACCGCCGAGGGTCTTTACCGGCAAAGCCACAAGCCGGATTCGCATGGCGGATCCAGCGGCGGAAGCCCAATTGGAAGGCTTCCACGCACCGGAGCAGGGAAGCTGGCGCTGGACCGGGTGCGGATTTTCCGTATCGCTGGCTCCGCCAGAGCCATCCGCGGGAGCGCGGCTCGTTTTGGATTTAACCGTTCCGGAGCCCAGCCTGCGGCAGCTCGGCCCCATCACGCTCTCGGCCCGATTAGGTGACAGAGATCTCGGCAGTCAAACTTATCCAACCGCCGGCAACTACACCTTCGTCCGCAGGCTGGATGGCGCATGGCTACACAAGGACGCCAACACGATCGCCTTTCAATTGAACCGCTGCCTGCCTCCCAGCGAAAGAGATGGCCGGGAACTCGGACTCGTTATTCGCGGCGTTGCGCTGGAAAAAGAGTAGGCTTTCCGCCAGGAGCATCAAGCCGTCTCGATGCCGGCGGCCCCCCCCAGGTCCCGCAGCCGAACCTCCTTCTCGCGGATCTTGTATTTCTGAATCTTCCCGGTCACCGTCATCGGGAACTCCTCCACCATGCGTATGTACTGCGGCACTTTGAAGTGAGAAATCCTGCCGCGGCACCACTGGCGCAGCTCCGCTTCGGTCAGCTCCGCGCCGGCGTGCAACCGCACCCAGGCGCAAACGGTTTCGCCCAACCTCGCATCGGGCAGCCCCACCACTTGCACATCGGCGATCTTCGGGTGCGTGTAGAGAAACTCCTCCACCTCGCGCGGGTAGATGTTTTCCCCGCCGCGGATGATCATGTCCTTGGCCCGGCCCGTGATCTTGCAGTTGCCGTCCTCACGCATCACGGCCAGATCTCCGGTATGCAGCCAGCCTTCCTCATCGATGGTCTTTGCGGTGGCTGCGGGGTCGTTATCGTAGCCCTGCATGATCGTGTATCCACGCGCGCAGAGCTCGCCTTGCTGGCCGCGTTCCACCGTGACGCCTGTTTCCGGCGCAACAATTTTCACTTCCGTATTGGCAAGCGCCACCCCGACCGTGGAGACGCGGATCTCGATCGGGTCATCCGCGCCCGACATGGTGATTACCGGGGAAGCTTCCGTCTGGCCGTAGGCGATGGTGATTTCGCCGCAGTGCATCTGCTCCACCACACGCCGCATCACCTCGATCGGGCAGGGAGCGCCGGCCATGATGCCGGTGCGCAGCGAGCGCAGTTGGAAGCCGGGGAAGCCGGGATGGCTGAGCTCCGCAATGAACATGGTGGGTACACCATAAAGAGCAGTGGCGCCTTCGGCCTCCACCGCCTCCAGCGTGGCCCGCGCATCGAAACTCCAGTTCGGCAGCACGAGGGCGGCTCCAGTGGTCACCGCGGCCAGCACTCCCATCACACACCCGAAGCAATGATACAGAGGCACCGGAACGCAAATCACGTCCTGTGCGGTTAACCTCATCTGGCCCGCCACCAGCCACCCGTTGTTCAGGATGTTGCGATGCGTAAGCAGCACTCCTTTGGGCGAACCGGTTGTGCCGGAAGTGTACTGTATGTTCACCACCTGGCCTGCGCCGGCCGCCTCGACGAACTTCGTCCCGGCCGGAAGCTTGTCTATGCCAAAAAGCATGCGCTGCACCGGCGCATTGCATTCGGCAAGAATGTTCGCGTAGTTTGCGTGGGCGTCCTGTTCCCAGAGGAAGATCGTCTTCATCCGCGACCTGTTCAATACGTAACCCAGCTCATAGGAACGGTAGGCCGGATTCACGTTCACCAGGACCAATCCCGCGCGCGCGCAGGCCAGTTGCAGCAAGACCCACTCGGCGCAGGAGGTGGACCAGACGCCCACGCGGTCGCCGGGCGTGAGGCCCATCGCGGAAAGGCCCGCTGCCCAATCGTCCACCGCTTGATCCAACTCGCGCCAACTGTACCGCTGCCTCTGATGGCGTGAGACCAGCGCCGGCCGGTCCGGAAACTCCGCCGCGGTACGCCGCAGGGCTTCCCCAATAGTGAACTCCAGCAACGGGCGCTCCGGACCTTTGGCGTAGCTAAGCATGTTCCTTAAAGTGTAATATTGCAGCAGTCCCCGCTCATGCAACCTTTGTCCGGAATCACCATTCTCGATCTGACGCGCCTGCTCCCCGGCGCCGTGGCCACGCAGCAGTTGCTGCTGGCGGGCGCGGAGGTGATCAAGATCGAGCAGCCCGGCCAGGGCGACTATGCGCGCACCATGCCGCCCCTGATCGACGGAGCCGGGGCGGTCTTCCTCTATACCAACGGCGGCAAGAGCAGTCTCACACTGGACCTGAAAAGCGCCGGCGGCCGCGTGCAATTCCTGCGCTTGTGCGAGACCGCCGATGCGGTGGTGGAAGGATTTCGACCTGGAGTGATGGATCGCCTGGGACTCAGTTGGGACCGCCTGCGCGAAACGAACTCAAGGTTGATCTATGCGAGCCTGACAGGCTACCCGGCGGCAGGCGAATGGGCCATGATGGCCGGCCATGACATCAACTACCTGGCCCTGTCGGGTGTGCTGGACCTGTT
Source organism: Terriglobia bacterium (assembly GCA_016650235.1). Lineage (GTDB taxonomy): Bacteria > Acidobacteriota > Terriglobia > Bryobacterales > Bryobacteraceae > VFZE01. The sequence goes on from JAENWC010000110.1 coordinate 25,014, forward strand.
GGGCGGTCTGGCCGGCGTCCAGATTGCCGACATCCTTGGCGGCTCAATGCAGATGGTGAACAGCATTCTTCTGGCGCTGCTCGAAAGGCACCGCACCGGTCAGGGAAGCCGCGTCGAGGTGAACATGCTCGAAGGCGTGGACCCTTTGCTGATTCTTCCCCGCGCGCTGCTGGCCGCAACCGGATCAGCGCCAAGACCAGGCACGGCGGTTCTCTCCGGAAAGTATCCCTGCTACCGCCTGTACACCTCGCGGGACGGAAGCCTGCTGGCGCTGGGCGCACTCGAGGAAAAGTTCTGGATGAATCTCTGCCGCGCCCTCGGGCGGGACGACCTCATCCCGATGCAGTTCACACCCGAAGCAATCGAAACACTGGCGGCAATCTTCCGCGAAAAGACGGCGCAGGAATGGTTTCAGCTATTGAAAGACCGCGACTGCTGCCTCACGCCGGTGCTCCCCGTGCAACCGGGCCCTCCGCTCACGTAGCCAATCCCCGGTCGTCTAACGGCAGGAGCCTTTTAGAGCCAGGAATCGTGGTTCGAATCCTCGCCGGGGAGCCAATCAAACCTCGCATCTCATTGATTCCGCTATTGACAGCTGCTTGTTCACCGGCCTAGCGCGACTAGGCGCCTGGAAAGGACTCGAACCGTCGGCGAGCCCTATTTATAATGCCCAAATCGACTCGGCTGCGCGCCTGATACCGCCCTTTTTTGTAATTCGTTGCGCCGGGGAACGCGATATCGCGCTAGGCCGCGGCAACTGGACATTCTTTCGCAGCGACGGTGGAGGTAAAACGGCGGCGGTGTTGCGAACCTTCATCGCTTCCTGCAAGCGGTCCGGCATCGAGCCGTTTGCCGGGTTCCGCGATGTGCTCTCCCGCATGCCGGCGGACTCCATCACCCGGCCAATTAGTTGCTGCCGCAGAATTGGAAGCAGCTTGTTCCCCTCCTGCAGTTTGATTTTGAACTCCGCCCGTAAGACGGATTTGAGAGCCGATAGGGAGACGGTTCACCAGAGGCCTATGGCGATTGACATGATCATCATTACTATCTTGGAGTGATTGGATCTGTTTGCGGTACGTTAGGTGGCCGCCGTGTTAACCGCTAATTAGACGTACCGACAGTGAGAGTGAATTGGCGCGTCATGCTGCTGCTGTCATCGGATGCCATTATAGAAAAGGAGTAGACTCCCTTTTCCATTGGCGTTCCGGAGAGCTCTCCAGTTTGCGTATTCAGGCTGAGGCCGGTCTGCTCCAGACTTTGGGGATCCGCTTCCCACTTAACGGGTCCCTGCTGGCCGGCGGCTTCAAACACAAAGCTGAAGGGTTGACCGGCACTGGCGGAGGGCAGAAACGCAGAACCTTGAATTAGGAGTTTGCGCGTCTGGATGACCAGAAAGACGTCCTGTTTGAGGCCCTTGGAATCCACGACCTCAAACTGTGTCGATCCACTCATAAATGCAGGCGTGAAAGTGATTTCGCCCTCCGGCGATATTTTCGCCATCGGCGGCAGACCGGGTATGGGGAAAGGGAACAAGAGGAGATCATTAAAAGTGTATGGCGGCGCTCCGCCGCTCACCTCAATTTTGAAGCGATACTCCTGATTGGGGATCGCCTGGGGAAGAAACAAAGTGTTCACAACAAGCTTGTTGACATTCAGGGTGAGTGACTGCTTATAGCTATTGCCATTGGCATCCCGGACCTCGACGGTAAAGTCAGAAGTCCCTTCCGCCGCCGGAGTCCCAGACAGAACGCCGGTGAGGCCATCGAGGGCAATTCCGGCAGGCAGTTTTCCACTTACGATTGACCAGGTGAGATCGCCCGTGGCCGGAGTGAGTGCCAGCAACGGATGGTTATACGGAGTATCGACGGCTGCCGGGGCGACGGCCCATTGGGCGATATAAAGGCGTTGGGCCGATCCACTTCCGTATCGTGTGATGTCCTCGGGCCCGCTCACACTTTCCTCGCTGTATCGGAAATTCAGCACCCCTTTATCGAACGTGCCGTCCAGTTTCAATGTCCCCTTGCCGGTTCGGGCAACCGCCTCGAGGCTTACCCGGCTGGAGCTGATCGTGAAGGGATTGACACTAAAGACTCCGTCTGGCGTTTCTAAGGTAAAGGGCTCTTGCCGGAGATCGATGGTGACGGGAACATTCTCATTTTTTCCGTCATAGGCGCGATGATAAAGGCCATACCAACGGCCAGTCATTTCGTCGGCGACACAGGCCTGGAATTTCAAATTCATAGGCAGGCTGGTAGTCGGATCGATATTGCCTACAAATCGAGTCAGATTGACGATGGCCGGAGCCTTCAACCGTGTAATGCTGCCGTCGCAAAAGGATTCGACAACGGCCTCACCGGCAGTGAGCATGACGACTGGATTCCGATTATCTGTTAAAAAGCCGCCATCGCCGTTGATGATCGTGACCCGTTCCGTCTCAGTGACCATCGTGTGACGGGTTTCGTCCTCGGCTCCCGCGAACCGAGCCAACCTGTTCCAAGCCGACTTAAATACGCTTGTGTTTTTTGACGTCCCGATATCGACCCAATCCCCTTTACTGTTAGTGGTTTTGATGGTCGAAGAGTTCGAGAAACAACTCAGTCTGATGGAACTGCCGGCGCTGACAACCTGCCGGATTCCCTTGGGACCGCATTCCAGCACGGCTCTGACTCCGCGGTCGCACCGCACGATGTCGTCTATAAATACTCCGACCTTAACAATGCTGCAGGTTTGCAGAGAGCCGCCAAACAGGTCGTCGACCGAGCAGGACGGATTAGCGCTCTTCCGGAGCGTGGCTTCATTCACTACCGTCACGCGGCATTCGCAATCTTCGAGTGTCTTGTCGCAGTCAACCTCGGTCGAGCCCTGCACGATGAAGTAGTTGGACGTGAACAGAACTGCCACGACCGTAGCGATCACGAAGTAGAGCCATCGGGTATTCATGGAGTCTCCCGGGAGCCTGTCATTAAGGAACGCATCCTGAGTATACGCTTTCGAACAGCGTCGTCATCGGGCCGCAGCCACAATAGCTTCTCCAACTCCGCGATCGCCTCCGCGCCGCGTTGGGTACGCCACAGAGCGGCCGACTTCTCGGTGAACACTTCGGCCTTGTATCCCAACCTCGCAGCCCGGTCAAAAGCCGCGTTTGCAGAGACGTAATCTTCGCGGATGAGGGATAAGTGGCCCGACAGATAGTGAGCCTCCAGGCGATACGGGTCATTTTGGAGCGCTCTCTCCACATCGGCGGCGGCCTGATCCCAGGATTGCCGGCTTATGGCAGAATTAGCGCGGCGGAGAGCATGCTCGGAAGCGGCGTAGCGCCAACACCAGTGCCACGCCACCAGCGCGCCGGCCAAAACCCCGGTGCAGGCGGCCAGCCGAAGCAGCCGCGATGGCGGGAGGGCGTGCCGGGTCGCCAATCCGGCTTCCGCTGCTCCGAGGAAGATGGCGCTGAGCGCAACGCACCCGGGAAGAAAGAACGGGAAGGCGTATAGTGCGTTGACCATCATGGCGACTACGGCCGCCCAGAAGCCCAATGCAGCCCCGTCAGTGGACAGCGCGCGGCCGCGCCGCACTATCAAAAATGTGAGGGCGGCCGCCGCCAGAAGCGCAGGCAGTCCGGCTTCGGCGGCGATTTGCAGATAGTCGTTGTGCGCCTGCAGCGGGAAGGAGGCGCTGCTCAGAAACTTGCGGCCGAAGTCCGTTTGAAAACACTGTGCCTGCATCTCGGCAAACCTGACTTCGAACTGGCCTAACCCGACGCCGAGCGGGTGCGCGGCGATCACGTGGAATGTGACGTACCAAAGCCAGAACCGGCCGCGGATGGAAGCCACATTGGCGAGGTATTGGAACATATCCGGGCGCAGAGCGAGGATCGCGACAATCGCGATACCGGCGAGAGCGGCGGCGGCCAAGGCGATACGGCGATTGCGCGGAATACCGCCACGCCATGTTAAAAGCATGGCGAGCATGCCGATCGCGCAAGCGAGCCAGGCTCCACGCGCGAACGTGGCGGCCAGGCCGGCAGCGATTAGGGCCACAGCCGCCGCGCGAGCCCGTGACCAGGCAGAGGCCAGGCGTCCCATCGTGACCAGTAACGCCATCGCGAGGTACTCGCCGGCCCAGTTCGGATTGCCGAACGTACCATAAGACCGCCATTTGCCATGGAGCACACTGGGCGCGAATAATGGGTCCATCCAAAAGGCTTGGCATAGGACGTAGGCGGCTTCGAAAGCGGCGGTAGCGGTGACCACATCCGCCAATCTGTCACGCGCAGTTCGCGTGTCCAACGCCCAAGCGCTTACGCTGAAGAGGATCAATGCGGCAGACAGGCTGGCGGCCGTGTCGACACGCGGGGCCTGCCAGGCGTTCAACGCGGATACGGTGGCGAGCAGACCGATAGGCCACCATAAAGGCGTGACGGGGACGGTGCGGGCCGAGCAGGCGAATAAGAGGGCGAACACGGCCGCGCCCCCGACGAGAAGCAGTTGCTTGGCGGCGAGGTGGGACTGGTGCAGGGACACCGAAACGGCGAAAGGCAAGAGCCCGGCGAAGATGCACAACCCCGCCGCTGGCAGAGGGAGTCGGTCTGCTATCTCCATTCGATTTTCCATTGGGAAGGTTTGCCTGGGGAGAGTATACGCTTCGCGAATAGAGGTTTGGTGATGGCGCCAGAGGATCACTGAAAACTTATTCTACATTTTTGCGCTCAGAAATGCCGAGCGAGTTTGCCCCATTACTCGCCGCTCACTTTTGCGCAGAAGCGCGTGCTCCCGTCTTTAGCGAATCTGAACTTGACGGTATGCGACTGCGCCGGTGTGCCACATCCGAGCCGATAGTTCGAGATTAATCCAGCCTGGGCGCCCAGGCTGGACGGGCCGGGGATTTTCGCTCGCATGGTACTGTCGACAAACGAGATGGCTCGGTTCGAGCGGGCGCTAATTTACGCTGCGAGAGTTCTAAATGCATCCAAGATGGGGAGCCATCCTAAGCAGTGCTATCCGTTACCATCTGTTGCTACTGAGTCACCGCCATTGCGCTAAATCGTCGCCACCTCTCTTGTCCTGGGATGGGTGCCCATCGAGGACTTGAACTCTTGGGACAAATCGACGCTTGTACCCGGTGACCTGCGCCTTGAATGGGGCCAGGAAACTGAAGCTGCGCCCTCCGCGCCGCGGTTCGGTTTCCTGCTGGTTACCCCCGGCTCAGCCCGGGCGCAACGCGAGTGTGCTGCCGGATTCGGCCACGGCCAGTACTCGCTCGATGGTCGAGAAGAGCTTATCGGGATTGAAGGGCTTGCTGATATAGCCGTCCATTCCCGCCGCAAGGCAACGCTCGCGATCACTTTGCAGTGCGTAGGCCGTCATCGCGAGGATGGGAAGGTGGAGGCCCGTTATCCTTTCCTTATCCCGGATCGCGGCTGTGGCTTCGAGCCCGTCCATCCCGGGCATCTGCACATCCATTAGAACCAAATCGAAGCTACCCAGTCGGCACTTCTCCAACGCGTCCCGGCCGTTGACAGCCACCGCCACAGTGTGGCCGCGCTTCTCCAGCACACGGACGGCCAGCAACCGGTTGACCGGGTTGTCTTCCGCGAGCAGGATGTGCAGGCCGGGATACCGGTCCACGGCCGGTGTGGAGGATTGCGCTTGCGGCAGCGCCTTCCATTCGCTCCCCAGCGCCTGGGCCACCGCTTTCCTCAGCTCCGACCGCCCTACCGGCTTGGTGAGGTGCGCCGCCACATTCAGCTCGCGGCAACGCGCGCCGTCGCCGGCCTGGGGGGCCGAAGTCAAGACGACGATGACCGTCGGCGCCAGCCTCGGATCCCGCCGGATCTCCGCGATCAGGCTGAAACCACCGGTATCCGGCATTTGTATGTCCACTACGGCGATTGGAAACGGGTGCCCGGCATCCGCCGCATGAACCAAAAGATCAAGAGCGGTGCGCGAGTCGGCGGCCAGAACGGGATGCGCGTGCCAGTCAGAGAGCTGCGCCTGTAGGATGCACCTGTTGGTGGCATTGTCGTCCACCACCAGCACCATCATGTTCCTTAGATCCAGACCCTGGGGCCACAGTTGCTCAGGCGCGCTTCCCACCCCGAAGAGCGCTGTGAAATGGAAGGTGCTGCCGGCTCCCGGAACGCTGTCCAGCCAAATCTCCCCTCCCATCATACCCACCAGGCTGCGCGAGATGGTGAGTCCCAAGCCCGTTCCGCCGTAGCGCCGCGTCGTGGAGCTATCGGCTTGGCTGAACGCGTTGAAAATATCGGCCTGTTTCTCCGCAGGGATACCGATACCCGTGTCCAGGACGCTGAAGTGCAGACAGACCTGCCCGTCAACCTCCGATTCCCGTATCACCTTGACGAACACCTCGCCGCGCTCGGTGAACTTGACGGCGTTGCCCACGAGATTGCTCAAGATCTGGCTCAAGCGCCCAGGGTCCCCGACCAGAACCTCCGGCACCTCCGGCTGCACCGAGTAGTTGAACTCTAGGCCCTGCTCGAAGGCACGCACGCCGAGGGCCTTCATGACCGGCCCCAGGTTGTCTCGCAGATTGAACTCAAGCGATTCGAGCTCCAGCTTGCCCGCCTCGACTTTGGAAACGTCCAGGATGTCGTTGATCACCGTCAGCAGAGAGTTGGCGGAGCACTTGACAACTTCGAGATCCTCGCGCTGTTCCTGGGTCAGATCGGTGTCCAGCGCCAGCTCGGTCATCCCGATGATGCCGTTCATGGGAGTGCGAATCTCGTGGCTCATGCTGGCCAGGAACTCGCTCTTGGCGCGCGAGGCGGCTTCGGCGATCTCTTTGGCTTCCTGCAAGAGCGTTTGATTCGCACTGAGCTCCGCGGTTCGCTGCATGACGCGCTGGTCAAGATTGGCGTTCAGTTCGAACAGCGCGTTCGTCTCCTGCTCGAGTTGGCGGTTGCTCTCCACCAGGCGCGTTCTCCAGCGGTTCATCATCCGCAGGACCACCCACCATCCGATCAGCAGTGTCGGTAACGACGCGGCCACGGCGAGAATGTCCATAACCGCACCTCGCTGCTCCGAGCTCAACGTCTCGTCCGCGTTCTTTTCCAGTTGAGCGGCCACCTGAATCATGCCGTTTGAATAGACTTTTTTGTGGGCCTCGTACTCGCCGGAGAACAGCAAGCTGTAAGCCTCCGCGCGGCGGTTCTGTCGCACTAGATTTAAGGCGCGGTGTTCCAGCTTGACCAGTTGGCTGTTGGCCGCCTCGGTTTGGGCCGCGCCGTTCCCGTTGTACGCGCCTGGCGCCAGCATGATTACTTCCTTGATGGCGCTGTCAAGCACCGGCTCATATTGGAGGTACCGCTGCTCCCAAAATACATCCCCGGTGGCCGCGGCCAGACGGGCCGACATGGTCAGAACCTCGTCCAGATGCTGGATGGTGCCCTGCAGTTGTTGGATCCGAAAATGCCGTTCCCGGATGATACGGATCGCATTGTAGGAATCATTGGCGTGCCATCCCAGCCAGCCTAGAACCAGGCAAATCAGGAGTATGGCGGCGGCCAGCAACCTCACCGGAAAACTGTCGCGAGGGGCCAGGGTACGGTGTTGGATCATCGGAAATTCCCGCTTTGTGACAGTTCACTTGGCTGGGGGGGCCGGGGTGTCCTTCCCGCCAACCCGATCGCCAGTGTTCGTTTCACGGGGAAAAGCGTATAGAATACCCACGCCGCCGCTGTGCTGGGTTCCGCCCGGGTTGTACTCAAAGAACAATGCGATGTTGCCGCTAATGGGCACAGATGCTCCCACAATCCCGGCGTACGCCGGTGAAGCAGGAGTAAAGAAGGCATCCGCCGCTCTGCCGATGGGTGTCTGGCGCGTCGCCCCGCCATAGAGCGTTAGATTATGCCCTCCTGCCTGGATCGGCTTGCTGGCGACGACTGCCGATATCAGCAGGACAGCGCATGCTTGCTGACGGTGGTTCATTGCAATCGTTGCATTATTGTAGAGGGCCACATCCAGGCCCGCGCGAAGACGCCTTAGCAAGCCGATGTTGGAGCCGAACGATGCATAGCTTTGAAGTCGCCCGAGAATGGCGATATTGCCGTAAGCGATGAATCCGTCGATCCGCCCGTTGATGCCAACTCCGTATTGCAGCCAGTTATTGCTTAGGACCCCCAACCCATCCACCTGAATCGCGTTGGCCGCGACCATGACGGATCGAGACCCTTTGCCGCTATTCTCGCCAGAAATGAGCACGTGTGCGTTCAGCAGAGGCGCCAAGCTAAGACACAACTGTGCGATATGAACTCCTGAGGTCTGCCCGACCCGAGGCACAGATGGCGACACGCGACCTCCAACCACCATATCGGCTGTTTGAACCGATTCTGAGACAAACCCTAAGGAAGCCAAACAAATTATCGAAGGGCCTACCACAATCGACGGAAGCTATTGACTGCAAAGGCGGAGAGGTAATGGGAAACCTAATGCCGACCAAGTGGCCGCCAATTGGTCTTTTGCTGCAATACGGCAGACGGAGTTGCCCACTGCGGCAGCCCCGTCGGTGTTCGGGATTATGCCGAGTGGCCCAATCGCGAGAGCCTTGTGATTGTTGGTCCCGAGGGCACTTGATGCTGCTTACTCGGGGTTATCCGGTACTCGGCATTAGGTTTCTAACCCCGATCTCTGGGTTAGAAACCATGGTTTTTGGGGCGCCATTACTTTTCTACCCAACTCGAAGCCCCCATTTTGTTGGCAGCAACTCGAAGCCCTGCGGACTCAAACGCCGGGGAAGCGCTACGAGATCGAGTGGCCCCTGAAAGGTCGCATCATCTGTGCGGTGTGCGACAGACCCATGAGCCCCCACACGATCCGATATCGGAACGTCCTTTACCGATACTATCGGTGCCGGTCGAGCCGGAGGCCGGGTGCCGTGTGGTCACCAGGTTTCGGCGCAGGCGATTGAGACTTCCGTGGAGATGAACGTCTCTCAGCGACTCGGGCAAGAATCACTGATTTGGGATTTGATTGACGTCGTCATATACGATTACCGCGATGGCGGAATCCGTGTACGGGTGATCCCGCCAGTGGACGGCGAACAAGACGCGGGATCGTAACACTGGCTATAGGAACAGATCGACAGGCACGCGAAGGAGTTCGGCGAGCTGCTTGGCCTGCGCTTTACTAATGCTGCGCTTGCCGTTCAGGATTTCCGATACACGGCTCTTGGGCAGCACGGTCCAGAGGTCGCTCGGCTTCATGTTTTTCTCTTCGAGCAGATATGCCAGCATCTTGTGCGGTTTGACCTTCGGTAGCGGGTGCGCCCGGTTTTCGTATTCGTCGATCAGGATGCTGAGCAGTTCGAGGAGCCGGCCCTCCTCCTCGGACATCTCATCTTCTGGTTTGTCCATGAGGGCTGCGGCCGCGCCGAGCAGGCGATGGTATTCCTCCTCCGTTCGGATGGCGACGGGCAGAGTCACATCCAGAAGCTTTCGATATTGACGTTCATCGAGTAACGAAGCGCTCATAGTTTCCATTTCCCCTTATCGTATTCGGCATGCTTGAGGATGTGCCGGATGTAAACGATCTGCCATCGGTACTTGATCACCGAGATCAGCCGGTACTTGTTGCCGCTGATGTTGAACACCGTGAAAGTATCCACGGCATCGGCGTGCGGAAAGTCGGCACGGACATCGGCCAAATGCCTCCATGCCGCTCGCTTGGCTATGCTGTGCCAGTGCAGCAGCGACTCCAACGCGTACGTGTGTGTCCTGCTGAATTCGGTGATCGCAGCCTTACTGATGATCCTCACCGCCTCAATGTTACCAAAAAGGTAACCGCCGTGCAAGAGGAAGTTGTTCGACGTCTATTGACCTCCCGGGCATCCGGCAGGTTCTGAAACTTGCGGAAAAACTCGCGACCGAACGTGCGACTATCTTAACTACATTCTGGAAGTTGGTTATATGGGAAACCGCTCGTATCACCTTTCTCAAAGAGTGTCTTCGAATCCGTCGGTGTTGACGCCAGCGCAAGCGCAGCTCGTGATCGCAATGCAGAACATTCCGACATTGACGCAGCGGCGAGTCAATCCCCAATGGGGGATGCGAACGAGCATCGAGATGGTTGGAACGAACAACTACAACGCCGGCTATTTCAAGTTCGACCGGCGGCTTGTGAATGGTCTGCTGATCGGAGCGAACTATACCTGGAGCGCCAGTCTGGGTGATAGCGACGGTGGGACGCGTCTACAGGACGAGAAGAATAGACATCTCGAATACGGCCGCAATGGGAATGACAGGCCGCATCGTTTCGTTGTGCACTATGTCTGGCAGACTCCCGGAAAGCGGTTCTGGGGCGGCTGGCGAGTATCCGGCGTTTCCCAATGGCAGTCGGGACGGCCATTCGGAATAATCACCGGCGTCGACAGTAACGGCGACGGCACAAGCACGATAACGACTTCACTCGACCGGCCCGATTACAATCCGCGCGGCGTGTTGCGTCTGGACCCGGTGACCGGCGACTGGCGCTCCTTCTCGACGCCGATTGACGGCAGCGGGATCTTTCTCACGCCCCTGACTACCGCAGGCACTCCGCTGCAGTATTCAATGCCATTCGGGGGAAACCTGGGCCGAAATACATTCCGCGGACCCGGCTTCGCGCTGTGGAACATGAGCGTGATGAAGCCGTTCACGATCACAGAGCGGATTCGGCTCGAGCTGCGCGCCGATTCCACGAACCTGTTCAATCACCGTAATTTCGGCCCGCCCAATGCCAACATGAATGCCGTCAACTTCGGCCGCAACGAATCGAATCCGCCGAGTCGGGTGATCCTGCTCGGGGCGAAGATCCGGTTCTGAGCCGGGGACGTACCGCACAGTGGCCGGTTTCTTTCCGGCAATTCGCTGGAGTAAGTACAGCAAGACCGCTTGCTTGCGCGCGCGGCTCAGTGGAATGAATACCTCACCGAGCCGCGATCGCGAGAGAGCGGTTTTTTGCCGCGGGCTAAAAGGAGTCCCAACATGAAACGTTCACGCAAGAATTCACTGTCCATTTTGGTGACCCTGCTCATCGCGTGCCATACGCTCGCCGCGCAGACTGGCTCATTCCAGTACAAGGGCCGCAACCCACTGGCGGGCAATCCCGTGGCTCTCGTCTCTGCTGATTTCAATCAGGATGGGAATCAAGACCTGGCTGTCGTTCACTATGATTCCGAGGAGGTTTCGATCTTGATTGGCAATGGTAACGGCAATTTTCAGACGTCCGGCGGATATGCAGTGGAAGGTAAGCCTGGATCAATCACCGCGGGAGACTGGAATGGGGACGGCAAGCCCGACTTGGCGATTGCGTATCAAGGTGATGGAACAACCCCTCCGGGGATCGCCATCCTGCTGGGGACAGGCGACGGATCGTTCTTGACAGGGCCTCGACTGCTCGTCAACGGCGGTCCCACGACAGTGGCAACAGCGGATTTCAACCGGGATGGCCACGCGGACCTGGTGATCTCTTATGGAAGCAACGCAGAGCCTCCGTTTACTGTGTTTCTTGGCAATGGAATTGGATTGTTTGATGCCGTCGTTCCGGTGACCGGGGGTCGATTGTGGGAAGAACCTCCAAGCGCACAATCAATGGTTGTTGCAGATCTCAACGGGGATGGCAAACTTGATCTTGTGATTTCACCGCGGGTGGAGCGTCTGTACGCTCCGCTTCTGCCTGATCAGCCCCTTTGGTATGGGACCGGACTGCCCGATAAAGTAGCAGTCACGCTCGGCAATGGCGATGGATCGTTTCAAGCGGTCCAACGGTTCGTTCTCGGTGAACCCACATCGGAGACCTGGCCTGGCACAAACCTGGCGGCGCTGGCCGCGGGTGATTTTGATGGGGACGGGGCGGTTGACGTGGCTGTCCTCGATGACCACTCTGAATCGTTATTTCAGGGGCATCTTGTCTTACTCCGGGGAAACGGTGACGGAGGCTTTTATCCACTCACTGCACTTCCGCTGGGATTCAACTATCCTTCCACGCTGGCAGCCTGCGACTTGAATAATAACGGTACTGCCCTCGTGATACCTCAGTTCTCGATGGAATTTATTATTTGCATTTCGGGGGGCTGCTTTTCCATTGGCTGGCCTCCGCAGGATGCGCGGCTTTGGATATACCAGCGGACGCCGGACGGCTCCTTCCGCGGAACTGCAGAGCGTGGTTTCGACGCGCAGGTTGATCGTTTCGGCAATTTCGTTCATTGTTCCGATCTGAATAACGACGGCAAGCAGGACGTCGTTTTACTAAACGGTAACGGGGTGTTGATCTGGCTGAATACTCTGCCCGGACAATAGGATCCAAGACCGTAACCTCAAAGACTCGACGTTTTCGGGACAGCAAGCTTTCGGATCGCCACTCGCCGGTTCAATAGGGGCCCCTCCCGAAAAGGCTCGTGTTCTTCACCAGCAAAGACGCGTGGCGCGAAAATCAGGAGCCTTTGCGAGAGTGGCAAGGAGTGATTACCTTGTACCCGGAAACGCTCAACGCGCTGCACGGCATCTTACGCAAGTAACGCGGGATTTCCCCTAGGAAAGCGCCTGGGCGTGCCGATAGCGCGGGGATTACCGGGATTTGTGCCGAGCATAGTACCACTCGTCGCTGATGAGGAAAAACCCCTTCGTGGCGCGGTTTCAAAGAGTCGGGACTTGACCTTGCGGGTTTACGTGTCCGATGAACGCGCCGCCGTCAGATATCAAGTACCGGCGCACTTTCCGCAAGCGGGACTTTCCTTGGGCCTTTGGGCAAACAGCGGCACATGTCATCAACCGCGTGATACATCACGTGACCGCCAGCCCAACTTTCGGATGGCGCATAACCCCGTTCCACACCCGCGCGGATCGCTCTGCACTATGGATGCCCGTGCTGTACGATTATTAAGGCAACGTCACCGGCTGACGATTGTGTTGCTCGTGGCGCCAAGATCGTAGCCTGAGCTCGTAAAGTAGTGGAAGACGTAGTCGCCAGGAGCGGCAGGCATCGTGAACGTCTTCGACCCTGACGATTGAAAAACTGACTCCCAGGTGGGACGCAGTAGGTTCTCGCTGTTGATCGCGGCTCCCAGGCGATACAGCCCCACCCAATCGTTAACAACGTTCCGTCCCGGCGCATTCCATGTCACCGTCACCTGCCCGCCAGGCGCCACACTCGACGGAGTGACGGTCACCGTGATGGCCCCGCCACCTTCTGTTCCGCCGCCGCTCCCTCCCGAGTAGACTTCGAATTCGTAAACTCGGTAATGATTGTATGGGATAGGGGTGGCATTGGAAAAGCCGATCCGGATGCCGGTCGCGCTGACCGCATTGAAGGTCAGCGAAGCCCAGCCGCTTGCGAGGCTGTTGTGAGAATCGGCGGCGACGGTACCGTTGGCATTTACACTGGTAGCCGTGAGCAACTCGGCTCCCTGGAATCCGTTCGACAGACCAGTTACAGGAGTCCATACACGGGCGCTGAGCGGCGTGGAAGTCGGGGTGGTGGTGTACTCGATGACCAGGTTCTTGGCGATCAGCCCGGGTCCGCCCGCGTCGTTGTCCTTGAAGAGGCGAATCCGGCTGATGCTTGTGGCCGCCGCAAAGCCCACTCCCAGGTATGACGGATTGGCGCTGGCGTACGACTCGGTTGTCCAGGTGAATGTAGCAGTGTTCCCGTCGATGGCGGCAGGGGGCAGATTATTCGATTCGCGGCCATTGGGCCAGCCTGCCGCAACTGTGGTCCCTACTCGCGTCGAGGTGCCGCCGCCGCTGCCCGTGTATTCCACACGCGCGCGAATTCCGAAGTTGCCGGGGCCCACACCGGCAATGCTATCGACGAGGAAGAAAGTGGCGCCGTCCTGACTAACATAGGATCGCCGCGCCGACTGCGAGGAGGTATCGAGTAGGGCCGGGAACACGCCGGGTGGGTTCAGGACGGTGAAGCCCACCACGAAGCTCCCGCTCTGGATTGTCAGGGCGGGGACGTCATACTCGATGAAAGTGTCGAATGCCGTGACGGTGCTGTTGGCGCGAGTGAAAGCCAGACCCGTCAGCGGATCACTGGTGCTCGCCGTCGTGGCGCTGATGAGTTGAATCGCCGTGCCAAGAGGCAGGCCGCCTGAGGGAGGGCCGCTGGGCGGGAAAAGGAGTATGACCTTTCGCAAGGTTGCCGGATAGGACATAGGTGTAAGGCGGTTGACAAAGTAGCCCTGCACACCACCTTGATTGAACCCTGTCGTAAGTTCGAAGACTCCGTCGTCGACCTTGAGCACGTTCGGATCTGGCGTACTGCCACCGCCTCCTCCACCCGCGCCGGCTCCGGCTACGTTGATCGTAACGGAAGGCTTCGCCGGATCGTTGCTGGCGATGGTGAGCGTTCCTGATTGCGCGCCGGCCGCGATGGGCGAAAAACGGATGATCGCGTTCTGGAACGATCCCTGGCCCACGTTGAACGGCGTGCCGCTGATCGCCAAAGCGAATCGCACGTTGGAACTGGTGATCGAATTCACCGTAAGAGTCGCGTTCCCGTTGTTGCGGACAAGCAGTGTCAGGTCCTTCGTTTGACCGCTGGTTACTGTGCCAAAGTCGAGGCTGGCGGGCGTTACTTCGATGATCGGTCCTTGCGCGGAGCCGGCGCCGGTTCCGGTCACGTTAATCGTAACGGAGGGCGTAGCCGGATCGTTGCTGGCGATAGTAACCGTTCCTGTTTGCAGCCCCGCTGAAGTGGGTGAAAAACGGATGATCGCGTACTGCAACGATCCCGCGCCCACGTTGAACGGCGTCGAGAGAACCACCATGGCGAAGCGCGGGTTGGAGCTGGTGACCGAGTTGACAGTCAACGTCGCGTTGCCATTATTGCGGACCGTTAGCACGAGGTCCTTCGTCTGGCCGGTCGTAACCGCGCCGAAATCAAGACTGGCTGGGCTTACGTCGATCGACGGAACGGAAGGCGGAGGCGCCGGGGCCGAGCCAGGTACGGGCTGCGGAAGAACGGCGCCGATATCGGTGGCGCCGTCGGTTCGAGAGAAAATCGAGAACGGGATGATCGGCTGATCCGCGTCGATCAGCAGGTAACCGCGCTGCCCCGCTGAGGCAGGAAGAGATGCGGCCAGCAACCCGCTGTAGCTGCCATTGGCAGGGACGAGCGGCGTCACGGTACCCACGGTCGTGCCGTCACCGCGAACCATTCTCGCTTGCACGTTGGCCGGCGCCGAGGCGGTATTCTGTACCACCAGGCCGCTGACTTGTCCCTCGGCGTTGGAGACGTACGGAATCAGCCAGGATCGCGACGGCTCCAGATCCAGCGGTAGCGCAGTTCGGTAGCGCGTTCCGCCCAGCGGGTCTTCGATTACCACGTTGCCTACTAGCCCGCGAATGGTGCTTTCGATCACCAGCGAGCCGATGACCGGCGCGCCCCCGCTCAGACTGAAGATGTCCGCCACATTCGCGCGGTATTGCCGCCCCGCCGCCACCGCAACGCCCACTGCCGCGCCGACGCGCGCGCCCGATTCGGCGAACGCATTGATCACGACGTTGGCGTCGAGCGTGGTCGGGTTCACCAGGTTAAGAATCGTCGCGGGCAGATCGGAGCCCGCCGAAAAATTCGGCGCGAAAAGCCGCGTGGATGTTGTGGCCGGCGCTTGCAGGGCCTGCGCCCCCAGCGCCGAGGCGGTTGCGCCGGACTGGACAATCTGGGCCGCCGCCGCGCCCTGCGGCGCCTCGAAGGTGATGTACCCGTTGAACTTCTCGGGCATGCTTGGAAACAGCGCCTCCACCGGTTGCCCGTAACGCGCCTTGGATTCGAGCGCGACGGTACGGACTCCCGCGCTGGTCCCGTCGCTGTTCCATAGGCCCAGCCGGATTTCGTTGCGGGCGTTGGCGGTATTCGCCAAGTGGATTTCGGTGGTCGTGTTCGCGCTCCGCACGATGTCGGGCAAGATTCCCAGATAGGCGGGCGCGCGCGTCAAATCCAGCGCTTCGAGCAGGGTTCCCGTGGTGAGGATGGCCACCCCGGCCACGGTGGAATCCGTGGCGATCTGCACTCCTGGATTGCCGGAATCGGGCCCGGGGGTCACGATCTGTGTGGATCGCGCGATCCGCGCCGTTGCCGGGTTCTGCGTATCCGGGAGCTGGGCAATCGTGCCGTCGTTCCTATGGGTGGTGAGGAAGGACTCCGCATCCGCCGTGCCGGTGTTCACCAGCGCCAGGCTCTGCGTCCAGGAGGAACTTGCGACCGGCGTACTCAGCATCGATCGTGTGAACGGCCCCTGCACAGCCAGGGAGTAATACGGCGCGAGCCGGTCCAGCGGCGTGGTGGCGGTTTTTTGGGTCCGGTCGAGAACGGTCGGAAGAACGGTGGTCTGGCCCGTCGAGGCATCGTAGGAGACGATGCGCATTTGCGATTCATCGAAGTTGGGATCGTCGGGCAGGTCTCTCTCGGAGTAGTTGAGCGCCAGGTTGCCCGTGAAGGAACCATTGGCAGGAATGGGCGGATCGAATTGCCAGGTGCGCCGGATGCCGATCAATTCCGGCGCCGTGGCGAATGCATTGTTGGGTGCGTTCTTCGGGGGTAAGCGCGCGTTTAGTAATTTGTCGATGCCGTCGAGCGCCACGGCTGTCACTAAGGACCTGACCACCCCCCCGACCGTGCTCTTGGCCTTGTCGATCACACCGCCGGGGAAGTTGATCGTCGCTTCGGTGTCCTTCGTGATGATTACGGGGAATTGGAACTGGTCGTACTGAATTCTTTCGCTTCTAGTATCGCTAGTGCTGTCATTTCCATCCTCGAGCTCGTAGTGCACAGTGATAGATTCGACCTCATAAGGCACTTCACATATATCCGGATCCCGTAGGCAAACGAAGGGAACTTCCTCGATCTGGTTGATGCCCAATGACACGGGAAAGCGTATAGAGGTACGAGTCGTGATTTCCCCGCTAATTCGTCGTTTGGTATTCACAACCCGGACCAACCTAAGATTCTCACGATTCGTGATCCACTTCACTTCGTGCTTGAACTGCTGCGCCGGCTGGCCGACCCGAACCGTCGTCAGCGGGGGCGAGGCGGTGGCCGCTATTGCCTCTACCTTGATCTTGATCGGATCCGAGAATACATTTTGCCCACTCTTGTTTCGAATCCAGCCGGTAAACTCGAGGGAATCAGCGAACCCGATCTTGGCTTCGCCCGTGTTGAAAACAAGTTCAGGTCGCGGTGGCGTAACCCAACGCGCACCGCCATCGATTAAAGAAGTGACAACGCCGTTCAGGATCTGTCCCACAAAGTACCCGGCATCCACCGGCGCTCCGGAGTCCCACGATACACGAATCGCGGGATGATCGCCACTTGTTGACCACTCTGTTCCAATTGAACGCCCTGCCTTGTCTAGAAGTGTGGCGGGGTCGAACGATATCCACTCTGGGATGCGTTCTTCACCAACGTTGATATTTACCTTCGGCTTGGGTTCAAAACGGTACTCGATGGCCTCGCTCTTGGCGAGTTCCTCGCCGTTCGTGCTATCCACCAGGAAGGCGGTCAAGAAGATTGTATCCTCCTGGATGGTCGAAACCAGCTCGGGGGGAATGACGCCCCTGGTGACTTTATTCTGTTGAACTCTGGTGACCCGGATCGGGTCCGTAGCCGCGATCGGTTTTGTTTTCCCCTCGCGATCCTGAGTTAGCTGAAAGATTACGACCGCCTCGGCGGCCCTGATCAACACGAACTCAGCTAGCGCGACCACCTCGGGCGATTTAACGTCTCGCCACCACGGGTTGGAATTGAGGGGCTGGTAACTCCTGATCCGGATGGAATCCAATCCAAGCACGGTGTAATTGACCGGCGGCGCCGACTCTGTAACCGTGCTGCCCGCGCGCAGCACCGCTTTTAGAGTCAAACTCGTGGCAGTGGCGGGAAGCGTGAACGTGGGGATCACCAGCCCCACTTCAAACGTCCCGGCAACATTGATCTCGACGGCCTCCGACCGGCCGATGGGCGGTCCGCCGCTCTGGTCGGCAACTTCCAGAGTGACGGTTCCCTGCGCGGCGGAGGCGAGCGTGAAGCGCGCTAAGCCGCTAAAGCGCTGTTCGGAATTGGAGTCCAGCACGCTCCCCGGCGCCGGAAGAACGCTGGATAGCGATACCTGGTCGTTGCCTGTTGATTCTCCGATGACGACCTCGATGGGGATCACCGTGCTGCCTCCCACGTTCGCCTGCCGGAGAGTGAACGTGCCACGGAACGTGCCGGGAACGTTCACTTCGGACGTGTCAATCGTCACCGTAAGCCGGCTGGTCTGGCGTGGGGCGATGGTATCCGCGCGAAGAGGACTAAAGGTCGCATACCCGGTCCCCGCGTTGTTCACGTTCACAGTGCGGTGAAGGAAAGCCTGGCCGGTCGCCGGACTCGAAAGCTGGGTCACGATCCAATCCAGGTACCCGCCGGCGGTGTTGGTGATATCCACCGTGGCGGTGGCCGCCTGAGCTTTGCCCATGTCTGCCGCCACCCGCAGTGTGGCCGGCGAAACCGTCAAGACCGGCTGGGCCATCTTGTACTGGCTCTCGATACGCAGCTCCCCCAACGAGCCCCCTTCCAAAGTTCCGAAGGGACTGCGGTCGGTGATCCGCAAGGTGACCACTGTGTAGATCTGGGCGACGTTGCTTGCGCTAGGCGAACCGAACCCATGATGTGGTGTGACGCTGCCCTCGAACATGGACTCGTTATCGCAAGTGGTCGCCAACGAAACGTTGATCGCCCTCTTGGGCTCGGATCTTCGCTCTTGCGTCTGGGTGTCGCAATTGCCGAAGCTTCCGCCGCCCGGTCGGTTTCCGTGGCCAACCGTCAGAATGACGTCGTAAGTCGAAGCAGGAGTAACGCTGACGCTGACCTCCGGCGTATAGACGGCGGCGACGGATGCGCGGGTTCGCAGAGAGCCCGGCGGAAGCGTGTATCTGGAGGCACTGCGCGTCGCACTGGGCGGTATCTCTTCGGGGAAGCCCAACGTAATCGTACCCGTGGTCTTGCTCTTGACATTTACAGCCGCGACAACGAAGCTGCAAGTCAATTCGAAAGGGATGGTGGGGCTTGGCGAATCGATGATGATTCGGGTGAAGCTGGGGGCCGCCTGCCCGTTGATCGTCTGCGTACAACCCGGATAGGTTGCCGGAGCCGTAATGATGTGACGGAAGAACGGGCCGGACCGGGTATCCGGGAAAGTAGTTTGGCCCATAAGTACGGGCGCTAATAGCAGAAGCCAAGTTCGTTTGATCACGGCACCCTCTCGCCAACCTCGGATTCACGCATGGGTCCCGACATCAGATCCTGTGAGTGCGCTGAAGTTGTTCCCCAACTCTAACATGCCTGGCGCTGGAGAGAACCCAATAATCTCGCAGAATGTGCTTTAGCTCCCTGTTTTTTCAGCTAGATACGGGTATCTGTGAATCGCAGTTTGTCAGGTGGGGATTGAGCCAATTACTCAACTGTGCTGTCTGTTGCTCATCGGTAGACAATGCGGATCACCTTGCTCACAGCGGGGGGATCTACAGTAATGTGGCGATCACTACTTCATCGCAAGCGATGGAGAGCAGCGATATCAGGTCATCGTGTTTGTCGACCGCTGCCAGGCAGATGTCGATGTCATCCGTCTGATCTCGGCACGAAAGGCAGTTGTTACCTCCCGATTATTGGACCCACGCGGTGATTGGCAAGTACTATCGCCCCCGCAACACTCAGATTTCGTTCCGGATCGATAATGAAGTCTTGGACTCAAATCTAAGGGCCAAGGCACCTGAGCCGAATCAATGAAATCCTCCGTGAGTGCATGACGCGGGAACGATAGCGGAACAACTGGAACCGCCGCACGCCCTACGTAGCGACTGCGGGATCCACTTATTTGGCCGGACCCGCGGCGGCAGGCCTCGAATCGAGCGTAGGGTCAGGCATGCTCGTCGTCACGGGCCTTCCTTCCACCACCTCTGTCAACCGCGTTCCTGACCAGCGATGCATGTCCGCTTTGCGCTGGCTACTCGGACCGATCCGGCGGCGTTCTCTTGGCCAGGCTACTCGCGATGTCGTTTCCGCCAGTGTTGCTTTCCCGATGGAAGCACACCGCCAATGCCCGCCTTTTTCTCCTCGAAGCTCTATCCCCGGCCCGATCCCCGGCCAAATCGATTCTGCGCCGGACAATCGCTGAGACTCTTTGATACCTCCGCCTGGCACGACACCACCGGCATTCGGGCAGGCGCTACCTTCGCATTTCGCACAGCGCCGCGGGCCACTCGGTTTTTGCCGCAAAGTTATACCGGAGGAAATGCCGGTTGATGACGGCGTTGTTGAGGCAGGACACTTTCATCATGGCCCGGCTGCGCAACAATCCCGCAACATCGGTGGAGACGGAAAAGCTGGTGAAGTCGTTCCACGCGCCGGGGAACTTGAGCGGCCAACCCCGGGACAGCGGGGAATCCTGCGCTTGCCTCCCCACCGTAGTTAGTTTTTCAAAAGTGGCCCGGTTGTAGGCCTCCAGGGTGAGGCGGCTGTCCACCGGGAGGTGTTTGCGCTCGATGTCGCCCGAGTCGGCGATCAGGCTGAGGTTGCGCCAATCAAGCGGCATGGACCCATGCTTGCCCCACTGCACAACAATCGCCGGACGCCCCTGGTGCTGGGCCGCATCCTCCAACGATGCCGCGGGAGCTTCCAAAATGCGGCCGTGGAAATAGGTGAAGTAGGCCCGCACGCGCTGTCCGGACGGGTCCAGTTGCACCCACATCAATTCGTGATCGCACGGGTCATTGTCGTCCGGGAAATCGATGTCGTCTTCCCAGAAGAAGTGATACGCGATCCAGCGCCTGTTGGGATGGAGTACCGCCGCTGCGTCCTTGAGCGCGAATGGATCGTTGGGCGTGGTGAACACGCGTGGCGTAAAGCGAAGAATGAGAGCGCGATCAGCCTCGGACGCATCGCGAGGCGGCTCCAGTTGCAGAGCCTTCGAGTAGAAAAGCGATGCCTCTTCCAGTCGCCGCTTCAGATGCGCTTCGATGCCTTGCTGGCTCGCCTGATTTGCAGGCTGGGAGGGGCAGGCACAGGTGGACGAGAGCGGTTGTCTCTGCGCGGAAGCCGCCACAACGAGCAACAAGGTAATCCAGTGGCGCATTCCCCTATACTAACGCCATGGTACGCAGAGTTCTCATTGTTCTGGCCTGCGCAGCGGGCATGGCCGGGCTGTACGGACAGACCCTGGACTTCGCGGCGATGCGCCGCGAGACGGTGGAGCACTTCACGGCGCTTCTCAAGGTGGATACCAGCAACCCGCCCGGCAATGAAACCAAGGCTGCTCTCTATTTGCAGGGTGTTCTGGAGAAGGAAGGTATCCCCGCCAAGCTGTTCACTCACACCGAAGGCCGCGCGAACCTGGTGGCGCGCCTCACTGGAACCGGGCGCAAACGGCCCATCCTGATCATGGGTCATACCGACGTGGTCGGCGTGCAGCGTGAAAAATGGAGCTTCGATCCCTTCGCCGCCATTCGTAAGGATGGCTACATTTACGGCCGCGGCGCGCTGGATGACAAGGACAACCTCACCGCCGGTCTCATGGTACTCCTCACGCTGAAGCGCCTCGGCGTGAAGCTGGATCGCGACGTCATTTTTGTGGCCGAAGCCGGTGAAGAGGGAAACTCGGCCGTGGGCATCAACTTTCTTGTCGAGAACCACTGGAACCAGATCGATGCCGAATATTGTCTGGCCGAAGGCGGTGGCGGGCTGCGCCGGGCCGGCGTACCAGTCTACATGACGGTTGCCACTACGGAAAAAGTTCCACGGGGGGCGACGCTGATCGCGCGGGGAACGGCCGGACACGGTTCCGCGCCGCGCATGGACAATGCGGTGGTGCATCTGGCCGGGGCAGTGGCGCGGGTGGCGGAATGGCAGCCGCCGATGCGGCTCAACGACACCACACGCTCCTATTTCGAGCGGCTGGCCGCCATCAGCTCTCCCGATGAGGCGCGCCGCTACCGGGAAATCGTGCTAACCGGCAAAGCCCCGGCCATCGAGAATTACTTCCGCCAACACGAGATCACGCATAACTCCATCCTGCGGACCTCCATCTCGCCCAACGTCATCAAGGCCGGCTTCCGTTCCAACGTGATTCCGTCCGAGGCGGAAGCCATCCTCGACATCCGTGCCCTGCCCGATGAGGATATGGGACAGTTCTATCAAAGCCTCCGCCGCGTGATCAACGATCCGCGGATCGAGGTGGTGGCTAACCGGGGCGGGCGTCCCGCCGGCCAACCCACGCGGATGGATACGGAGTTGTTCCGTCTGCTGGAGGCCGCGCAGAAGAAGATCTATCCGGGCGCGGTCACGTTGCCCTACATGCTGACCGGCGCAACCGACATGGCGCAGCTTCGCGCCCGTGGTGTACAAGCCTACGGGATTGGTCCCATGGTGGAGGAAAAGGACCGTCTGCTCGGCGGCGCGCATGGCGACGATGAGAAGATCCTCGAACAAGCCCTGCACCAGTTTGTTGAATTTCTCTGGGTTACGGTGCGTGATATCGCCGCAAACTAATTCATGAAGAAGCGGCAGGTCGGAGCGGAAACCTAATCGGCGATTCCCGCATCCGGCGGGTCGATGCCGAGGGCACTGGCCAATGCGATCAGATGATCCTGCTCCTGTACCAGGATGCCGCGCAGGCTTTCGGCAATCGCGAACTCGTTAAGGTCATCGGCCTGCTTGACACGGCGCCGGTAGTTGCGAATTGTCTCCTGTTCATCTTCCAGGTCGAACTTGAGCATGGCCTCCGCTTTCTCTGAGGTTTTGACGGGCTTCGGCGTCACTGCGGGCATGCCGCCCAGATAATCGACGTGCTTCGCGATCTGCAGCGCATGGTCGAGCTCTTCCTTCGCATGAACCTCAAGTTCAGCGGCAATGTTCATGTACGCGGCTCCCTTGAGCACCTGCGAATAGTTCACATAAGCAATGATCGCCTGATATTCACGCGAAAGATCTTCATTCAAAGCGGCGATGAACTTCTTGCGAGTTATGTTGGTTTGAGTAGTAGGCATGTTTTCTCCGGTGGCGCATTCAAGCGGCCACGATTCGATATCCAGTTAATCTTGGCATATCGCGGTAGAGCGGATAAGCCGGGATTTCCATTTTGGCTCCCGCATGTCTGTCAGTATACACCCAGCCGCCATCCCTTGATCCGGCGAGTTGCATTTTCCCCTCTGGGGGCCGTCTTCTCCCCGCAAGGCGCAGTTGTCGCCCTGCCGGAAAAATCCAAAACTGGGAAATCCTGTCTTTCCAGCGCATTCCACAAACACCTCGCCGACCCTCAACTCCTGGCCGCCTGATTTCGCTGCATCCACCACCTCCGTCTACTCCGTCGGCACCGGCAAGGCGGCGATCCTTCCTACCATCGCCCCGAAGAGCCGAAGGCGCGCTCGCGCGGATGAAGGAACTCCGAGCCCAGGGCATAGGCTTCGACCGCATCGCGGTGCGGCTAAAAGAAGAGGGTATCCCCACGCGCACAGGCAAGCCGTGGCATGGCGTGGTCATCAATCGGATTCTGACAGGCAAGGGCCGGGCCTAGAAAGAGGGAGGTTAAACAACATGGCAGTCTACAAGCGTGGTCGAGTCTGGTGGTACAAATTCACCTGGAACGGCGAATCGATCCGGGAGAGCACGAAGCAATCAAACAAGCGGAACGCCGAACAGATGGAGGCCGCGCACAAGACTTCGCTGGCGAAGGGTGAAGTCGGCATCTGGAACCGGGCATCCGTCCCGACTCTGAAGGACTTTGCGGAACGGGACTTCAAGCCGTATATCGAATCGCGATTCCAGAGCAAGCCGAAGACCCTGGAGTATTACAGAACCGTTGAAAAACCTGACCGGACACGCGCCACTGGCAAGTTGCACCTTGGATGCGATCACGGCTGAGAGAATCGCGGGCTTTGTGGCAAAGCGGCGGGAAGCAGGGCTGGAAGTTTCGACTATCAACCGGCAACTGGAAGTCTTGCGGCGGATGCTGAAGCTGGCGATGGAATGGGGAAAAGTCGAAAAGGCGCTTCCCAAAGTCGAGATGCTACCAGGAGAGAACCACCGGGACCGGGTCCTAAGCGCAGATGAAGAGGCCCACTACCTGGAAGCGGCAACCGCCATCGGGGAAGAAATACTGGAGTCCTACCGGCGTGCGCTCGAAGGCATCCGGGCAAACATGCGGGGCGAACAGCCGATTCGACCCGAGGACCCGTTTCTACTCCGGGACGTGGCGACGGTTCTCATTGACTGCGGCTTGAGGCCGGAAGAGTGCTTCCGGCTTCGGTGGGAACACGTCCGGGACGGCGCGGTTCACATTCCCTTCGGGATGACGGAGAACGCGCGGCGGACAATTCCCTTGACGCAACGGGCGGCGGCACTCATTGAGATGCGGCGCGCGGCAGGAATGGGCGAATGGTTGTTTCCGGCACCAACCCGGAGCGGGCATATCGAGAAGTCCAGTTTGAAGAGGCAGCATCCGAAGGCGTCGAAGCTGGCGAAGGTTACGTACTTCCCGCTTTACACGTTCCGGAATACTTGTTTAACGCGGTGGGCGGCGTACATGGACCCGTACACCCTTGGATACCTGGCGGGGCACAGCGATTTCGCCACTACCCGGCGATACGTTCACCCGCAAGCGCACACGATCATGGAAGCCATCGAACGAGCTCGAAATGCTCAGGGGGGGCACAAAATTGGGCACAATGCAGAAACGACGGCTGAAAGCGCCAAGCCTTCAACCGCCGCAATTCAATGAAGCCGAAAGGGATAAATGGTCGGGGCGAGAGGATTCGAACCTCCGGCCTCCTGGTCCCGAACCAGGCGCTCTACCAGGCTGAGCCACGCCCCGACGTACTTCACCAGTTTAGCCCTTCATCGCGGTTACAGCAACTTTTAGCCGATCGATGTCGATCCAAAGATTTTTTGGGCGTGCTAAATTGGTCTCTTCCACCATGATTCGATCCTTTCGCGGGGCTGTGCCCAAGATTGCGGCATCCGCCTATATAGATGAGTCGGCGCAAGTGATCGGCAAGGTCACCGTCGGCGAGCGGGTGAGCATTTGGCCCAACACCACTCTCCGCGGCGATATGAACCAGATCACCATCGGGGACGATTCCAACATCCAGGACAACTCGGTGTGCCATGTGGATGCTCCCGATTATCCACTGGTGATCGGCAATCGTGTCACCGTGGGCCACTCGGTGGTCTTGCACGGATGCACGGTGGAGGATGATGCGCTGATCGGCATCGGAGCGATTGTGCTGAACGGGGCGCGCATAGGCACAGGGTCCATCATCGCTGCCGGAGCATTGATTTCCGAAGGCGCCGAGATTCCTCCGGGGAGCATGGTGATGGGTATTCCGGGAAAAATACGGCGGCAAGTGAGCGAGGAGGAGCGGGAGAAGTTCCGCTTGAACGCGATGCGCTATGTGGAGTTGGGGAAGCGTTATAAGGATGAACCTTCGTGATCCAGGCGGTAAAAGGCACACGCGACATACTGCCACCTTCCAGTTCGGTCTGGAATCACGTGGAGGAGACTGCCAGGAAAGTTTTCCGAACCTACAACTACCAGGAGATCCGCACGCCGATTTTCGAAGAGACGCAGCTTTTTGCGCGTGGGGTAGGCGAAGAAACCGATATCGTTACCAAGGAGATGTACACGTTTGAAGACCGCGACGGGTCATCACTCACCTTGCGTCCGGAAAACACGGCGCCGGTGATCCGGGCTTACATCGAACATAGTTTGCATCAGCAGCCGGGCTTACAGAAGCTCTACTACATCGGCCCAATGTTCCGGCGGGAACGGCCACAAAAAGGGCGGTACCGGCAGTTCTACCAGATTGGGGCGGAGGCGATCGGCTCCGATTCGCCCGCCGTGGACGCGGAAGTGATCGAGATGGTGCGCGAGGTTCTCCTCCAGAGCGGAGTCACCGGATTTGAGGTGCTGCTCAACTCAGTGGGGTGTTCGGAATGCCGTCCGCGGTTCCTCGCCGCACTCAAGGAGAAGTTGAGCGGAGTGGCCGCCACGATGTGCCAGGATTGCCGGCGCCGCGTGGATTCCAACCCGCTGCGCGTGCTGGACTGCAAGGTGCCGGGCGATCAGCCGGTGATCGATTCCCTGCCCTCCATACTGGATCATTTGTGCCCGGCCTGCGCGGGGCATTTCCAACTCGTGCGCAAATTTCTCGATGACCGCGGCATTACCTACCAGGTGAAACCGCGCCTCGTTCGCGGACTCGATTACTACATGCGCACGACATTCGAGTTCGTGCACGAGGCGTTGGGAGCACAGAATTCCATATTGGGCGGCGGCCGCTATGACGGATTGGCCGAGCAGCTCGGCTCGCGCGTGGCTGCGCCTGGCATCGGGTTCTCGATTGGCGAGGACCGGCTGGTGATGAGCCTGGAGGAAGGCTCTCCCGGGTTGCACCGCCATCGGTTGGAACTCTACATTGCTCCGCTGGGCCAGGATGCGCTGCGGCATTCCGCCGGTCTGGCCTATCAACTCCGGCAGCGCGGGGCGTGCGTGGAACTGGGCGCCGACGCAAAGTTGAAGCGCGGCTTGGAAGTGGCGCACAAGCTGGGCGCGCGCTTTACACTGATTGTAGGCGACAATGAGATCAGTACGGGTCAGTACGCGCTGAAGAACATGGCCACGGGAGAACAGGAGAGCATCTCCGGCTCCCAACTCATCGAGCGTTTCCCGCTTTACTAATAATAATCTTACGAAGAGTCACAACAACCATATGGAAGGTTCCCTACAACTCGACTTTCTTGGCGAGCTTCGCCGGACGCATTACTGCGGAGAACTCCGCCCCACCGACGCGGGCAAACGCGCGGTGGTGATGGGCTGGGTGCACCGGCGGCGCGATCTGGGCGGAGTCATTTTCTTGCACGTGCGCGACCGCGAAGGCGTGGCGCAGGCTGTGTTTCACGCCGATGGCGATGCGGCCATACATGCCCGCGCCGAGCAGATCCGGTCTGAGTTCGTAGTGGCGGTGGAGGGGATTGTGGCGCTGCGTACACCCGAGACGATCAATGCGAGCATTCCCACCGGCGCGGTGGAGATCGTAGTCGAGAAAGTCTGGATTCTCAACGAATCACGCACGCCTCCCTTTCCGATGGAAGACAACGTGGATGTGAGCGAGGAGGCTCGTCTCAAGTACCGGTTCGTGGACTTGCGCCGCCCGCGTATGCAGCGGAACATCATACTGCGTTCGAAGATTGCGCTGGAGGCAAGAAAGGCCCTGTATGAGCAGGGATTCCTCGAGATCGAGACGCCCTTCATGACGCGTTCGACGCCGGAAGGGGCGCGCGATTTCCTTGTGCCCTCGCGCGTGAATCCAGGCGCCTTCTATGCGCTGCCGCAGTCGCCGCAGATCTTTAAGCAGTTGCTGATGGTGTCCGGTTTTGACAAGTATTTCCAGATTGTGCGGTGCTTTCGCGATGAGGATCTGCGCGCCGACCGCCAGTACGAATTTACGCAGATCGACATCGAGATGTCGTTCCCGCAGCAGGACCGCGTGTTTGAGGCGATTGAACCGCTGGTGCAGCGCATGTGCAAAGTGGCCGGCTTCGACATTCCGGCGCCGTTCGTGCGCCTGACCTATGACCAGGCTATGCGCAGCTACGGAACCGACAAACCCGATCTGCGCCTGCCGCCTTTCCATATTGTGAATGACCTGTTTGCAGGCGCGGGCCTGTGCGCCGATAACACGCCGCTGGTGGCCCTTCACGTTCCCAAAACAGGACAGCTCACGCGAAGAGAGCGGGATGAACTGAAGGCATTCGGCCAGGAAAAAGGATTGCGGGTTTACGACGATGCCAAGCGCCTGGAGAGAGATTTTCCGCAAGCGATGGCCGCGCTGCGCCTGCGCGCCGGAGCGGGCGAGGAAGACCTGCTGCTGCTGTGCGGGGTAGGCGAGGCCCCGGCCGGGCATCGCCCCGAGGAGACGGTTCTGAAGGCGTGCGGGCAGTTGAGGCTGCAGGCGGGCAATCGCTTCAACGACCGCCACAAACTGCTCGATGCCGCCTCGCTGCAATTTCTTTGGGTGGTGGATTTCCCGATGTTTGAGTGGGATGAGGAAGAGAAACGCTGGATGGCGGCGCACCATCCCTTTACCAGCGTCCTGGACGAACACATCGGCAAGCTCACCACCGATCCGGCCGGGTGCCGTGCGAAATCCTATGACTTGGTATTGAACGGCGTGGAGCTGGCCTCGGGATCGATCCGGATTCACCGGCGCGATGTACAGTCGCAGGTATTTTCCGCGCTGGGGTTGTCTGAGGAAGAGGCGCGGCACAAGTTCGGGTTCCTGCTGGATGCGCTCGAGTACGGTGCACCGCCGCACGGCGGCGCGGCCATCGGCTTTGACCGGCTGGTCATGATCCTCGCGGGTGAAACATCCATCCGCGACGTAATCGCGTTTCCGAAGACGGCGAAAGGCACAGACCTGATGTGCGAGGCGCCGTCGGAGGTGCCGGACCGGCTGCTGCGCGATCTCGGCATTCAGCTCCGGAAGTCCTGATGCGGCCGGTCACTCTCATTGAAGCGGGGTTCCATTTGGGTTTGGAAGATGTGGCCGCCGGCGCAGGACCACGGCGGCTATTGGCCTCTGGCGCAGACCGTGTATTGGCCCGGGATGGCATGCCGGCGCAGGTAGTGCATATGCGCCGCGCCGGTGAACCAGCCGATGATCTGGACGCGGTGGTGGATCTGAACCGACAGATCAAGCAGTCCGTGGCCGCCTCAGTGGAACAGGACTGCCTGCCGGTGGTGCTGGCGGGCAATTGCAACACGTGCCTCGGTACGCTGGCTGCCCTCGACGCGGCGGGCCTCGGCATTGTCTGGCTCGACGCGCACGGCGATTTTCATACACCGGAGACCAGTATCAGCGGCGCACTCGAGGGCATGTCCCTGGCCATCGCGTTAGGGCATTGCCATGCCGATCTTCGCGAGAGGATCGGAATGGAAGCGCTCGTAGCGGAGCAGAACACATTACTGCTCGGCGTGCGCGATCTGGACCCGGGAGAACCGGACCGGCTGGCGCAGTCCTTTGTCGCCGTGCGCCCGCACGACCGGTTGGATGATCTTCCGGACTTGTTGGAAGACCTGCGCACGCGTGTAGACCGGATCTATCTCCACATTGATATCGATTTCCTCGATGCGCAGGAATCGCCCGGGGTCAACTATCGTGGGCCGGGCGGTGTTTCGATATCCATGGCCGAGGTTATTCTGGGAACAATCCTGTCCTGGATTCCACTGGCAGCCGTGAATCTCACCAACTACAATCCAGCGCTGGACCGCGGCCAGAAGACGGAACACTGTGCGCTACGGCTGCTGCGGGCAATCGCGCAAAACGCCTGACACATTTACTAACGGCGGCCGGTGGTGTAGTACTTCTTCACCACGTCCATGGCGGGCTTGCCCCAGGGCGTCATTGAGTTGTCGTCCGGACCACCATAGCCGTTGGTGCCCACCTTCCACCAATAAACGCCGTGGAACCATTCTTTGGCATAGAAGGCTTGCAGGAGTGCTGCGTAGCAGCGGGTCTGTTCTTCCAAGGAAACCGGATTCGCGGTCTCGTCAGCCCAGGGCGTTTTATGAGCGCCCTCGGCGCTTGAGAATCCGGCTTCCGTGAACAGCACCGGTTTCCGGAAGCGCCGCTGCACCGTCTCCACTTTTTCCACCAGCGCGGCGGCGGAGTAATCCTCTGTGAGCGGATAATAGTTGTCGAGCCCGATGTAGTCTAAAGCATCCCAGAACCGGATTCGCTCGAACTCTTCACCGAAATTGGCGGCGTAGACAAGGGGGCCGTCATAGATGGCGCGCACTTTCCGGATGAGTGTGCGCCACTGGGTTTCCTCCCTGGTTAATGGACCTAATTCGACCCCGATGCAGAACAGGCCGGCATCGATACGGACGGCGAGGCGGGCATAGTGTTCGAGGAACCTGGTGTACTCGGCAAACCACAAGCGCATAGTCTCCGGGCTACTGACTTTCTCCGGCTGAACGCGCCAGACATGGGGCTTGAGCATCACTTTGATTCCCAACTGGCGGGCTTGGGCCGCCAGCGTGGCAATGCCGGCATCACTTTCCCAACTGCGCGTGGAGGCGGTGCGGATTTCCAGCGGATTGCCGCGCGAAAATCCATAGGGAATCAGCGCGATGGCATCGACACCAAAGGCGGGCAATCGTTTGAGCATCTCGATTGAGTCCGGTGATCCGTAACGAATCCTTCGTTCAGCGGTAAAACTGACTCCGCGTTGGAAGAAGCGGCGGGTATGTTTACCGGGCGCCCATGCGGAGGCGGCCAGCAGGGAGGCCACGACCACAATACAGGCAGCCGAAGCCGCCATTCGAGTGAGTGCGCTGAGCCCCATATATAGGATAGAGCTTACCAGCTTGCGGGCTAATGCCCGTTGGTTGCGCCGCCGCGTTGCGCGTCCAGCCAGCGGTTAAACCTGTCGTCGGTCTTCCGGATGCTTTCCTCGTTCCGCATCTGGGCGTCGATCAGCGTATTCATCCTGGTGTTGGTTTCTTTCTGATAGTCCACCAGCATCCGCATGCCGGTCTGAAGCAGCTTCGAAATCGCATCGAAGCGCTTTTCAGTCGCCGCTTGAAAGCTGACGGCCTGTGCCTGAAAGACAGCGGTCTGCGCCTGCTGCTCAAGGATGAATTTCATGGTCTTCTGAATGTCCATCTCTGCCCAGACATTAGCACACTGATTGCGCGAAAGGCGCGGCCTCCTCACCCAAAGTCGATCTCACTACTTGCCCGCCGCCGAGACCGCCCGCCCAAGCGTAGTCACCAGGCCCGAGATCGCCGCCGTGAGGCGCTCCTGGCTCAGGGACTCCGGCAGAGGTATGGATAGGACTGTCCGGTTGGCCCCGGTCTCGCGCGTGAACAGGCCTTTCAAGATCTGTTCCAATCGGAAGCCGGATGCCTCAGCGGAACTTCCCGCAGCGCCGCGAGATGCGATCGACTCGATGAATTTGACGCCGGCTTCCATCAAGCCGGACGCGGCCTTTTCGATTCCGTCCGCGCCTGCCCGGGCACCGCTTGCCTCCGAGTCCTGCGTACCCGGCGCCGCAGCCGGACCCACCGTTTGTGGCGCATCGGCAGCCACCGTCTTCAAAGGGACGGGCGCGGATGATTCGATCACAGGTTTCGGCCGGCCGGGTTGACCGGCAAAGATTTCCTTCACCGCTTGGAAACCCATTTTCCGGCCCAGCCTTTCAAAGCTGACCTCGCCTGTGGGTGAGTCGAACACTCCCGCGAACAGCGACTTCTTCAAGCGCAGAGTTTCCCACACGCGCTCTTCGATGCTATCGGAGGTAAGCATGTGGATCACATGAACCGGACGCGACTGGCCCAACCGGTGCACGCGCCCAATCCGCTGCTCCAGCCGGGCCGGGTTCCATGGCGGCTCGAAGTTTACGACCGCCGAGGCGGCTTGCAGGTTCAGCCCGACACCTCCCGCATCCGTGGAGAGGAAGACCTTGCAGGCCGGATCGCGACGGAACTTCTCCATCAGCGCTCCGCGTTGGCGGGAAGGCACACCGCCATGGAGCGAGACGAAGCCGATTCCCAGCTTGCGCAGCTCCTCACCGGCCAAATGCGTCATGCGCTCGTACTCGCTGAACACCACCACTTTGCGGTTTTCCTCGATGGCGAGTTCGGTGAGAATCTCGCGAAACTCCTTGAGCTTTGGTGAATGGTGGGTTTTCTTATCGAAAAGAAACGTCGAATTGCACAGCATGCGCATGTTTTGAATGCAGCACAGGACCCGCTTGTGATCGATCTCGGACAGCCATTTCTGTTTTTCCCACTTCCGCATGAGCGCGGCCAAGATATCGCTTTGCTCGTAATACGGCTCCGCCTGCTTGAGCGTCAGAGGCACGCGGAAGACCTGGTCGGTCCGCTCCGGGAGATCCTTGAGAACCTCCGGGCGGGTGCGCCGGAGCAGAACCGGCGCCAGTTGGCCGTGAATACGATCCAAGCCGCGATAGCCCAGCAGAGTGCCCTTCGAATCCTCCATGCGATGTTCGTGCAAGAAGCGGAAGGCGGGACCCAATCTGCGTCCGTCGACGAACTCGACCACGGAAAAGAGCTCCTCCAATTTGTTTTCGAGCGGGGTGCCTGTGAGGATGAAGGCGTAACGGCTCTTCAATTGTTTGATGGTGCGCGCGGTGGCGGTGGTCCAGTTGCGTATGCGCTGCGCTTCGTCGAGAATGATCAGGTCCGGCTTCAATTCGTGCATGTACCGCACATCCTTGAGGACCAGTTCATAGCTGGAAAGCGTGAAGAACGCGGGGGAAGCGTACAGCGCCTGCCGCCGGGGCAACAACCCGTCGATGACCTGCGCTGGGAGATCGGTGAACTTCTCGATCTCCGTTTTCCACTGGTATTTGACGGAGGCGGGCGCAATCACCAGCACTCGCTCGATTCCCTTGCGGCGGCGCAGAAGTTCGGCCGCGGCCAGCGCTTGCACTGTTTTCCCCAGACCCATGTCGTCGGCGAGGACCACCCGGCCGCGGCAAGCCGCGAACAGGGCGCCTTGCGTCTGGTACGGCAGAAGCTTGGTTTTCAGAACGCCGGCCACCGGGTCTTGCCCCTGCTTGAGCTTCGCCAGCAGCTTGCGTTCCAACTCCAGGCCCTCTGCCAGCTCGTTTTCCCAATCGATGTATTCCAGAACGTCGCTATAGATGACCGAATTTTCGTCCGCGTTCCGGAACGCTTCCAGCACTTGTGCGAATTGCCGGTAATGCTGGCGCCGCAACAGTCCCGCCGGATCGAAGTATTCCGCGGCGAGCGATCGCATGGCAGGCGAGGGCGCATCGGGCAAATGCAGCCGTACCTCGATCGTGTCTCCATACTGGAGCGAGATGGAAGCGCGCGCGCGTTTATAGTCTGCCGTCTCGGGCGCCTTCCGGCGGCGCTGCCGCAACTGCAAAAGCATGGCTTCGATATGCTTGCAGGTTCCCAGCGTATTGACGGCGAAGTCGGGGCAGGAGCAATAGTTCTCAAACAGGCCCAGCCCGCGCATGGCGACGCGGTAGGTTCGTCCACTGCCAGACTTGATTTTGTAGTCGCCATAAGCGCTGCGCGCGGGCCGCTCCAGGACTCGCGCCACGGCGCTGCCCGCCCTTGCTTGCCGTTCGGCGATCTGCTGTTCG
This sequence comes from Terriglobia bacterium, assembly GCA_016650235.1. Classification (GTDB taxonomy): domain Bacteria; phylum Acidobacteriota; class Terriglobia; order Bryobacterales; family Bryobacteraceae; genus VFZE01. The sequence continues at coordinate 58,178 of JAENWC010000110.1, forward strand.
ATTAACATAGATATGAATTCCCTTCATTGGAGCTTACAACATGACCAAGCGGCGAGCAGTCCGCCGGGACCCGATGGACGGCATGATCGAATCCGCCCTCCAGCCGGGCCACTTCATTGGCTGGAACGAAGGTTCCTCCTTCGTCTCTGACCTGCGTCATGTGGAGGGCGAGATTGCGAAAGCGGTGAACACCGATCCCGCGCGGGGCGTAACGCTGTACGAAACCTTCCTCGCCGGCTGCAACCTGAAGGCGGAGGAGATCGACGACTCGGACGGGGAGTTCGGGACGTTCGCCGGCGGCCTCTTTTGCGGCTGGATCAAGGCGCGGCAAGCGGCCGGCGCGGATCGCGACGAGACAGCCAATCTCCTGCTCGGATGGATGGACGACGACCCGTACGGTTTCTGCAACGATTTGGAACTTGCGGCGGTAAAAGTTCTGGACAGGGCGGGACTGGAGGCCTTCGAGCGGGAGGTGCGCGCCCGCTTCAACAAGGAGTGCGCCGCGCTCAGCGAACGGAAAGGCCCGGCGGCGCCAAATCCCAACTACGTTCGCGACTAATGGGGCCGGATGCTGAAGGCCGTCTATTCGCAGCAGCGAAACGTCGGGAAGTGTCTCGATCTGACCGCGCAGACCGAGCTCACGCAGGCCGATTGCAGGGCCATCGCCACGATGTTCCAGGCCAAGCGCAAACCGAACGACGCCCTTGCCTGGCTGGAACGAGGGCTCGGAATCGAGAAGCGAAACACCTTCGGTGGCGGCGCCAGCTACAATTTGAGCGAGATGCGGCGCGCCCTGCTGGTGAAGCTCGGCCGCGACAGCGAGGCGCTTGACTCGGCGTGGGCCGAGTTCCAGGCGGACCCCAACGAGTTCACCTACGAGGAGCTCATTCGCTTTGTTCCGAAAGCGGAACGCGGGGCATGGCATGAAAAAGCCATGGTGGCTTCCGAGCAAGGCGATCTGGCTTCGCTCATCGACTTGTGGCTGGGGCTAAGGAGATCGATCGGCTTGTGGCACGGCTGGACCGCTCCAGTAACACGCAACTGGAGAGTTTGAGCCACTACGTTGCCGAGCCCGCGGCCGAGCGCCTCGCCAAGTCCCATCCCGGCGTCGCGGCGAAAGTCTTCCGAGCTTTGTGCATGCGCATCATTGATTCGGGCAAAAGCAAATACTACATTGCGGCTCTGTCGAACCTGGAGAAAGCGAAGAGTTGTTACCAGAACGCGGGGCTCGACGCGCAATGGCAGGCGCTGGGCGCGGAAAGCCAAGGAGTGACCCGCTTTACTTGCGCCACGCCGCCAGAATTGCTTGCACCTGATCGGCGACCTGCTGCCGGGCAAGATCGCGATCCAGACCAGCCGCCAGTAGCGCATCATACTTCGTATGTTCATGACGGACGGCGGCCGTTACGGCGGCAGCGAGAGCTTGCTCTTCGAGGCTTCTGCCCGCCGCGGTTCGCCCGACCCGGCCGCTGCCCCGTGCGGCAGTGTGCGCGGCAATGGCCGCCGCCTCATTGGGCGGACACCGGGGAAACAGGATTCCTATCCGCGCGGTCATCTGGGCGATCAATGCGCGATCCTGCTCCTTCCGCCGCGCGGCCCCAACAGCCCTTGCTTTGGTCCGTTCATCGTGGTCCAGCGAGCACTCTTGTTCCGCTCTCTCTACAGCAGAGGTCTCCACCAGGATGCCCTGCCTCTCATAACGCCCGCGCGACCGGCTGAAACGCACCACCACGGCAGTGCGCTGGCTGTACTTGGCGCTGCGCCGCGTCAGGGCGGCATCGCCTGCCGGGAGGTATTCGAGGCCGTCCATGCGCGCGCACGGCAGGCACAGTGGTTGCCCCGCCTCCATAAAAAGGAAGGAGCCCCGCTCGACTTCGGCGCCGCATTCCGAGCACTGGGAGTCGCGCAGGATTTCGAATACCACGGGCTCGGCGGCGCGGCTCAGCTTCTCAGTGATCCGCTGCTGTTTGCGCTCCGACAGGACCGGCGAAACATAGTGAGTACGGTAACTCTTCTCGATAGCCGGATCTCCGCTCTTGCTGAATTGCAGGTCCATGGTCCCCGCGCGCGTACGGCGTACGTAGCCGGTTTCACTGGGCTTCAGACCTTTCTCCCGCGCCCAGTGGCGGAAGATCGCCATCGATAGCGAGATCTTCTTGAGATTCCCCTGGATCACCCGTTCCAGGAAGTCGATGCGCCCTTTGCGCCAAGCTTCGACCTGCGTAGGCTCCAGGAGTCTGGCTCCAGTGAGGACGTCGATCGCGCTGACATATTGGTGGTGGGCCAGAGCCGCTTCCGCCGCCCGGACAACCCGCTCTTTCAACTTCTTATGATTATCCGGACTCAGCTATATCACCCCCTTTAGCAACAAAGCAATTTACCACAATCATGCTTGAGCATCGTCAAATGCAGCGCTGTTCGCCCTGAGTCGCCGATGCTCAGGAGTGTGCAACCGCCAGCGGTCCCTGCAAAAGCCCCTACAGCGCCGGGAAAATCGGCCATAAGGGGCTTGTAAGTGATCGCCACTGAGGGGTTGCTCAGCTTCGGCATCGATTCGGCGGGCGGGTTCCGGATCGGCCAATCAGAACCGGCAGCTTCGTCGCGTTCAAGATTGATAGGAACACCGGACACCTAACCCCAACTGGGTGAGGTCGCCGGCTCATTATCGCACTGATGCGCGGCTTTGGAACAAGAAGCGCCACACCGCCAGCCCGAGTCGCGCTAGAATATGAAAGCTTTATGTTCCGCTCCAGAATCTTCATTTCCATTACCATTTCCCTGGTACTGATGCTGGCGGCCTGCAAGCGATCGGCCCCGGCGGGCGTAGCGGCGCAGGTCAATTCACGGCCCATCACCTTCGACGACCTCGATAAGCAATACAAGCTGCAATTCCCATCGCCGAGCCCCGAAACAAGCGAAGATCAGGTGGCCATCCAAAAACTCGAAGTTCTGCGCGGGATGGTCGACAACGAGATCATGCTGCAGCGGGCCGAGAAGCGCAGCCTGGTGGCGCAGGACAGCGAAGTGACCACCAAGTTCAACGAGCTGAAAGCTCCCTATACGCAGGAGGAGTTTGCCAAGCAATTGAACGCGCGCAAGATCACGGCCGATGAATTGAAGTCGCAATTACGGCGCGACCTTTCCATTCAGAAACTGTTCAACAAAGAGATCACCTCCCACATTTCGATCACCGATAAGGATGTGTCGGACTTTTACGCGGCTAACAAGGCGAGCTTCAATCTGGCCGAGCCGCAGGTGCATCTGGCGCAGGTGCTGGTGACGCCGCAGCCGGACCCAAATGTGCGTAATCTGAAGAGCGACAAGGCGCAAAACGAGGAGCAGGCCAAGCAAAAGATCCAGATGATTGAGGCGCGCCTGAAACAGGGTGAGGACTTCACCATGATCGCGCAGAACTTTTCTGAGGATCCCAACACCGCCTCCAACGGCGGAGACCTGGGTTTTGTCCAGGAGTCTTCCCTGGAACAGGCGCATGTGGAGTTGCGCAAGATGGTGATGTCACTGCAACCGGGGCAGGTCTCGCCGGTGCTGCACACCCCGGAAGGCTTCCGGATTCTCAAAGTCATTTCCAAGGAGCCGGCCGGACAGCGTGAACTCACCGATCCGCGTGTACAGCAGACCATTCGTGAAACACTTCTCAACCGGAAGGATCAGTTGCTCAAAGCTGTCTATTACGAGATGGCGCGCAACGAGGCGGAAGTGGTCAACTACTTCGCGCAGAGCCTGCACCAGAAGTTCACCGGGAGTAAATAGCTACTTCTGCTCCGAGGGTTTGCCGGGGGCGGGCTCTTGTGGGGCGGACTCTTTTGGGGTGACTTCGCCCTTGCGCACGTTCTCAAAATACTGCTGGACGTAGTGCTGCATGTCGAGGGGAATTTCGTCGCGGTGGATTTCTCCGCCCGCTTCCTTGTGCGTGGCGGCGCTCTTGCTGTAGGCAGTCCTCAATTGTTGCTGCTTACCGCTGTTGACCTCCACCATCACCTCACCGGTCACATTGGCGGCGCGTTTGCCGTAGATCTCGCTGAGCTTGCCCATCGCGGCAGCCTGTTCGGCGTCTTTGAGGTCCTTGCTGCCGTCCTGCTTACCCATGCCGCTCTTGGCCTCGTTCGGGCCATTCTGGTCAGAGCCCTTATCGGACCCTTTACCCTGACCGGCCTGCGCCTGTTGGTCGCCTTGGCCTTGTTGATCGGCGTTCGAGTCGTCACTGGGCGCGCCCTTGCCTTGCGGGGACCCCTCTCCCGGTTTGCCCTTTTGTCCCGCCGCCTCCTTCTTGCCGGACTGTTGCCCCCCTTTGGCTTCGGCTGACTGAGAGTTCTTTCCGCCCTGCGGCGGGATTTTGAGCTTGGACATCAGGTTCGCCATGGCATCGCGCATCTTGTCCATCAGGCTGTTGCTTTCCTGCCCGTTGCCTTGCGGAGAGCCTTGCGGGGAGTTGGCCTGATCGGGCGGCTCGCCGCCGGACTGCTTGCCTCCGCCATCGGCGCCGTCTTGCCGGCCGGATTCGCCTTTGCCGCGCTCTCCCTCCTCGCTGCTGTCCATGAGCGGGTCGCCTTCATCGCCCTGCGCCTTCACGTTGGCTTTTTGAGCGCGTTCGGAGGCGCGGCCGTCAGCGTTATTCACATCGGGAGTTTGGGACTCCATGAGAACAGAATCGGGCGCGGCCTCCAGCTCTTGCTGCTGCTGGCCAGGGTCCAGCGCGATGCCGATGGGATCATCGCCCGGGAGATTGGGAGGTTTCTTTCCTCTGGCCTGAATCGCTTTGTCCGGACGGAAGAAGTCGGCCACTGCTTCCACTAGCGGCTGCCGGAGGTCGAGACTGCCGCGAATGCCGAAGCGGAGCAGGAAGAGCGATAAGGCCCCCACCAGCAGCGCAGCGGCGGCATAAGTCTGGCGGGGAAACTTCCACGCCATTACGGAGCGCGCGTCCGCGGAGGCTGCCAACCGGAGCGCTTCAGCGCGCTGGGGCTGGGCAAGCGCGGAGGTGGAACCGGACTGGTGGAAATACCAGGCGGTGGAAATCGCGTCATGAAGACCGAGCCGTTCATCCACTTGCTGGGCAGAGCGATAGGGGTCGGGCAAGCGCCGCAAGGTGCGCCATGCGCCCACCCCTGTTCCCACGGCGAAAAGCACTACCAGCCAATACCATTCCAGAATCTGGCTGCCCACCAGCAGGAGCACGATGGCTCCGCACAGGGCGGCGATTGCGCCGACGGTGGCCTGTTCCACGATGAGGTTGGCAAGAGACCGGCGGCGGACCCGTGCGACGAGAATTTGAATTGGTGAGAGATCTTGCAAGCCAATTCAATTATTGCAAATCTGACGGATGGCGTCTGCTATTGTTTGAATTATGTCACGACGCAGAGAGCTTCTGAAACTCGCCCCCTTCGCACTGCTGCCGGCCGCGGCCGCCGCCAGCCTTCCCAACGCCACGCTCGGGCCGAAACAGGCCAAACTCACCAAAGAGCCTTTCGGCGACTTGCTGATCTACTTCGACGGCCCGACGGATCAGTTGAAGTCGATGACCGCCGGAAGCCTGAGGCTGAATGCGGGCCAAACGCCTCATGCTCCGCACCAGCACCCGGAAGAGGAGTTCATGGTCGTCACCGAGGGGACCGGCGCGATCAGCATGGAGGGCAAGATCACGCAGGCCGCCCCCGGCTCGATGATGTACTGCGCGGCGGGGAAATTGCACGGCATTGTCAACACGGGCAAGACTCCGCTCCTGTTCTACTTCTACAAGTGGAGGGCGTAGCGCAAAGGGCCGCGGAGCAGGCTCCGTTTTGCGCGAGTCCATCAAAGGCAGAACCTCAGCGGCGCGCCGCTGTTTTGGGGAGGAAGTTTTCCAGCGTCCAGGTTTCCCCTTTGTATTCGCCGGCCTGGAAAGCGATCCGGGAACCGTCGGGAGAGACATTCAGATGGCGAATGTTCGCCATCTTGAATCCAGTTGGTTGGGGCTTACCGCCATCGATTGGTACCCGCACCAGTTCACACATCTGCCATGCATCGCCGCTACCCTCGCCGCGCAGCGAAATCAGCAACGAAGTTCCGCCGGCCATCCAGTCAAACGCAGGAATCCGGCGGGAGTTCTTGGTTTTCAGCTCCAGAATCTGGCGTGATTGGCCTCCGCCTGCCGGTATGACCAGGATGGAGTCCTTGGAATTCTGATTGTCCAAAACTTGAAAGGCCACCCATTCTCCATCGGGAGAAATCGACAGATCCACTATGGTTCCGGTTCCCTGCGTCTTGTACAGTTCCTGCGCTGTGCCACTGGGAATTTCCAAGCGCATCAAGGCTCGCTGGCTGGTTGCAATGGCGGCTTTGCCATCTGGTGTGTAGCGGGTTGTGCGGGATTGGGACCTGTCCGGGCTTATCAACAGAGTCGCCTCGCCTGTACCAGGCTGAATACGAAAGATTCCGCTCTTGCCGTTGCCATCCGCGCCCCACGCCAGCAAGGATTGCCCGTCCGGTGACCACTGCGGCGACCCGTACCCAATCAAACGAGGCTGCACCACCATCCCCTGGCTGTTATCCGGAGATTGAATCAGTACCGGATAGCGGCCCGCCGAGTTGAACCGGTGGATTTCATAAAGGAGCTTTGTCCCGTCCGGCGACCAAGTAGGTCGCCACTGTGCTCCCACATTGTTCCCGCTGACAGGCTTCGCCTCGCCCATCGCCGCACCGGTGGCAGGGTTGATGGCGACGGTGTAGGCATCCGTCAAGGTAGCGTGGACGTTGTAGTACAGCGATCCGTTCCGGCTCAGCCCCAGGGGCATGATGCCCCCAATGTCCGGCTTGAGCAGTTGAGCCGATCCTGTTGGGACGCCATTGCTTACGGGAACTCCCCATAAACCGAAAGATCCGGTCCGGTCACTGAGGAACAACAGCATGGAGCCGTCCGGTGACCACATCGGATACAGATCGTCCGCCGCATGCCGCAGCACCGCCACCACCGCTCCCCCCGCCGCCGCAACAATCCGTATGTCGTGCTGGTAGGCGAACTTGTCCTGTACTTCATCGAGCGCCACCCATTTGGAATCGGGCGACAAACTGGCAAACTGAGTGTCATTACGGTCTCCCTGCTTGATCACCGCCGGCGTACTCCCATCGACGGGAATCAACAGCAGTGAAGCGCGCCTCCCGTCGACCCCGTAGGCGAGGATTCGCTGGCCATCCCCGGACCATTCCAGCCGTAGAAAAAACGTCGCTTCGGGCGCCTTGTACAAAGTTCGCGGCACACCGCCATTCACGTCCGCCAACCGAAGCTCGCAACTATGGTCTTTATGGCAGTAGGCGAATGCAATCTGTTTGCCGTCGGCCGATAGCGCCATGGCGTCCGCATAGTTGCCCGTGGTCTTCCAGTCGCCTTTGGTGATGGTTCTGGTCTGTTTGGTAACCAGATCCACAGCCATCACATTCGCTTCCCTGTCCCAATCGATATAGGGCAGAAAACGTCCATCCGAAGATGGTGGTCCCATCACGTCCCACGAATCCGGCCAAGCCTGGCGCGCCATCATCCCTCCCCCGGTGGAAGCGGCACCGAGTGCGGACAAGCGCGCCCGGGCTGCCCCCGCCATTTCCGTCTGGTCACCGAACTCCCGCACCAGACGCTCATAGGCCTTCCGAGCCTCGGCGTCACCCTGCTTTTCGTAGCACTGGCCTAGCCGGAACAGCGCTTGTGCCGCCACGTTCCGGTTCCCGCCCCGGCCGGCCAGCTTCTTATATTGCTCGATGGCCGACTTCAGGTCGCCATCCACCTCTTCCTTGTGTATGGCAGCCTTAAGCTGCACCTCTCCGGCATCGGGCTTCTGAGCCGCAGCCGCAAGAAAACCCGCCAGGATCATCAGAATCATACGTTGCATTGAGTAGCCTCCTGGTCTAGAGAATAGGCAGCCACTGTCGCGCAAACGCCATGAACGTGTCATGGTTCGGTCACATCCAACCGGTAGCCCAGGCCGCGCACGCTGACCAAATAACGAGGCCTCCCCGGTTCCATTTCAATCTTCTTGCGCAGGTTGGTGATCTGGTTGTCAACCACTCGCGCCGTGATATACACATCGCGTCCCCAGACCTCGTCCAGCAATTGTTCCCGCGTAAAGACCCGTCCTGGACGGCGCGCCATCAACGCCAGCAGCTTATACTCCAGCGGCGTCATTTCCAGCGGTTTCCCTAACCTGCGCACTTCTCCGCGTTCGTAGTGGATCTCACAATCGCCAAACCGGCAGACTTGCTGGGATTCTCCTTCTCCTCTTCGTAGCAGCGCCTTCACCCTCGCCCGCAGTTCACGCGCGCTGTAGGGCTTGGTGACATAGTCGTCAGCTCCGAGTTCAAGCCCCAGCACCTTCTCGGCCTCGTGCGACTTGGCTGTCAGCATCATAATGGGCGTGCGCACTCCGGCACGGCGTAGGTCGCGGCAGACATCGAAACCGTCCCGCCGGGGCAACATCACGTCGAGCAGAATCGCGTCGAACTGCTCATGCAGCGCCCGCTCGGAGGCCGTTTCTCCGTCGGTGACTACCACTACCTGGTAGCCTTCCGCCGTCAGGTCGTCTTCCAAAACCATGGCAATCGCCGGTTCATCCTCCACCACGAGAATACGTTTCATACCGGCTCCTCATATGCCGGGAGAAGGATGGTGAAAACGCTTCCCAGGCCCAGTTCGCTTTGCAGACGAATTTCCCCTCCATGCGCCCTGATGATGTGTTCGACCATCGCCAGGCCTATTCCAGTTCCCTTCACGCCGGAGGCCTGAGCGCCGGATCCTCGCACGAACTTACCGAAAATCTCCTTCTGTTCGGCAGGTGCAATGCCCGCTCCATGGTCCTTCACGATGATTCCTACCTTACCGTGCTGCCGCTGCACGGACACCTCCACCTTTGCTTCCAAGGGCGCCACGAAAGGAGAGTATTTCACGGCATTGTCCAGTAGGTTCCACAGGGCGCATCGCAGGGCTTCGGCGTCCGCGCGCACCATCAATACACCGGAGGTCTCCACCGTGAGGCTGCCTGCTCCACGGAGACCTCCCTGGAAATCGCGCACGGTTTGATAAACCAACTCGCCGGCATCCTGTGGGCTCAATTGATAATGCTGCTGTCCTGCCTCCATGCGTCCGAAATTGAGAAGGCTTTCCACGAGCCGGTGTAGCCGGTCTGTCTCCTTGCCCAGCACGGAATAGTATCGCCGCCGCTTCTCCTCGCTGAACACGGTTCCTTCTTCGAGCAACTCCACCATATGCCTCATCGCGGTGAGCGGGCTGCGGAACTCATGCGAGACCGCCGCGACGAAGTCCGACTTCAACCTGGCAACGGCGAACTCTCTCCTGGCGGCCCGTTGGGTAGCGTATCCGCCACCCAGCGTCACCAGCACCATTAAGGCCAATCCCGCCAGCAGCAGACGCCGCCGTGTGTCCCACTGGTTCTGGGCGAATTGGGAACCATGCACTCGCACCGCCCAAGGCAGCTTCGTTTCCGAAGCTGCCCGTATCGCCCAGGGCTGGCCTCCCCCGGGCGAGCCACAGGCCAGGTGGCCGCCGGCGTCGATTACCGAGAAGTCTACCTGTTGTTGCCGCGTGCGCCACTCCTGGCACCGGGCTGCCAGCCATTTTGGACCCGCTGCAACCGCTCCATTGCGATCCCACGCGAGTACTACTGGCCGGCCCTCCAGCCACAAGCTCGCGCTTCCTTTTATTGCTTCCGAGCGGCGCTTCCATGCTTGTTCGATTGCGGCAGCCAGGATCTCTTCCTCAACATTGAACAGCGCCTCGACTCCCAGCCAATCCTGGACCGAGGACCGGTGGAATTCGTAGGTGGCCCGGTCAATGGTCCATGCGCCGGTCACCAGGTCTTCCCGGAGAAGCCTTGCCTGCTGGCGCGCGCCCTCCTTGTCCCCTGCCTCATCTTTGAGACTGGCTAAAGCATGCCGCCCAACAAGGGCGGCTGGTGCTCCGGCAACCGGCTCGTTTCCAAGCGCAATCAGGCTCGCGTAGGCGGAGCTTGCCTGACTGAACTTCTTGAGTTTCCGCAACACACGGCCCATGCGGAGCAAGGCTCCCGCCCGCAAAGCATGGCTTTGTGACCGGGACAACATCGCATACCTTGCAGCAGCGCCTTCCAACTCAGCCTTGGCAAATTCCAGCCGTTCGGCTTCGCCAAAATCCGTCCCCGGCGGAAGTGGCCTGGCAACTGCCGGGGCGAAAACGAGCGGAGCCCCACTTAATCTCCGTACCCCGCCCGGAACAAAAGCGACTGCCAGCACATTTTCGCCAGGGGCGTGCCGCGAGTCCGGCAACGCCTCCAAGGACCGCGCAAGCGAGGCCGTGATCTGATCGGCGCATTCTCAAGCCGGTCTTGCTGCCTTTGCCGGTCCAGGGCCTTGTCCTGTTCAATGAGACGCCAGCCGAGCCAAGCCACAACCAGACCGGGGATGACAGTGGAGGCAAGAAAGAGAACAGGCAGACGAAGTGCAAACTTGTTTCCGTCCAAGGCGACTTTGATTATAGCCTCGCTTTGCGGCGGGAAACTGTCATAACTTGGTCATGATTGAAAAGACCTATCCCAATAAGTTCGGTGAAGTGCGATGCGGCCTCCAACAGCAGCGCGGCGGCGGCCAGTTCCAGGATGAGGTTGGCAAGAGCCCGGCAATTGGTGAGAGGTCTTGCAAGTCAATCCGATGATGACAAATCCGACGCGCGGAGAGCGTTATAATGTAGGCAGGGAGGCGCCTTGGACAAACGATATTCCCGCAGAGACGCATTGGCAGGACTAGGTGTGGCGCTGGGCTTGAGCGGATGCTCGAATCTGGGCACCGTGAAAGCCGCCGCATTAAAGCAGGTGAAGGACCGCAAAGCGGCTCCGGATTTCACTCTGAAGGACTCGATGGGGCGGAGTTTCAAGCTGTCCGATTACAAGGGCAAGATTGTCCTGCTCAACTTCTGGGCCACCTGGTGCGGACCGTGCAAGATTGAGATCCCATGGTTTGTCGAATTTGAGCAGAAGCACAAGGACCAGGGGTTTGCGGTGCTCGGTATCTCGATGGATGAGGAAGGCTGGGAGATTGTCCGGCCTTACCTGGAGCGCACCAAGATGAACTACCGGGTGGCCATCGGCAACGACATGATGGCGCAGTTGTATGGCGGTGTGGATTCGCTACCGACCAGTTTCCTGCTGGACCGGCAGGGGCGGATCGCTTCGGTTCATGTCGGCCTGGTGAGCAAGAGCGACTATCAGAATGAGATCAATGAAATGTTGGCTAGCGGCGCTGCTAAGCGTGCTGGTTTGCCCAGCACAGATTAGCGCGCCCCTCGCGCTGGCCCCTACGGAAAAAGTGACTGCGCGCCAAGGTGAGACGGTGGCTGTGCGGCTGCACCTGCGACTGGGTCCGGGCTATCACGTCAACAGCAACACACCTTCGGACGAGTTCCTGATTCCACTGAAGCTAAGTTGGGATACATCGCCCATGCAACCGGCAGGCGTTGCATACCCGAAGGGGCAAATGGAGAAGTACAGTTTTTCCGAAAAGCCGCTGTCGGTATATACGGGCGATTTCGAATTGTTGGCCAAGTTCCGGGTTCCCGCAAATGCGGCCAAAGGTCCGCAAAAGCTAACCGGCAAGGTCCGCTACCAGGCCTGCACGCGAACCATGTGCCTGCCGCCCCGATCACTTGCGATCCAATTGCCGGTCGAGATTCGCTAATGATCGGACAAATCCTCGGCGTGACTCTTCTGGCGGCGCTGGCGGGCTGTACATCGCAACCACAACGGGGCGACGGGTTGGAGGCATCTTTACTCGCTGAGATCGAGAAGATCAAGGCGATCGACAACCATGGGCATCCGCTGAAGGTGGTGGGTGAGGGCGAGAAGGCGGATGAGGAATACGACGCGCTGACATTCGAGGAAATGGAGCCGGCTCCCCCGCCGATGCGGATTCGCGATGACAATCCCGAGTACATTGAGGCCTGGAAGCTGTTCTATGGCTATCCGCACAATGACATGAGCGGGCCCCATGTGAAGGACCTTGTGGCGCGCAAGCAAGAACTGATGCGGGAAAAGGGCGATGGATATCCGGCATGGATACTGGACCAGTTGGGTATTGAAACATTACTGGCCAATCGCGTGGCGATGGGGAAGGGCTTGCAGCCGCCGCGGTTCCGGTGGGTGAGCTATGTGGACGCCTTGATGCTGCCGTTTCCCGATGAGGCTTCCAAGGGCGAAAATCCGGACTACCGGAGTTTCTACAAGGCGCAGGAGCGGCTGCTGCGGCGGTATATGGAAGAGTCCGCTGTGAAGTCGTTGCCTGCCACACTGGAGGAGTATGAAAAACAGATTGTCACCGCGACTCTGGAGCGGCAGAAACAGCAAGGCGTGGTGGCGGTAAAGTTTGAGGCGGCCTATCTTCGCGCGCTGGACTTTGCGCGGGTGGAGCGGGCCGGCGCGGCAACGGTGTATGCGCGGTATGCGCGCGGAGGCCAGTTGCC
>JAENWC010000111.1 GCA_016650235.1 Terriglobia bacterium
AATCGCTAGCCACGACCCGGTTTTCCGCGCTGGCGGGCAGCCGGAAGTGGAATGTTGCCTGCCCGGAGTTGCTCGCCGGCACCGTTCACGCCGCGCGGTGAGCGTGTCACACGGCGGCGGCACAAACTCTCCCGCTCGCAGCGGACGCACCATGATCTCCGATCCGGGGCCACCCTGCATATTAAAGATATACTTTGCTGACTTTGCTGTATCGAGCGGACTCTGCGCGTCAGCAGCGAACGCCGGCCCGCTCGCTCCCCTGCCTTCGACTTCTTAATCCGCCCCTGCGATGCGTGTGAACCGGTACGGGTTCCGCGCCGGGCTCGAGCAGCCAGAAGGAAGTGCCGGGGAAATGCGCCCTCAGTTTGTGGTTTTCGACTCCTCGATTCGGACTGCTGATGGCGTGAACCCTCGGGCGCTACGGACAAAGAACCCAAGCAGGAATATCTCAGCTGAAATCTCGGTAAACACTTTTCCGAAGATCCACAGGAACGGGAAGCACAGGAGTAGGACGCCGCTCCTGGCCCACAAGCCACCACGGAGCCACGCGAGTGCCATTGGCGGAACTAACAGCGTGCAATCATACCAGGTCGCATGCGGCGAGGACAGAAGTGTACCGACGATGGCCACCCAGAAGCCGTCGGAAAGCGGTAGGCGGTGTACCAGAAACAGGCACCAAAGAACGACAGGAACGGCACAGAGAGGATACCACTTACCCAGCCCAAATCGAATTAAGAAACCTCGCAAACCCCCTGGAACGAAGCCGACCGTTAGCCCGGAAATGTTTTCGAGCAGCGCCAAATAGTCCGATAGGGGCGTGAGCGCGGCCGAAGTGACCACTAGTAGAATGACACCTATGACAAACCACACTAGAGCACGGTGCAGGCGCCAGATCCACAATAACGCCGGTATCAAGAGGACGAGGTTGAATTTGTAAAGACATAGTGCAAATACGCAGCCAGCGGCCGTCTCGTGACGTCGCAGCAGTAACAACCAACCTATGATCAAGACAAACAGAAATACAGTCGCGTCTTGGCCAGTGACCAGGCCGAACATTGCCGGGAAGAATGCGACGAAGCACGGAATTTGAAAAGGGCTGAGATGGAGTTGGCGGAATAAGAGTACCAGGGAGAGAACGTAGGCCAACAGACCGAAGCCCGCGAATACCCAGAATGCAGGCCAGTAGTCCAGGACCGCGAGCGGACGCAGCAACAGCGAGAACACGGCAGGCCGGACAAAAGGCGGAAAATAGGAAATCCCAAGCGGCGCAAGGCGTTCCGTTCCAAATGCGGTGGCCACTGCCCGGTCGTACAAGGAATGCACCGGCACACTCGCCGCTATGTAGAACTCCGTGAAGTCCCATCCGGTTTGCGAGAACTCGATTGCGACAACCAGCCAACCCGCGGCGAGCAGCAGCCCGATCACAATCATCCCCAGCCAGATCAGGCGAGAGCCTTTGTCGTCGAGGAGTGGCTGAGGTTTAACTGGACTTCTGCTTCGATAAAGCATGGGGAATCATTTCTCGCCTCTCATCGGCGAGAGTATGTATTTCAAAAAATTCGGGTATAGGTGGCGGTGGATTACTCAGGCGGCCCGCGGAAAAAGTGCCGGGATCGAGCAAGTAGGAAAACTCGTCGTGAACCGTAGGGTCTGGTATCGGATACCACGGTAGTTGCACGATACGCAGCAGTATCGTTGTCGCGAACAGTAGAACCAGCCACCCCCCCCCGGCGCGAGGCGAATCGGTTTGCAGGGGCGAGGAAGGTGTTCCACATCGTATGACCAGTATAGAGCGCGAAGGGCGCTCACCACGCCACCGAAGGTTCGCGGCGAGCAACTCCGTTTTGCGCTTGTTCCTTAAGATATCCATTCGTCCTGAGCCCAGATCAGCGCTCGCGTTCGACCTCCGGCTGGCGAAGCCCTCCCAGGCGGCAGCAGCTATCAGCAACAACAGCGAGACCGCCACCACGGCGCCGCCCAACTGGAGAAGGAAGATACGGCATACACGACCGGCGACAGCATAAACAGCTTCCAGGGAGCCGACGGTGATTTTGCATGCGCGATCATCGGCGGAATCGCTGCCAACATAATCGAGCAGTCCTGCAAGTAGGCGTGGTGGCTGACCAGCACTCCGCCGATCAGGACGCAGGCGCGGGCGAACTCGGCCGGGACTTTCCTTGCGATAAGGAAAGCGAAAATGGCGAGTGCAACGGAGGCGCAGTAAGCGGCTGCGGGGGGCGCAGATCCGCTGAGCCAATCCGTGGAGATTCGGCATGAACCAGGTGGACGGGCTGATGTCGGGCGCCAACACAGCGGAACTGTTTCGCGGACTCTGCGCAGCAACGAACGCCGGCCCGCTCGTTTCCCTGCCCGCGACTTCTCAATCCGCCCCTAGCCCGCGGCGGAGCCGGTACGGCTCGGCGTCCGGCTCGAGAAGCCAGAATCTCCTGTCAGGGAAATGCTCCCTCAGTTTGTGGTTTTCGGGTCCTCGATCACGGGCCCAGATGATCTTGGAGTTGGCGATGTCGGCGCCGTTGTACACCCATTCGCAATCGGGATCGTGATTTGCGCCATAGCGCACCAGGAGTACGTGGCGGCCATCACTCCGTTGAAATTCATTCACAATCTGCTTTCGGAGGGCGGCATACCGCGCGCGCGTGGCCGTTGGCTGCGGGATGGGCGTCGACTCCTTCAGCAGAAATCCGAACGAAACCAAAACCGCAAGCGTGGCCAACCATCCGCCGAAGGGTCTGCCAGAAGTGTGGAGATCCCCCATTGCGGACAGTCCCTTCCATTGGATCAGGATTGCCAAGACGATCAACGGAGCCATGTAGTGTTGAATGAGCATTACCTGCAGGACTTCTGTAATAGCGATCCCTGACGCCCAGACAAGAAGCGTTCGGAGCCCTGGATCGGGAATAAACAACAGCGCGGGCAGTAGAACCAGGAACGCCGGAACGATCCCCCAGAGGTGGAGCAGCGTGCGGATTGCGGGAATAATCACCTTCGTGGGTCCGTTCCAGGAGCGGATCCGGTCATAAGGGTACCTCTCGTAGCTGTCATGGTAGTTCGCGAGCGCGGGATGGCTGAACAGTTTCGGGGGCGGCGCCGGCACTGGCCAAAACAGGGGAAAAGTTTGGTATTGACCCATGTGGACCAGGTAAGGCAAGGTCCAGGCGCTTCCAGTGACGGCCCGGTTGTAGCAGCCAAGCCATCCCAGCGCGAGCGCCACGACCAGCCCCGCCCGGACCGCGATCCGCTTTCCCCACGTAAACCCGCCCTCTCGCCGGTTCCGCCAAAGATGCACGCACAGCCAGGCGGCCATCATCAGCGCCAGCACGCCGCCTTCGAAGGGCCTGGTGTAGAGAATCAGTGCCAGCGCAAGCCCAAGGATCCAGGCCGCGTTCCGGTCACGGCCTTTGAGGAACCCGCGCAAAACGGAGCTGCTCGCCGAGCGGTTAAGCCCTGTGTTCTTCTCTTGTTCGGCGGCGCGGCAAGCGCCCTTTGCGCTTTGTGTTAACCGTGGGTAGGCCCCGAGCAAGAAGGCGCAACCGATGGCGATCCCGTTTCCTCCCCAATAGGAGTTGATCCAGTAGTGCGGTGCGCGGAACGTAATCATGGTGCAGACTGCGCCCAACAGCGCAATGGAAGGACGCACCCAACCCGTCAGCATCCAATACACGCTGGCGATGAAAACACCGCCCGAAAGGATCACCGCCCAGAAGGGATGACCGAAGAACACTTGCCCGAATGCGAGCAACAGGCTCTGTCCGGGCATGTATTTAGTCGCGTATGTCGGGCGAACCAGAATGTGCAGGCTTTCAAAGAATTCGGGTAAGGGCGGCGTCGGATTGCTCAGCCGGCCTGAAGAAATGGTGTCGGCGCCGAGCAGGTGTGAAAACTCGTCGTGAACCGTAGGGTCTGGAATCGGATACCACGGTAGTTGCACCATACGCAGCAGTATCGTTGTCGCGAACAGTAGAACCAGCCAAAACCCCCGGCGCGAGGCGAATCGGTCCGCGGGGGCGAGGAAAGTGTGCCACATTGTATGACTAGTATAGAGCGCAAAGGGCGCTCGCCGCGCCACCGAGCAGGGGAGGAAACACGGGACTTAGGTTCGCGGCAAGCAACTCCGTTTTGCGCGTTTTCCTTAGGATATCCATTCGTGCTGAGCCAAGATCAGCCTGCGCGTTCGGCCTCCGGCTGGCGAAGGCCATCCCAGGCGGCAGCAGCATCAGCAACAACAGCGAGACCGCCACCAACGCGCCGCCCAACTGGGGAAGGAAGGATGCGGCATACACGACCGGCGACATCATAAACAGCTTCCAGGGAGCCGGCGGCGATTTTGCATGCGCGATCATCCGCATGTCTCCCGGTCCTCAACTCCGGAACCAAGGCCGCTGTTGTGGTAGCATTCGCTACGAAGCTATGGAAGGCGAAGGCGTCGAGGAAATCTTTCAGCGCAGGCCAAGTCTCGGGTGGGCGGCCTGTGCCTGCGTGTTTACCGTCATGAGCCTGCTTACGCTGGCGATTCTCTGGCCGCTGCGGAATCTTGTCATCACCGGCGCCAACGATTTTCTCTCCTTCTACGCGGGAGCACGGCTGGCCGGCACGAGCGATCTTTACAATCCCGCGCAGGCGCAGCGGGTTCAGTTTGAGAGCGCGGACACGTCTTCCCAAACCTTGCCCTTCATTCGACTGCCCTATTTTGCCGCATTTCTTTGGCCCCTTGGAAAGCTGCCCTACTTAGCCGCTTATGCGTGCTGGCAGATCCTGAACGGCATCGCATTCCTGTTATTCCTTCGTCTTTGGCCGTTGCAACCCGTCTGGGCTGCGAGGTTCCTAGCCTGTTCCTGCCTGGGAATAGGCTGGAGTTTCGCCAACGCACAGGACCACACGTTTCTTCTGCTCTGGATTGCCGCCTCGCTTTATCTCCTGCGGCAAGAAACTCATAGCGATGGCCAACTCTCGCTTGTACGAACTCCTTATGGGGAGCTTTGGATGCCCTCGCGGGATATCGCCGCGGCAGCGGGCATGTTTGTCGATCGACAGGAGGGGACCTATCAACCTGCCTGGAGCTTAGGGCCTGTCATGAAACTGACGAAAGGAGCAGCGAGCGAGTGAACATGAATCCGGAGCCGAATCCCGTCTTCCTCTTCCTTTCCGCGTTCCTCCTCTCCTTGGGCCTGTTGGCGACCAAGTTCCAATTCCCGGCGCTTACGCTTCTCTCCGTGTCCCTGCTCCTTGCCGTGTTCTCGCTCCACAAAAGCCGCCTTTCCCCGCGACAAGACCTCCTGATTCCCGGAGCCTGTCTCGTTGTGCAGTGGATCGCGCTCGCCGGGCTGATACGTGCGCTGGTCCCGCATATGTTCTGGCTGGCCGCCGTAGCGCCGGTCGTGGTGATTCTTCCAAGCTTGCGAGAGGGAAGGCTCGCCTACATTCTGGTGGCGGCTCACTTCCTGATCGGACTCGCGCTTATCCAGTATTTTGGCGATCCGAAAATCGACGTGTACGTTTTTCAACGCGACGCCGCGTCCGCGTTCCTTGCGGGAACAAATCCGTACTCGATAACGTTTCCCAACATTTTTAAGCCGGATTCGGGGTTTTACGCCCCCGAATTCGTCGAGCGCGGACGGGTCACCGCGGGGTTCCCTTATCTGCCCGTCAGTCTACTGATGACTCTCCCTGGATCCCTGCTCGGCGATATCAGGTTCTCTCATTTAGCTGCGACAAGCCTGTCGGGCGTGCTGATGCTCTCCATGTCCAGGCAACCGCTCGCCAGACTGGCGGTGGTTCTCTTTCTGTTTTCGCCCGTCACCTTTCTGGTCGTGGCCACGAGCTGGACTGAGCCACTGCTTCTGGTTCTCCTGGTTGGGGCGGGCTGGGCCTTTCGGCGCTCCTCAATGGTGTTGGGAGCAATCCTGCTCGGCGCGCTCTTCGCAGCCAAGCAATACATCGTCCTTGTCACGCCTTTGGTCGCGTTGCTCCCCGTCCCACACCCGCGCCGCGCCATATTGGTCGCCGCCCTGTGCGCCGTTCTGCTCGTGGCGCCGTTCGCATTGGCGGACATCCATGGTTTCTACCGCGCCGCGGTCTGGTGGCAGTTTGCGCAGCCGTTTCGCCTGGACTCGCTTAGCTTCGCCGCGCTGATCGCATCCCTCGGCGGACCCAGGATCGCCTGGCTCAACTTTCTCGCCTTCCCCGTAGCCGTCTTTTTCCTTCTCAGGCGATGCCCTCGCTCTCTCGCTGGTTTTCTCACTGCCGTGTCCGTGGCGTACTTCGTATTCTTCATCCTGGCCAAGCAGGCGTTCCTGAACTACTATTCTTTTGTCTTCGGAACCCTTTGCTTCGCGATCGTGGCGATCGAAGTGGGGGCCAACACGCGTGGTGGGCCTCCGAATTCAAGCATCGGGATCACGGGCAATGACCGCGGGTGGATTTCATCAAGATGGACATCGAAGGCACCGAAGCGAATGCGTTGAAAGGCGGGTCTCTGACCCTGTAACGCTTCAAACCCCGACTTGCCATTGCCCTGGAGCATCGACGATCCGATCCCGGCACGCTGCCGCTACTTCTGCGGTCGAATTGGCCCTTCTACCAGATTGGGCTGAGTGCCTGCGCCATCAAAGGAGGTGGGGCACATATCCAGCCCTACGTCATGTGCGCCCACGCCAAGTGACCGACCGGTCCGGGGCGATCATCCGCATGTCTCCCGGTCCTCAACTCCGGAACCGGGGCCACTGTTGTGGTAACGTTCGTTACGGAGCTATGGAAAGCGAAGGCGTTGAGGCAATCTTTCAGCGCAGGCCGGGCCTCGGATGGGCGGCCTGTGCCTGTGTCTTAACCGTCATGAGCCTGCTCACGCTGGCGCTTCTCTGGCCGCTGCGGAATCTGGTCTTCACTGGCGCCAACGATTTTCTCTCCTACTACGCGGGAGCACGGCTGGTAGGCACGAGTGATCTTTACAATCCAGCGAAGGCCCAGCGGGTACAGTTGGAGAGCGCTGGTGCGTCTTCCCAGACCTTACCATTCACGCGCCTGCCCTATTTTGCCGCATTCCTTTGGCCCCTTGGAAAGTTGCCCTACTTAGCCGCTTATGCGTGCTGGCAGATCCTGAACGGCATCGCATTCCTGTTGTTCCTTCGTCTTTGGCCGTTGCAACCCGTCTGGACTGCGAGGCTCCTTGCCTGTGCCTGCCTGGGGATAGGGTGGAGTTTCGCCAACGCACAGGACCACACGTTTCTTCTGCTGTGGATTGCCGCCTCACTTTATCTTCTGCGGCAAGAAAAACCGTTAGCGGCTGGCGTGGTCTTTGCCCTTTGCGCCGCGAAGTATCACCTGTTTCTGCTCACGCCACTGATACTGCTCCGGCGGACAAACTGGCGCTTCGCACGCGGAGTCCTGTTGGGTGGCGGGGTTCTTGCCGCGATCTCTTTCCTCGCCGCCGGATGGGATTGGCCGGTCGTCTATGCGCGGGCTCTATTGAGCGCCAACATCCATGGCAAGATGACCGACGCGCCAAACATCCACGGACTCGCATACTCGCTGGCCTGGGGGATGCCCGGCAAACTGTTTTGTGCGGCCATCACGACGGCCCTGGTCGCGCGCATCGCACGTCGGGGGACCTTCGAAACAGCGCTCGGCGCCTGTCTGCTCGGCGGATACTTGATCAGCCCCCATCTATTCTTCCACGACACTGCAATTCTGATGCCGGCCGCCTTGCTGAGCGGCGTCTTGTCGAACTCGGAGCTTTCCCGCATTCTTGCCCTCTTACTGATCCTACCGATCCCTTTAGCCGAGTTTATCCTCCCCTTTCCCGAGGGAATGCTCATTTCGGTGGCAATTCTCGCCCTGTTGGCCGCGATGCAGCGGGAAGCAGCTCCCGAATCATGATGGCGATCAGCCACATGAACCCAGGCGGGGATGGAAGGAAGATTCCGATTCCGCCGCGGTGCGTGCGGGAACTCACTTTCCGGATGGGACGGACCGGGTTCGACCGGAACTCCCCGGAGACGGGCGAGCGAGGCTCCCAGCCCCGGAGCGCCAAGCCATATAGATGGCGGAAGTAAACAATGCGATCACGCATACCTGCCCAATCCACGAAACGGAAGGGAGCGGCAGCGTGAGCGACGCGAGGCTGATAGCGATAAAGATCTTGACCAATTTCGACCAGCCGAGGCGGTCTTCCAGCACCAGAAGCAATGGCAGCAGCAGGGCGCAGTCATACAGGTAGGCGTGGAGGCTGACGAGCAATCCACCCGCCACGGCGACCGCCAACGCGTCGCGAAGAGGCATCCGGCGCACAGCGTACCAGGTGGCCCCTACCACCAGTAAGGACAGTATCGCGATCCATCCCCCCGCCAGAGGCAAACCGTGCAGCAGTCCATAAAGGTTCGGCATCTTGGCAGAGACATCAAGAATTCCGGTAGTATGGATAGTGCTGTAGAAGTCAAGCGGCCAGTTCCTGCCGCCGGCGAGGAATGAGAGAACCAGCAGAAGGGCCCCGCCTGTGCCGAATCCTGCCGTACACCGCCAGAGGCGCCTCGCGAGCAGGAATACCGGCAACAAGAAGAATAAGTGAAACTTAGCGGAGCAGAGGGCAAACGCCAGACCGGCCAGATACGGTTTGTCGCGCGACAGCAGCCACGAACCCAATGCAACCGCGCAAAGCATCAACGGCACGTCTTGCCCCGACCCAAAGTTTAACCACACCGGGAAGAACCAGCAGCACAGTAGGACCGACGTCAATCGGGGTGTCCATAGCCAGATGAAACCAGCCAAGCCCGCGATATTCAGAGTAAGCCAAAGGCTCAGGGCGGTCACGTAAGGCAGTTGTCCCAGCGGCCAGAGGACCGCCGCATAGAAAGGGAGTCGCACGTACGCTAGAACTCCCTCGGGATGGCTCACCTGAGTCTGAATCTCCCGGGCATGCTGGAGCGAGTAGAGGTGCGGGGTCCCCACCAGTCGCGCCCCTGAATAGAAGCTGAGAAAGTCTGTCTCATGCTGCCGGACGTCGGGCGAGCCAAACGCCACCAGGAAGAGCGCACCGAAGGAAACCGCGAGGATCAGCCAGGTCTCCAGCGTCTTTTGGCGAGTCTCTTCATTTCCGGGCGTGATGCTTCGAGCGCGTCGCATAGGTCCTACTGACCCACCACCGTGTAGACCGCGCCACGCGGCGATGAGAATTCGCGGTGCAGCGAGGGATTAGCGTCAAATTCGTGCCGGATGGCTTCGCGCTCATCCGGTGCCAAATCAAGATGGTAGTCCTCATTCGTGAAAAAGACATGGGACAGGTCATGAGTGCGGCCAAATTCGGCGACATTCTTGAATTGCCTGAGGATGGCTTCCCGATCACCGTGGTAAAACGGCGCCGTGGAGAGGACCAGCGGAGCCCCCGTCCTGTGCGCGTAAAGATAGAGCAGTGTGTCCTGGCGCGCCACGAATTTCGACCCCGCCGGGGTATTCCGTGAGATCCATTCGAAGGCCCTACGGTTCTCCGCCAGCGAGCTCCGCCGGGCTTCCACCAGCCCTGGCAGGAAGTTACTGAAGCCCCACCACGATGCCGCCAAGGCAAGTAGTGCAAACGCTCCCGCTCCTGTGCAGATTACAGTGGCGGCGATTCGCTGGTCCATCTGTGGACCGCGAAATGCCTTGACGGCCATGGCGATCAGGTTGAGAAACTCAGTGGAGAACCCGGCCCAGACCAGCGGCAGTAACGGAAGCAGAAACCGTTCGTGCGGCCCGTAGTTCCAGCAGATCAGCATCACCGAATAGGCGATGGCGAAAAGGTGAAACTGGGTTACTCCGCGCTGCCGGGCCAGCCGCACCGCCCCTGCGATGGCGACCACCGCAAACAGGCGGGCAAAAAACCCAACGAAAAACCCATCACTCACGTTGAACAAGATGAGTCCGCCGAGTCCGCGGAGATACGTATCCGCGTTCGTCGAAAGGAGGGCAAGCACGTCGTTCCAGGAGATCGTGGCCTCATAAAAGCCAAGGTAATTTGTGTAGTACAGGGTAACGAGATCAGAAGAGGCCGCCGTGTGCGCCCGCGACCAAAGGATCCAGGCTGCCACCGCAGGCATCATTCCCGCCAGGAAGAGGGAGGCGGGCAGGATTCGCCGACGCCACAGTAACCCACAGGTAACAGTGAGTAGCAGGGGAATTCCGGCTGTTTTCGTAAGGTAGGCGGCAGCGGCGAGTAGACCCGCCGCGAGCGCGAGAGTGGGCCGTGCCCCGGCAGTTCCGGCGCGTTCGGCAAGAAGCAGGACTGCCAGCAGCAGGGCGGCAAACATGACCTCCGCCATCAGGTTGATGCTTAGAAAAGCCGGAACCGGATTGAGGGCGAGCAGGGCGCACAGCACCAGGATGCGTGTGGTGCTAAATGCCAAGTCGCGCAAGTACAAACCGCAAAGGAGCAGGAGAACCGGAAGCCAAAGCCAACTGACGAGCAAAGCCCATGGCAAGTTGCCCGGGAAGTTGGGGGCTGCGACCCAGGCCGCGGATAGCAGTAAGGGGTATAACGGAGGGTACTTGGTCTGCCAGGGTTGGCCAGGCAGGCTTAGGATGCGATACCCGCTACCTTCCGCCAAAGACTTGGCGCCTATCAAGTACAGCCCGTCGTCCTGGAAATAGCCGAGGTGGGGGACATCGCGACTTGACCACGCGAGGTAGGCGGCGGGCGACAGCGCCAGCACAAGAAGGATGAGGCCAATCACTTTGAATCTCATTGGCGGCAAGGTCTCAATCAGGATGAACAGTCTGTTCTCGGAGAGAGAACAGCGTGCAAAAATCAGCGTTTGCGCATCCGCGGTTCGTGGTGGGCATCGTGTTTCTGGAAAGCTCGCCCTCCGTCAGAATTAACTCTGGCGGCGCGGCATCCTCTGACTGTAGCATCGAACCCCGGCATCTCCAAATCCTGCCAACGGGAGACACAGGAGACAAAAACAGTTAGCGTTGGATAGGAGAATCCCTTTGCGCGATCGAGACTAGATACCGTAGAATCATTGGACAGAGCATGACTTATCCACCGCCAGCAGTTCGTGTCCTTTTGATCCTCATTGTTTTTCTTGCGGCGCTGTTCGATCTCCGATCCAGACGCATCCCGAATTGGCTGACTGTGAGCGGAGCCGTCCTGGGCTTGGGCCTCAACTGGTTTCTTGGAGAAACGTCCGGTTTGGTGTTTGGCGCCAAAGGACTCGGGTTCGCCATGTTGGTCTATTTGCCTCTCTACATGATCCGCGCGATGGGGGCCGGCGATGTGAAGTTGATGGCCGCCATTGGGGCGATCCTCGGCCCCATGAACTGGCTCGGGGTGTTTGTTCTTTCCGCTCTGCTGGGCGGGCCCATTGCTCTCATAACTGCCATGTCCCGTGGGAGGCTCGGCCAGTCATTCCGCAATGTGCTGGCCATCCTCCGAGACCTGGCCCATTTCACGCCACCCTACCGCAGGACCGCTGAACTCGATATCCACAACCCCGGGGCTATGACTTTGCCCCACGGCGCCATTGTTGCGTTGGGTGTCACGGCGTTTCTGAT
>JAENWC010000112.1 GCA_016650235.1 Terriglobia bacterium
CCATGCCCCCATTTTATGCAACAAATGCAACCCTTTCTTCCTGCACCGTTTTTCCACAAAGATAGCCATGCGCTGATCTTGTTAATGGCCGCGACGTACAGACCAAAGGAAAGTGAACGCAGCACACTCATCAACACCAACCAGTGTTTTGGGAGGGCCTTTACCTATTCCAAAATCTCCTGGATTCCCCGGATGATATCCTGCTGTCCAATCCGCAAACCGACCACACGGCAAGTAACATGGCCAAGCGATGCTTGCGATTCCTCCCTGGCCACGATCTTTGAAGGCTCACCGGCTCTGTGCCCACATGGGGGCGGATCACAAGCCGGTGATTGTGGTCCACCACCGATTCGTTGTACAGTTTCTCCATGACACGACGCACTTGGATGATGCGCGCGCTTGCTTTGCCGGCAGGCGCTTGGATGACACGCTACAACGCGTTGGCGCAGGCGCACCGCGGCAAGGTGAAGATCACCGCGGTGAAGGCGATGCAGATTCAGAATATCGCCGGCAACTGCCTGATCAAGATTGAGACCGACGCGGGACTTACCGGTTACGGCGAGGCTGGCGTGTCCGGGCCGATGGCGCGCGCGCGCATCGAGCAGTTCAAAACCTTCCTCGTTGGGCAGGACCCTCTGCCGATCGAGAAACATTTCCATGAGCTGACCTCGCTCATGCATCCCTATATGGCCAATATTCCGACCATCAGCGGCATCGATATCGCGCTGTGGGATCTGGCCGGGAAGATCACCGGACAACCTGTGAACGTGCTGCTGGGTGGGCCGTTCCGGGATGCCATTCGCCTGTACTCGCACGGCATCGGCGTGAATCTGCTGGACGCCGGATCGTGCAAGGAGTGGGCGGCGCGTATCAAGGCGATGCCGGAGAAATTCACCGCGTTCAAGATTAATATCGATCCGATGCTGGGCGCGCGCTCGGGCCGCTTCACCGGGACGCTCGATGGCCAGCAGCTGCGTAACGTCGCCAAGGGTTTCCAGAACGCGCGCAACGCCGCAGGGGAGGAGATCGATATCGCCGTGCATTGTCACAATGAGATGGATGTGACCAGCGCGATACAAGTAGCCAAGGTGGTGGAGCCGATGAATCCACTGTTTTATGAGGATCCGCTGCAAGTGAACCACACCGAAGGATGGAGCGCGGTAAAGCGCAGCACGCGAATCCCGTTGCTGGTGGGCGAGAAGCTGGAGCTGGTGCGGGGCTTCAAGCCGTTTCTCGATACGCAATCGGCCGACATTATTCACCCCGACCTGGCCTTTGCGGGAGGATTCACGGGAACGAAAAAGATCGCCGACTACGCCTATCTGTTTCGCACACCGTTGGCGCTGCACAACGTCGGGAGTTTGGTGCTCTGTTATGCTTCGGCGCATTTTGGATCGGCGATCTTCAATTTTTACCGGTCCGAGAGCGCGCTGGGCCGGACCACGCGGCACGTGGAGAAGATGTCGGCGACGGCGCCGCCGGAGGTGAAGGACGGACATTTGAAGGTACCCACCGCGCCGGGATTGGGTTTTGAACCGAACGAAGAATATCTACGCTCCGTGCTGGTGGCGGGCGAACCCTTCTGGAGCTGACTTATGCATCATCGAATAGCCGGGCGAAGAGACTTGCTGAAATCACTACTGGCGGTGCCCGCCATCGGCGTGGCTGCGCAGGAATCCGCACGCCGCACGGCGGGATTGCCGCCGCTCAAGATCACCAATGTAAAGATCATCCCCACCAGCGGCGGGGCGCGTTACCGCTGGATCTTCGTGAAGATCGAAACCAGCGAGCCTGGTCTGTACGGGATCGGTTCGGCCAGCAATCACTTTCAGACGCACGCCGTGATAGCGGCATTGGAGAACCACCTCAAGCCGTGGCTTATCGGGAAAGACCCGGCGCAAGTGGAGGACCTGTGGCAGTCGAGCCATCTGAAGACGTACTGGCGGAACGGCCCGGTGAACAACAACGTTCTGAGCGGCATGGATATGGCGCTGTGGGACATCAAGGGCAAGCGCGCCGGGATGCCCGTCTATGAACTGCTGGGCGGCAAGGTCCGCGCCGCGGTTCCCTGCTACGATCATGCCGGCGGCCGTGATCAGGAAGCCTGCGTAGCATCGGCGCAGAAGTCACTGGCCAATGGGTTCCGGCATGTGCGGATCCAATTGGGCAACTACGGCGGTGGAGGATTTATTGCGCCGGGCCAGGGTTCGCGGCCGGAAGGCGGGCACACGGGCGCGGCGTTCGACGAGGAGATGTACGTGGAAGCGGTTCCAAAGCTGTTCGAGTATGTCCGGTCGAAGATTGGTTTTGAGCCGAAGCTGTGCCACGACGTACACTCGCATCTTTCCGGCATGAATGCGGTCGAATTCTGCCGGCGCATGCAGCCGATGCAGATGTTTTTTGTTGAGGACGTGCTACCACCGGAACAGCTAGCCTGGTACAGGCACATTCGGCAGATCTGCACGACGCCGCAAGCTGTGGGAGAGGTGTTCTCCCATCCGTTCGAGTACATGCCGCTGATCACCGAGCGTCTTATCGACTTTGCGCGATGCCGTGTATCGGCCATCGGCGGCATCACGCCGGCGAAAAAACTGGCTCACCATTGTGAAGTGTTCGGCGCAAGAACCGCCTTCCAGGAAGGCGGCGAGAACGACCCCGTGAACCAGTTGGCGGCCTACCATGTCGACATTTCCAGTACCGCCTTCGGCATACAGGAAGAGAATGGGTTTCCGGCTCAAGTAAAGGAAATGATGCCGGGAGTTGCGGAGATCCGCAAAGGATACCTGTATGGGAGCGGAGCGCCGGGCCTTGGCATCGACCTCGACGAAAAGCTGGCGGCGAAGCATCCGATCCAGCCCATCACCAATGGCGGACCTTACAGCCTGGATCGCATGCTGGACGGGACGGTCGTGAAACCTTGAACCTTTTCCGCCTGGATTCAGAAGACCGGTGTCAGGCCAGAATCTGTTTGATTACGGTTCCGCCGGTGTCGGTTAACCGCATGTTACGACCACCGCTGTAATAAGTAAGTTGCAGGTCATTCAATCCCATCAGGTGGAGAACGGTGGCGTGCACGTCGCGCATACGGTAAATATCCTGCACGGCTTTGAATCCGAGCTCGTCGGTGGCGCCGGCGACCGTACCGCGCTTCACTCCGGCTCCGGCAAACCATATGGTCATCGCCCGCGTGTTGTGATCGCGGCCGGCGTTGTCGCGCATCTCGGCCGGATTGTCGGGGGTTCTGCCGAACTCACCCATCCAAAGCAGCAGGGTTGAATCCAGAAGGCCGCGCGCTTTCAGATCCTTGAGCAGCGCACCGATGGGCTGGTCCGTTTCACGCGCGTTCTTTTCGTGATTTTTGGTGATGCCGGTGTGCCCATCCCAGGATTGGCTTGGCGTGTAGAGCTGGACGAACCGGACACCCTTCTCCACGAGTTTGCGCGCCATGAGGCAGCGCTTTCCGAACGATTCCGTGACCGGATCGTGCAAGCCGTAGGCGGCCTTGGTCTGCTCGCTTTCGCCGGCAATTTCCAGCACGCCCGGTACTTCCGCCTGCATACGATAGGCGAGTTCATAGGCATCGATGCGGCCCTGCAGATCGGGATTGCTGGGATGTTCCCGCGTAAAGCCGCGGTTGAAGGAGCGCAGCAGCTTCATCTGTCTTTCCTGC
Organism: Terriglobia bacterium; assembly: GCA_016650235.1. Lineage (GTDB taxonomy): Bacteria > Acidobacteriota > Terriglobia > Bryobacterales > Bryobacteraceae > VFZE01. The sequence continues at coordinate 3,671 of JAENWC010000112.1, forward strand.
GTTTCCGCGCTCTGGCCCGTAGGCGGGTTGAGATCGTAGATGGGATCGCCCTTCCAGCGCAGGACCGTTCCCTGGAAGGAGGCCGGAAGAAAGCCACTGCCCCATTGCTGCGAACCACTGAAGGGCAGGGAGCGAAAATCGGGCAACACGACAAAAGCGGGCAGATTCTGATTCTCTGTGCCCAAGCCAAATGTAGTCCATGCGCCGGCGGAAGGGCGTCCCGGCATTACTGAACCGGTGTTCATCAGGAACACCGCCGCGGGATGATTGCCGTTCTCGGTTTGAATGGAGCGCACAAACGCCATGTCGTCGACGCATTCGGCAATATGCGGAAAGAGGCTGGAGACATCCATGCCACATTGGCCATGTTTTTTGAAGGGAAACGGGCTATTCAGAATCAGGCGCGGCTTCGCAAACAGGTTCGGCTGGTCGGTGTTACGTTCCTTGCTCCAATCCATCACGGTGTTATCGAATTTGGCCAGCGCGGGTTTCGGATCGAAGCTATCCATCTGACTCACACCGCCGAGCATGGAGAGAAAGATGCACGATTTGGCTTTCGGGGCAAAGTGCGGCTTCCTGGGCGCGAGCGGATTGCGGAGCGGCTCCTGAGCGTGTAAACGGGGCGCAAGCAGGTCAGCGAGGGCAATTCCTCCTACGCCAACGAGGCTCTCGTAGAGAAATCGGCGTCGAGCTGTGTTTGCATCCATGGACATTCTCCTTAAGCCAGCGCCGAGCGAAGACACCGCGCCCTTTGGTCCCGGCTCAGCAACGGCCTCCGAGCCGCGACATTAGTCGACATAGACAAACTCGTTCAGGTTGAACAAGACTACGCCCAACTGCGTGAGCGCATCGAGAGGAGGCAGGTGGGAGAAAACCTCCGAGGCTTCGGCGCGCTCGTTCCCGCTGGGAGGACGGGCGAGGGCCAGTTGAAACGCTTTTTCGATCTGGGCCGGCCGGTCCGGCCCAGCCAGTTCCATTACTCGCGCCGCGAAATGCCGCGCCTGCTGGTTCACAAACTTGCTGTTGAGCAGCGAGAATGCCTGCGTCGGCACAACGGTGGCGCTGCGCTGCGAACAGGATTCATTCATGTTCGCGCCATCGAACACCTCCACCATCGGCATCATCACAGACCTGCGCTGGAAGGCATAGATGGACTTGCGCAACTGGTCCGCTTCCTGAGAAGGAAACCAGCGAAAGAACTCGAAGCCCTCGGCGACATCGGAGGGAATGTCCAGGAACACGCCTGGGCCTCCGCCCGACTTGCGCAGGCTGCCGCTGACGGAAAGAATGGAATCACGCAACGCTTCCGCCTCCAAGCGCTGCCAGTTCCTGCGCCACAGGAGCCTGTTGGCTGGGTCCTTGGCCGCGTGCGCGGCCGATTCCGGATGTTCAGTCGACTGGCGATACGCATGCGAGGTCAACATCAACCGGTGCATCGCTTTGATGCTCCATTTTTTCTCGATGAACTGGAGCGCAAGCCAGTCGAGCAACTCCGGGTGCGACGGCCGGTCTCCGTTCATTCCCCAGTCGCTCGGCGTGCGCACGATTCCTTCTCCAAAGTGGTGCTGCCAGATACGGTTGACCATGACGCGGGCCGTGAGCGGATTTTCAGCGCTCGCAATCCACTCGGCCAAAGCCCCGCGCCGTCCCGAGCTCCCGCCGGCGAATGGGATGGTGGCAGGCTCAGAC
>JAENWC010000113.1 GCA_016650235.1 Terriglobia bacterium
AGACCGCACCCAGGCGAGCGCAGGTATGAGGACACTGGAAACCGTGATGAGAATCCGGTCGCGGCGGGATAGAGACGCGACCGATGACAAACTATCCATTACGCCAGGAAAACGGAGCGTACTGTCCGTTGTTTCCACCGCTCGCGTCGTCCCACGCCAGACCGAGCGCGTGCACGTGACTCTTCGACGCACGGGCGAGCGCGAAGCGATCCGCGGCCGGGTGGCCCGTGTTGTCGAAGTGCAGCGGCTCCGTGGCATCGGGATTGACTCCCTTGGCGCCCTCAGCCGCCATGTCAACGAGGTTCGACGCCTTCACGGACCACTTGGCTCCGCTGCGATCAAAGTGAATCGGCGCCGATTCTACGCCCAGGAATTTTCCAATGAGACCCGACAGAGCAGACATTGGCCCGCCGGCTGTACCGCTCGCGATCGCCGTAATGCCCTCACGCTGCTCCACGCTGGCCCGCTCGTCGGCGATGAGACCAACAGACCAGTTCCCCTTCCCCATCGCCTCGGGTGTCAATCCCAGGACGATGAACCCCAGGCCGTCCAGTGAGACGTTGCCGTAGCTCCCACGATCGATCTGGAACGCCATCGCAAACGTACAGGATCCTTTGCTCGGGCTGACCGCCATCTGCCCCGGCAGGCACGGACACACAAAATCGCAACTGCACGTTTCGTAGTACTGGCCGCTCACCTTCCACGCTGGTGTTGTCATCTCCTGCATCTCCTTTGCCGCCAATTATATTCTGAAGGATTTGCCCGCTGCAAGCCGCGCCATCCACAGCATCCACAGCCGCGCCATCCACTCCCTTAACTCCCGCCGGATCGTCGACCGCACGGAACTAACGCTGCGCACCCCGTCGCGGGCGCGAGTCCGGGCGCGCCCGGACTCCTCATCGCGGGGAAAGTACACGCCCTGACGTTCCAGCTTGGGCTGGAATCACGATCGGCATCCAGGAACTGGATAAAGAGCAAAGGGCGTTTCGCCGCGCCACCGAATCTCAATGGAACACGAGATATAAGGTCGGCGGCGGGCAAAGGCCCAAGGAAAATGCAGCTTGCTTACGCACGGTTACACCTGTAGAATCAAGCAGTTACTGCGGTGCGACCTTAAAAAGGGCGCGGTCACGGCCACGGGCTGTTAGAGTAGTACAACGTGCTATTTTCAACTGTTCTCCTTCGGTCCGGCCTTTGCCCCGCCCTTTTCCTTTTATTGACGATGGTGCCGGGCGCCTTTGGACAGAGGTTCCAGGCCACGTTCGACCATCATGAACTGCGGATGCGGGAAAGCGCCTCTTCCACCCTCTGCAACAGCTTTTCAAACAACGACGTTGCCGAGAGCCGCGCGGCCTCGGCCAGTTTTCCATTGCAGTTGGTCGCTGCCTTTCCCTGCGAGAACTCTTTGCAGGCTTCCACCCAGATCGCGGTAAACTTTCCAGCCGATCCAATGTTTGTGGTGGCCGAAGGAGACCGGTTCCGGCTGGAGAACCCTACCACCATTCGGCCGGTGATTCAAGGGACGGTGACACTGCTATGGCGCACCGCGGCGCGGTCGATCGTGGAGACCACCATTTCCTCAGCCATCGATGATGGATTGGTGGCGCACAGCCGCTGTGGATACCGTGAGGTGACAGCCACCGTGCCTGTCGCGGCGCCGAGCTACCAGGCCCCGGTGTCATCCGAATGCGCGTTGAACCGGCTGCCGGGGGGACAGACTTCGCTGACCATTGAATCCAACATCACCATTAAGCTGAAGCGCAACGTGGAACTGGACGAGGTGAAGTACGTCGTATTGACGGTGTACCGGCTGCAGCAGGCGCTTGGCTCCTCGCTCGGGGTGGAGCCGGCCGAGTTGAGTTTTACCGCCTCCGCGGCGAATCCTGCGCCCGCACCGCAATTCATGCAAATCAGCAATACTGGCGGCGGCAGCCTGGAATGGAGCGCGGCGGCATTGGCGGACCAGAGCGCACAGGGCCCGGCGGCCGACGAGCTCGCCGGAAATGACGCCGGGAACTGGTTGAGTGTGAGCCAGGCGACGGGGTCACTGGGAGAGGGAACCTCGACGACGCTGGAGGTGCGCGTGAGTACGGATCGTTTTGAGTCCGGCCGTCGGTACACGGGAAAGATCACGGTCACTTCCAGCGCCGGCGGCGCGGCCAAGACAGTGGGAGTTACAGCAGAGTTGCTGCCGGATATTGCAGTGGACCGCATCGAGGTTACTCAAGTCGTGCAGGGAAGCGGAAATCCCGTTCCGTTAGTGGCGGGCAAGCCTGCCATCGCCCGGGTCTTTGTCAGGTTGGACGAGCGTAGAACGAATCCGCTGCCGCTGGTAACAGGCTTGTTACGCAGGAGTGGCGGAGGGGAACGGGCGCCATGGGCCGGAACGATTACGGCGCCCAAGAGCCCGGACCGGAACCGGATGTTGGATTCCTTGAATTTCGAGATCCCCGGGGACTGGATTCAAGGTGAATCGCTCGAGTTGCAAGCGGAGGTGAGCCTGGCCTCCGGCCGCGAGGAGCGCACGGATAACAACACGCTTGTGGAGAGTGTACCGGTTGGGAGTGCGGAGGCAATGCCGGAAACGTTCCGGATCGCCTATCTCCGTTTTTGCTATGAACCACCCGGCTTGCAGCGCACCTGTGCGGGTCCAGGCCGGTTCGGTGAATTGCATCAGGCGATCCCAGCGGTATTTCCGCTCCCCGCTGGTTCCGTACGTTTTGATTACTTGGGCGGCGGGCTATACCGGGAGCCTTTACGGCGCTCCACCACGCACAGTTTCTTGCAGAAGCTGCGACGGTGGGACGTCATCGCGCGACAGGGTGGAATGCAGTACGACCAGTTGTTTGCCTGGCTGCCTGAAATTGTGACGCCATCCGAAGAGGCTGCGGAACGGGCGCCGGCAGGTCGCGCCGATATGCGCCGCGTGGGTGGCAATGGGCGGTCCGGCCGCGTTGCGTTCGGGCAGGAATCGATTCGCGCGTTGGGAACGCCGAAGGCCGGGTTCCTGATGGCGCACCAGATCGCACACAACCTCGGCCTGCAGCACACCAATCTCCCCGATAGCTGTGGCGCAGTGGATACGATGAGCCGATGGCCCTACGCCAGCAGCTCGATCCAGGAGACGGGCATCGATGTGGGACCTCGCCTGATTCAGAGTCCGGCAGGGATTACTCCCGCGGTGGACATGATGAGCCACTGCTGGCTGAGCGGTCCGGCAGGCGCCTGGCTTTCCCCAGACAGCTTTGCGCGTTTGCAGGCCGGCAAGCTGCAGTCGCAAGCGCAGGCCGCGCTGGGAGAAGCCGGCGCACCGGTCGAGAGGGATGGAGAGCCTGGCGAGTTTGTAATGGTGAGCGGAACTGTGCGGCGCGACGGGAGCGGGGGTAGCCTCCTGCCAATGTTCACGGCCACTGCCGATTCCGCCACGGATGCTGCGCAAACTGGCAGCCATTGCATCCAGTTCTCCGGAGAGGGCGTCTCGAAGCGGTTTTGCTTCACTCCGGACTTCATGGATGACGATGATGGGCAGGCGGTAGAGGAAGACAGTTTCACACTCGTAATCCCGAGGCCCGCCGGGGCGCGGCAACTGGTCTTGTTGCGGGAGGAAAACATGCTCGCCAGTCTGGAGGCGGGTACAAGCGCCCCCGTGGTGACTATTTCGATCCCTCAGGCAATGGACCGATGGGAGCCCGGTTCCAGAGAGTTGGTTTGGAGCGCCAGTGTGGAAGGGGGACGCCCGCTCAGCTACGCGGTGCTCTACTCGAGTGATGGCGGCTCCCGGTGGACGCCGCTGGAGGTGGACTGGGCCGAGACTTCCATCGTGGTCGATACCGGCGAACTCAACGGCAGCACTGTTCTGTTTCGCGTGATCGCCTCCGATGGTTGGAGCCAGGGAGAAAGCATTGTTGGTCCGGTGACAGTGGAGCAGAGCCCCGCTCTGGCCGCCGCCACGCAGCAACTGGCCTTCGGGAAAGTTGTCGTGGGCAGCACCACCACGCGCGAAATGACGCTGCGAAGCTCGGGAAATGCTCAGGTGTTGGTGGCAGAGGCGCCGGCCGGCCATTCCGCCTTTACGGCTGAGTTTCCTTCTCCGCCGTTCCGGATCCCCGCCGGCGGCGAGGAGGTTATGAAAGTGCGCTTCGCACCGCTGGAAGCCGGCCTCGTGCAGTCGCGGCTGCGGCTCGAAAGCAACGGAACGGGCAGTCCCGTGGAAGTGCTCCTGGAAGGCAAAGGTGTCTCCCGCCCTGAACCGGATGCCGCATTTACGCCGGCCGTAATCGATTTTGGTTTTGTGGCGGTAGGACAAACCAGCGAGGCCCTGCTACAAGTGCGAAACCTGGGTCCGGGTGAATTGAAACTCGAGTCGTCCTCTTTCTCCGATGCGCAGTTTACCCTCGTTGCACCCGCGTTCCCAGTCCCTATTGCGGCCGGCGGCCAGCAACCGCTCACCGTTCGATTTCGCCCGGCGACCGGCGGGACCAAAACTGCCTCGTTGCTCTTGTCCACAAACGATCCGGACCGCTTGTCGCTGTCAGTCCCATTGCGCGGTGAAGCGACAACGCCGCAGTCTTCGGTGGTGCAGTTGTCCGCGGCCGCGCTCGACTTTGGTACGGTAAACATCGGCCAGTCCAAGGATCTTACTTTGCTGGTGACCAACGGGGGCAACGTTGCCTTGCAAGCGTCTGGGCTCAACGTTAGTAACGTCGTGTTCCAGGCAGGCCCATCGTTGTTCACCGTTGCACCGGGCGCGCAAATGGCCGTTACGGTGCGTTTCCTTTCGGCCAATGGAGGAGCCCAGGCAGGAATATTCTCCATGACCACCAATGACCCGGAACGGCGCTTAGTCCAAATTCCGGTTTCCGGTGTTGCCGTGGCGCCGGTGGGGCTGCCGGCCATGGACGTCAACCCAGCCAGTCTGTTGTTCGTCGCAGCAACGCTCGGGCAAAGCAGGGAACTCACACTCACGGTAAGAAATTCCGGAGCGGCGCTGTTACGCGTGGAATCGGTATCGTCGTCCAATGCGGCCTTCCGTGCTGTTGCGCCCTTGTTTCCGTTTTCTCTACAGCCTGGCGCGCAGCAAGACGTTACCGTTCGATTCACGCCATCCTCGGTTGGGGCGCAGGTTGCCTCGCTGGGCGTTACCACCAATGACCCGACTGTCCCTACTCTCGCCATCGTGGCGTCTGGCAGCGGCGTGGCGGCAAGCCCGCAGGGAGCTGTTCTGCAGGTTGACGACGGCACCTTTGAAGACAGCGCAAGCTACCCGGGTGGTGATGCCTACTTCCTCAACCGTCTCACTCCACCGCGGTACCCAGCTACGCTGCGAGCCGTGCAGATCTACTTCCCGGTGAAGGATGGACTGCCACTCGGGGACGCCTACACCGTCCTGACCGCGGTGAACCCGACCGGGAGCGCTACGCTTGCGCAGGTGCTGCTGCGGACCACGAATGCAAGACTGGTGGTGCATAACCGGTTCGTCGAGATCGTATTGCCACAGCCGGTAACCATACAGTCCGGAGATTTTCTGGTCGGATTTGTAGTGGGCAACAACGAAGGCGTAAAGCCGATTGCCATCGATACCAGTTCCGTTCCCCAGAACCGGTCCTATGCAAGCCGGAACGGCCTCGAGTTCGTTCCTATCCAGACGATCGGCGGGCAACAGGCAGGCAACCTGGCGATTCGTGCGAGAGTGGATCTTGCGCCTTAGTGGAGCTTGGGCCGCCAATGAATATCCGCGCCTCATCCGCGTTTATCTTCGTTCATCAGCGGCTCTCCATCTGCTTGCTGGCGTTGGCCCTTCCCGCCGGCGCTCACATGGTGAGTATCAGTACGGGCGAGGCCCGCGTGGATGGTGCGCAGGTTCACTACCAGTTGCGCATGCCCTGGTACGAGGTGGCGCACGTGGTGAATCCGGAGCGCACGCTTCTCCGCAGCATTGAGTTTTCCTCCTCCGGCGTCAAGGCCGCGGTGCAGAAGAGTAGTTGCCGCAAGTTGGAGGACGAGAGCGCTCTGTTGTGCGAGGAGGATCTGGTGTTTCCGGCTCCGGTGGATGTACTCGATGTCCGGTCCAGTTTCCACACAGTGACCGTGCCCAACCACGTCCATCTCCTGCGGGCTGTGATGGGCGAGCGCACCGATCAGGTGGTGTTGGACCTCTCTTTCCCAGCCGCATCCTTACGGTTTCGCCCGCCTGCCCCGCTTGAGGTGGCCCTGCAACAGACCACGGCAGGCGCTCTGCGCGCCGCCGGCGGGCTTGCGCAACTGCTGTTTCTGGCCGCATTGGTGATCGCGGCGCGCACGCGGCGGGAGTTGATGCTTCTCACCTCGATGTTCGTAGCTGGAGAAATTGCATCGGCGCTGTTCGTGCCTGGCCTGGCTTGGCAGCCTGCGCCTCGTTTTGTGGAGTCGGCCGCCGCGCTGACCATTGCCTATCTTGCCGTGGAGACGTTGCTGCTGCCCGAGGCAGGCCAGCGCTGGCTGGTGGTTGTGGTTTTGGGCCTGCTCCATGGATTGTATTTTGCGCTTTTCCTTACCGGCAGCGAGTATCATGCCGGATATGTCTTGTCCGGGGTTGTGGCGGCGGAATTGATTCTGATCGCAGTGCTGGCCTGGGTGTGGACTTGGCTCGCTCGTGCCTTGCATTCTTTACGCCCGGTACGCGCTGCCTCGGCGGCTCTTCTTGTAACTGGCCTCGGCTGGTTCTTCCTGCGGTTGAAAGGATAAACTGTCAGGTATGAAGATCCTCGTTCTTCTCCTGGCCGCCGCTCTTTGTCCGGCACAGGACATTGCTCCCAAGCCCATTGCCAACAAAGTGGACGAGTACATGCAAGCGAGAGTACGGTTGCACAAGTTCATGGGCTCGGTCCTCGTGGCGCGGGACGGCAAGGTGCTGGTGAGCAAGGGATACGGCTCGGCGAACCTCGAACTCGATGTTCCCAACACTCCGCAAACCAAGTTCCGCTTGGGCTCAATCACCAAGCAGTTTGTGGCGCTGGCCACGCTACAGTTGGAGGAGCGGGGGAAACTGAAAGTTTCGGATCCAGTCTGCCAGTACCTCGAAAACTGTCCGGAAGCATGGAAGCCAGTCACCATACACCACCTGCTTTCGCACACCTCCGGAATCTGGAACTTCACGAGCTCGCCCGACTATTCCAAACAGTGGATGTTGCCGTCGCGTCCGGCAAAAACGATGGAGAAATTTCGCGATAAGCCGCTGGAGTTTGAACCGGGATCAAAGTGGAGTTACAGTAACTCGGGTTACATCCTGTTGGCGCTGGTTCTCGAGAAAGCTTCCGGGGTTTCCTATGAAGAGTACATGCAGCGGAATATTTTTGAGCCCGCCGGCATGCAGGATAGCGGACATGACACCTATGAAGCCGTTCTCAAGCATCGCGCCTCGGGCTACGCGGAGCGGAACGGGAGGCTGCAGAACGCGCCCTATCATGACATGTCGATTCCGATCGGCGGAGGCGACCTCTATTCGACCGTGGAAGATATGTTGCGTTGGGATCAGGCGCTGTATTCCGGCAAGCTCGCCCAGCCGGAATCGATTGCCCGTCTGTTCACTCCGGTAAAGAACAATTACGGCTACGGCTGGACCGTGGACCAACAGTTCAACCGGACCAGAATTTCGCATGGCGGGGGAATCAATGGTTTTGTCACGTTCATCAGCCGGTATCCGCAGGACAAGAGCCTTGTGGTGGTGCTGTCGAATCACATGAACGCCAACCCCGGCGTGGTTGCCGGCGACCTGGCCGCAATCCTGTTTGGAATGCCCTACGAGATCGCCAAGCCGAACGTTGCCGTGAGCGTGGATCCCAAGCTCTACGACGCCTACGTGGGTAAATATCAGCTCGCGCCGAATTTCATACTGTCGGTCACGCGGGATGGCGACCGGTTGTTGACGCAGGCCACTGGCCAAGGGCAAGTGGAGATTTTCCCGGAATCAGAAACGAAGTTCTTTCTGAAAGTGGTGGAAGCCAAGATCACTTTTGTTAAAGACAGCGAAGGTAAAGTGAACGAAGTCATCCTGCATCAGGGGGGGCGCGACATGCCGGCCAAACGCGTGCCATGAGGCGTCTCGACTTTGCCTTGCTGGTTTGCGCTTCGGCCCATGCCCAGGTTCCTCTCGACTGGCAGGCGTCATTAAACCGCATCAAGGCCGATTCGATGCGGGGACATTTGTCGTTCCTTGCTTCGGATCTGCTCGAAGGGCGCGATACACCTTCCCCGGGCCTGGATATCGCGGGACAATATATCGCTGCACAGTTTCTCCGGGCAGGGCTGGAGCCTGCCGGCGACGATGGGTTTTTTCAAACCTCCACCTGGTATATGATCCGCCAGGAATCCGGCGCCACGGTGACCCTCGAAACGGGCAAGACGGAGTTTCGCGTTCCAGTGGACACGCATGTCAGCCGCGACGTGGACGGGATGGGGCCTGCCTGGAAGATTCCGTTTGGAGACGCCGGCGGCCTGGACAAACTCACAGCAGAGGATGTGGAAGGACGCATGGTGGTGTTGGTCTCTCCGGATGCCGCCACCCGTTTGGAGGAGCGCCAAAATCAATCGCGATGGCTGACGCAGTTTCGTAGAGCCATGCAAAAGCTTAACCCGAAGCTGGTGATTCTGGCCGATCCGGACGGATCTATAGTGCCGATACTGGTGCGCGGCAGGCCGTATGCCAAGCCGCCCGAGACCATTACCCCACCGGCCGGTTTTGAGATGGCGGTGTTGCGCGACGCGGAAGCCGTGCGGATATTGAGAGCGCTTCCAAACGGTCTGAACCCAGGGGCGCTGTTGGCGGCCAGACTGGCTCGACCGGAAGTGAAGCCGGTAAAGCTGCGCAACGTGGTAGGGCTGTTGCGCGGCAGTGATCCCACTCTCCGGGAATCCTACGTGATGTTGAACGCGCATTATGACCACATCGGCAAGCTGCCCCCCGGTCCAGGGGACCGCATTTTCAACGGCGCAAATGACGATGCCAGCGGATCTGTTTCCGTCCTCGAGATCGCTTCGGCCCTCGCCTCTTCGCCGCGCCGCCCCAGGCGCAGCATCGTGTTTGCCGCCTTCTTTGGCGAGGAAAAGGGCATCCTGGGCGCACGCTACTATGCGCAGCATCCCATTTTTCCCTTATCGAAAACAGTGGCGTCACTGAGCCTGGAACACATCGGCCGTACGGATTCCTCCGAAGGACCTAATCTCAATTCCGCCAACCTGACCGGCTTTGACTTTTCCACTGTTTCCTCTGTGATGGTGGCGGCGGGCAAGGAGACCGGTGTTCGCATTTGGAAGCACGAGAAGGGCTCCGATCAATACTACGGCGCGAGCGACAACATTGCTCTGGCTGAGGTGGGAGTTCCCGCGCATACCTTGAGCGTCACCTATGTCTTCCCGGATTATCATGGCCTGGGCGATGAATGGCAAAAGATCGATTACGCCAACATGGAGAAGGTGCTCCGCGCCACGGCATTGGGCCTGCTCATGCTGGCCGATGCGGATGCCGCACCGCAGTGGAACGAATCCAACGAGAAGACAGAGCGATTCCGCAAGGCGCAAAAACCCCAGCCTGCCGGTTCGCCATAGTATTTCGTTTAGAAGTTCGGTCACCTATTTTGGGCCGTGCCGGCATGCCGCTGAAGCGCTAGACTGGTGGCATATGACGCCAAATCCTTTTGACCGCATCACCGTCGAGCCGGGCAAATGCGGCGGTAAACCGTGTATTCGCGGTATGCGCATCACGGTGCGCCGAGTCTTGGAGATCTTGGCACCCATCGCGACCGGGAAGAGATCCTCCGCGAGTATCCGTTTCTCGAAGAGGAAGACCTGCAGCAGGCGCTCCGCTACGCCGCTGCCTCAGTTGATGAAGAATTGGTCGACTTGAACCGGGTTGCATGAAGCGGGTCCTGCTCGATCAGGGCCTCGCGCCGATGGCGGCCGCTCTGCTTAGATCGGAAGGCTGGGAGGCAGTTCACGTTAGCCCTGCCCCTGAGGTAACGGGTCTTGCACGAGCAGCGATATGCGAGGTTCCGTCAGCGCCCCTCTTGATTGCTCCTGAGTCATGGCCCATCGGGAAGTTGAGGCATTATTGCGTGCGTCCAGTGCGTCCGCCCTATCGCGGCAGAACGCGCGGCCATGCGATTTCCACGCCCTGCGCCAACAACTGCGTTTGGAATTCGCCCAGCAGTTTGCCCTGATTGCGAATCTGGCGCGGCGATCTGCCGGTGGAGATTGCGTGCGCGGCCAAAGCGCCGGCAGCCTCCCCAATGTTCCACTCCACCGGATGCAGCCGGTAGCAGCCGTTCGTAATGTGGGTGACCCCAAGGTTCTTGCAGGCAGGCAGAAGATTCTCCAGGCGCTGCGGGATCAGAGCGCCAAGGGGAATCTGGAAGGGCAGCGAGCTTACGTCGACATAGTTGTCGCCGCCCGAGCTAGGATGCAGATCAATGCGGTAGCTGCCCACGCCCACCGAATCAGGGAACACCTGCGCCGTTACCTCTTCGCGCTTCAGCCCGGTGGCTTTCATGCGCGCTTCCGTTCCGACATGCTCCTCCACTACTGTAAACTCGGCCTGCACCCGGCGCGATTCCCGAATGTAGGGATACATGGCGAGGCCGTCTTCCGTACCAGTGATATCACCGCGCAGGCGCAGCCCGCGCCAACCCTGGCCGCCATCCAGCCGCGGCGCTTCCGTCTGCATCCAATAAAGGAGCGAAAGGCTGAGCTGCTTGCCGCGTTGGAGATGACGGGCCGCCTCTTCCGGACTCACCTCATGCAAGTTGCCGAGCCAGTAATCATTCTGCGGCCAGTTGACCAGCGAGATGTCGCTCGCGAATGCGCCCGGAGCGAAATTTCTGCGATTGGCAATGCGGCGGTAGATAAACAGATTGAGCAGGCCAGCCGGGTTCGTTTCCGCCGTTGGGTCAAATGTAACCGCGCGCTCTTTTAGCGTTTGGGGATTACTCATGGACCAGCTCAGCAGTTTGCCCGGCCAAGGCGGGTTCATCCGCGGAACGTAGTCGCGCCAGAAAGAGTACTCTTTCGGTTTGTCGATAGTGTGGTCCTGGCCCGGCACGAAATCGACCGCGAAACAGACGGTGAACGCTTGTTGGTTGGCAGGCTGCGCCTTGTCCGGCGCGTGAAGTTCACCGGTCTGTTTCTTCGATTCAAATCCGGTGACGTATTCGGTTTTCGTGAGCGGAAGCAAATCGCCCTGCTCGGTGGCGTCGAGAAAATAAGAGGCCGTGATGGTGACCTCGCGTCCGGAATGTGAGCGTAGCGTCACTGCACGAACCTTATCTCCCGCCAGGTCAGCCTTGACTGGCCTATGGTGGAGCAAAACGGTGAGCCGGCCCCCGCTCTGGTGCTGCGCCAGCATCTGCTCCAGAACGGCAAGCGAGACACGAGGCTCATGCGTGAGCCGGGAAACGGAACCGTCGCCGGGGTTGAAATGGACGCGGCCGCGAGCCTCGGCCGTGAGGGGGTAATGCTGTCTGTAGCGGTTGCGGACGCCACGCCGGTAGGCGCGGTAGGACTCCGTTGCGCCGAACTGCTCAATCCAGGGATGCTCGTCCGGCGGCACGGCCTGCGAAGTAAGCTGCCCTCCAATCCAGGAGGTCTCTTCGGTGAGGATGACCCGCATGCCATTGCGCAAGGCAGCCAGGGCGGCGGCGCAGCCACCCACGCCCGCTCCAACAATGGCGACGTCGCAGCGCACTTCGCCCGCGCCCATCAGAAGCGAGGGTGCCGCCAGCAGAGATGAACGCCGGCTGGGCATCACCTTGAACCCGGCCGCAGATGCGTCTCAAAAAGTTTGAGTATGCGCTTGTACTCATCGGCCCAACTGGAGGGCTGTACAAAAGCGTGGTCCTCCACCGGATAGACGGCCAGTTCCCAGTTTTCCTTGCGCAGCTCGATTAGCTTCTGCACCAGCCGCACGGTGTCCTGGAAGTGCACGTTGATATCCACCATGCCGTGGCAAATCAGGAGCGCGCCCTTCAATCCGGCGGCATGGTGAATCGGCGACGATCGATGATAAGCCTCCAGGTCGTCCTGCGGGTTGTTGAGAATGTTGGAGGTGTAAGGGTGGTTGTAGTGAGCCCAATCGGTAACCGGGCGCAACGCGGCGCCCGCTCGAAACACGTCCGGCTGGGTGAACAGCGCCATCAGCGTGATAAAGCCGCCGTAGCTGCCGCCGTAGATGCCGATGCGCGCCGGATCGACGCCATGCGCATTGACCGCCCACCGGGCGGCGTCCACCTGGTCGTCCAGGTCCTTGCCTCCCATGTGCCGGTAGATGGCGGTGCGCCAATCCCGTCCATATCCCGCCGAGCCGCGATAATCCGCGTCGAGCACCATGTAGCCGCGCTCCATTAATAAATGATGGAAGAGATACTCGCGCGAATACGAGGACCAGCGGCGGTGCGCGTTTTGCAGATAGCCTGCCCCGTGGACGAAGATCACCGCCGGGCCGCCCTTTCTATACCCGGATGGCTTGTAGAGCCGTGCCGGTACAAGCGTGCCGTCCCGCGCGGGAATCTCGACAATGGGCGCATCCGCCCAGGCGCGGGAAGAAAATTCGGGCGCCGGTGAATTGGTCACTTTCACCGGTCTGCTCTCAGCCCCGCGCGCTTGCAGGAAGAGTTCCGGCGGCTGGTTGGTGTAGCTGTACAGATCCGCCAGCATCGTTCCATCCGGAGAGACTTCCACATTGTGACCTCCAGGCTTGGACGTGAGACGGGTCCGCTTTCCCCCATCCAGACTCATCTCATAGAGATGATCCTCACCAGCGTGCGCCTCCCCGGTGGTGAGGTAGAACTTTGACTTGTCCGCCGGCAATTCCACCTGCCGCACTTCCCAGCGGCCTGCGGTTAATTGAACCGGTTCCCCGCCGCTGTAGCGCACGGTGTAGAGATGCGAGTAACCATCTTTCTCCGACAGGAACCACACGCGTTCATGATCCGGGAGCCATCCGAAACTGAACCCATCCGGTCCGCCGACCCATGCCTCGTCGTGGGTCGAGGCCAGAATGCGCGTCTTGCCCGTGGCCTCGTCGAGCGCAAAGATCCACCGGTCTTTGTTATCCGTGGACCGGCCTTGCAGCACGGCTTTCGCGCCATCGTCGGACCAGACCGGCAGGGTCAGTCTCACTCCCCTTGCCCGATCCTTGCCCGCCTCTTTCAAACCGTGATCCACCCATTTCACCTCGCTGCCCGCGCCACTCACCAGCGCAATCCGGCTGAGATTCTCCGTCTCTCCCACTTTGGTGCGTGCGCTGAGCGGCTCGGTATAAGCCGACTCGGTGACAAAGCTCGGCACCATCGCCGTCTTGGCGGCCTCCGCTGATTCCGTAATAGAGGCGATGACCAGTTTGCCGTCCGGCGAGAGCTGCATGGCGGTCACGGACTGCCGCCCCGTGAGCGTCAATTCTTTGCGCGCGTTTTCCTTCTTGCGCTTGGCCTCCTCTTCTTCCCTCTTTTGGGCGCGCAGCCGCACAGTTTCCAGAAGGTCACGCTCCTCTTTCTTGATGAATTCCTGGCTGGCCGTACCCTTCTTCTGTTCGGAACTGGATTGAGGCCGCGGCCCCTGCCCACCGGGTCCACCGGGGGCCGCTGGCGCGCTTATGTCGGTGAGCTGTTCGGTAAGCCCGTTGTTCAGGTGAAAGAGAAAAAGGTTGTTAGCACGCTGGTAGGTGATGCTCTGGTTGTCCTGGGTGAGGCGCGGATTGGATTCCGCCTCGGCGGTCTTCGTGATTTGCCGCCGCTGGCCGCCGGAATGATCGTAGATAAAAATGTCGCCTCGTTCGGCGAAAACGGTCCATTTGCGGTCCAGGCTCCGGTGACCGCCGACCGGCGGCGCCTGTTTTGCGTCCTCCTCCGAGAGTTTTCGGAGCCCGCTTCCGTCCCGATTCACTACATAGGTATCAAAATCCTTTTCGATGGCCTCGGATGCCTGCTTCCATTCAAAATAGAGGCGCTGGCTGTTGCCGGACCAGCGGATCGCTTGGGGCGCATAGCCGGTGAACTGCGGGCCACGCATAATCAGATCCACCGTCAACGGCGTCCTGGAATCGTTCTGCGCCAGCCCAGGCGCAGGAAACGCCAGCAGCAGGGTTACTGTAAAGGATAGAAACTTCTGATTGGCCAGCATCGTTAAGGCTCCATGTTGCTATACTGTTAATTCCCTATGCACTCGAATGGCTCGCCGGAGGGCGAAGTAACGCGCAAACGGGTGATTCTCTTAACTCCTCGGGGGTTCTGCGCGGGGGTAGTGCGCGCCATCGATGTGGTTAAAATCGCTCTCGATATGTTCAAGCCCCCGATTTATGTCCGGAAAGAAATTGTACACAATCGGCACGTGGTGGATGAGTTGCGGCGTGCCGGCGCGGTGTTTGTGGAGGAACTCACAGAGGTTCCCGTTGGCGCACGGCTCATCTTCAGCGCGCATGGCGTCTCCCCGATGGTGCGCCAGGAGGCTCGCGACCGGAGCCTGAAGGTGATCGACGCCACCTGCCCTTTGGTGACCAAGGTTCACCTGGAAGCTTTGAAGTTTGCCCGCGAAGGTTACACCATCCTTTTGATTGGGCACCGCGAGCATGATGAGGTGACCGGCACGATGGGAGAGGCCCCCGGCGCCACGATTGTGGTTTCGAGTGAAGAAGAGGCGGAAGTGGTTGCGGTTCCAAACCCGGATCGCGTCTGCTACCTCACGCAGACCACGCTCAGCCTGGACGAAACCTCGGGCATCATCGCGCGCCTGCAGGCGCGTTTTCCCAAGATGCAGGGGCCGCCGGCGCAGGACATTTGCTACGCTACCGAAAATCGGCAACTGGCCGTGAAGGCTGTCGCGGGCAAATGCCAGCTTCTGCTGGTGGTGGGTTCGCAGAACAGCAGCAACAGCCGGCGTATGGTGGAGGTTTGCCGCAATGCGGGAACCCCTGCCTACCTGGTGGATGACGAGCGCGATGTGGACTCCGCCTGGATGGTTGGCGTGGAGACCGTGGTGGTGACCGCGGGCGCTTCCGCCCCGGAGCATCTGGTGGAAGAACTGGTGGAATCACTCAGCCGTTTTGGATTTCATAATGTAGAACAAGTGGAGATCAAGGACGAGGATGTCCGTTTCTCCCTGCCGGGTGAACTGCAATCGCCCGCCATGCTGACCCAAATCGCACTATGAGCGCCGGAATCCAACTGGCTGATTCGCTAAAAATGGAGAGCGGCCGCGCGGCCGAACGCGCCGTTCAGGCCTTTTTCGACAGACAGCATGCGGACGGCTACTGGTGGGGCGACCTCACCGCCGATACAACGCTCGAGTCCGACTTCATCTTGCTTCAGTTGTGGCTCCATCCACCACAGGCAGGCGTTTGGAACCCGCCTACGCGCCCGCTCGTGGACAAAGCGGTTGCCTCGATTCTTGCGCGCCAGCTTCCCGACGGCGGTTTTAACATCTACCCGCAAGGGCCCACTGAAATCAGCGCCACCGTAAAGGCCTATTTTTCGCTCAAGCTTGCCGGCCTCAGCCCTGACGATGAGCGGATTAGGCGCGCGCGTCAATGCATTCTGGACCGCGGCGGAATACAGGCGGCCAACAGCTACGTGAAGGTGAACCAGAGCCTGTTCAACCTGTATCCGCGCCAACATTGCCCGTCGATTCCACCCGAAATCATTCTGATGGGCAATTTCATTTACGAAATGTCCTCCTGGACCCGCTCCATTGTCCTCCCTCTGTCGATTGTGCATGCCTCCAATCCTTCGCGGCCAGTGCCGGACGGGTTCGATCTGCAAGAGCTGTTCCTTCCCAATACGGGCATGCGATTCCTCAACGATGAGGGGTTCTTCACGAGGCGGAATCTCTTCCTCGTCTTCGACAAAGCGCTCAAGATATGGGAACGGTTTGGCCTGAGCGCCATCCGCCAAAAGGCGATTCGTAAAGCCGAAGAGTGGATGCTCGAACGCACCAAGCGCACCGAAGGTTTGGGCGCCATTTACCCGCCGATGATGTACGCAATCATGGCCTTCGATGTGCTGGGCTATCCGCCCTCGCATCCGGTCCGCGCCGAAGCCGAACTGCAATTTAACAAGCTCATGGTGGACGATGGCCGGCGATTCTTCTTCCAACCCTGTTTTTCCCCCGTTTGGGACACCGCCATCGCCGCCTATGCCGTGGGCGAGGCACTGGCCCGCAAAGGGCCGTCCCGCACCTCCATACACACGGGCAACGGCCAGCCACCGCGCCGGGACGAGCCTTGTTTTGCAGGCGCTTCTTCAGAAGCGCAAAGGGCGCTCGCCGCGCCACCTAACAATGGGGGATCACGGGACTCAGGTTCGCGGCGGGCAGATGCCCCGCAGGCGGCCATGGAACGCTGTGCCGATTGGTTGCTCGGAAAAGAGGTCCGCGAGAAGGGCGACTGGTCCGTCAAACGGCCCCATACCGAACCCTCTGGCTGGTATTTCGAGTTCGCCAATGAATTCTATCCCGACATCGACGATACCGCCATGGTGCTGCTCAGCTTGCAGCATGCCCGCAGCCGCAACCAGCAGGCGCAGTCGGAGTGCGAACGGCGCGCGGTACGCTGGCTGCTGGATATGCAGTCCAAAGACGGTGGATGGGCGGCCTTTGACGTGGACAATAATTGGGAGTTCTTGAGCGACGTTCCGTTTGCCGACCACAACGCGATGCTGGACCCCACCTGTCCCGACATCACCGGCCGCGTAATGGAAGCCCTTTGCGCCCACGGAGTGGATGGCAGCCACCCGGCTATCCGGCGCGGCGTGAAATATCTGGAGAACTCGCAGGAGCCTGATGGAAGCTGGTACGGCCGCTGGGGCGTGAATTACGTCTACGGCACGTTCCTCGCCCTGCGCGGTCTTCGCGCGGCCGGCGAAGGTGACCGCGAAGTCCACGTGCTGCGCGCCGGTGAATGGCTCCGCTCCATTCAGAACGCCGATGGCGGCTGGGGCGAAAGTTGCGAAAGCTACGACAGAAACCGCTTTGTGGCCGCCGGCAGTACGCCGTCGCAAACCGCATGGGCGGTTCTCGGACTGATGGCCGGAGGCGATACCACCAGCCTCAGCCTGCGCGATGGCATTGAATACCTGATTGAGACGCAGAGAGAAGATGGGACTTGGGCCGAGGACCGGGCCACCGGCACCGGGTTCCCGCGCGTGTTCTACCTCGCTTATCATCTTTACCGCGATTCGTTTCCGCTGCTTGCCCTGGCCGAATTTCAAAGAATAGGGAACGGGAACCGAGGAGAGTTGTCATGAGATTTCCGCTATCGATGACGGCGGGATTGGCGGGTTATATCTACCGCAACAAGTTCCGTCCGCCCAAGCAATGGCAACTGGACCGGTCTACTCAAACCGACCCGGCCAATCCGTTCAAGATTATCCATACCGAGATGGGCCGCGGGCGCAGCGCCCACCCGATGATCAACAAGCGGTTCCCCATCGTGCTGATGCTGGAACCACTGCACGCCTGCAATCTCACCTGCACTGGCTGCGGGCGCATTCGCGAGTACGAGTCCACTATTAATGAAATGCTTAGCCTCGAACAGTGCCTGCACGCGATTGACGAGTGCGGAGCGCCGGTGGTCTCCATCTGTGGCGGTGAGCCGATGCTCTACCCCAAGCTGCCGGAACTGGTGGAGGAAACGCTGGGCCGCGGCAAGCACATCTATCTGTGCACCAACGGCATGTTCATCCGGAAGAAACTGCACGATTACCGGCCTGATTCCAAGCTCTTCTTCAACGTCCACCTGGATGGCATGGAGAAGACTCACGATCTGTGCGTCGAGCGCGACGGCGTTTTCCGGGAAGCCATCGAAGGCATCAAGGCCGCCAAGGCCGCGGGTTTCAAGGTTTGTACCAACACCACCGTGTTCCGCGAAACCGACATGAACGAGATCGATGAGCTGTTTGCCTACCTCAAACAGTTCCACGTTGATGGCCACATGATCTCGCCCGGCTACGGCTACTCGGCCGTCAATGACCGCGAGATCTTCCTCACGCGCGAGGACATTCATGAGAAGTTTAAGGGCATTAGTCAGTTGGCGGAGAAGTATCCGCTCAACAGCACGCCCGTATATCTGGACTTCCTGAAAGGCGAACGGGACCTGCCCTGTACAGCCTGGGGCAACCCCACGTACAATACCAAGGGCTGGAAGGGTCCCTGTTACTTGATCACGGATTCGCATCACGATACCTTCGAGGGTCTGATGACGCGGACCGATTGGGAAAGCTATGGCGCGGGCAACGATCCACGCTGCGAACATTGCATGGTGCACTGCGGCTATGAACCTTCCGCCGCGCTTGGGATTAATAGCAAATTCAGTGATGGAATCCGCCTGCTCGAATGGGCGCTCCGCTAACGGGTGATTTGCGTTCCCCCATGGGGGGAACGGATGGTGAGATCGTAGAGCGAACAGAAAGTGAAGCCGATCTTGGTGACTGGCGCAACGGGATTTGTCGGGTGGCACGTGGCGCGCAAACTGCTGGCGCGCGGGGAACACGTGCGCGCCCTCGTGCGGCCGACCAGTCGCATGCGGGACTTGGATGGCGTTGAGACAGTCACCGGGGATCTGCGGGACTCCGGCTCCCTGCAGCGCGCCGTGACCGGCTGCGGCATCGTATATCATGTCGCGGCCGACTATCGTCTATGGGCTCCCGACTCATCTCAAATGTTTCGCTCGAATGTGGATGGGACTCGCAATCTTTTGGCTGCCTCGCGCAAAGCCGGCGTGGAGCGCTTCGTCTACACCAGTACGGTTGGCTGCATCGGGACCCGCGCCGATGGGCTTGGCGACGAAACCACCCCCGCTCGATTGGATGATATGACGGGCCCCTACAAGCGCTCGAAGTTTCTCGCCGAGCAGGCCGCCTTATCCAGCGCGCAGGAAGGCTTTCCGGTGGTGATCGTGAATCCCACCGCCCCGGTGGGGGAGCATGACACAAGGCCCACGCCAACTGGTAAGATCATCCTCGACTATCTCAAGGGCGGCATGCCGGCCTATTTGGACACGGGATTGAATCTCATCGACGTTCGCGACGCCGCACAGGGGCACCTGCTGGCTTGCGAATACGGTAAGCCGGGCGAACGTTACATCCTGGGTAGCGAAAACTTGACGCTGCGCGATATCTTCTCGAAGCTGGAACGGATCAGCGGACTTCCGGCCCCCACGCGGCGGATCCCTTATGCTCTGGCTTACGCCGCCGGTGTGTGCAGCACTGGCTGGGCCCGTTTCACCGGCGTCGAGCCGCGCGTGCCCCTGGATGCGGTGCGCATGGCGCGCAAGAAAATGTTTGTGCGCCAGGACAAGGCCGTGCGTGAATTGGGACTGCAACTCCAGCCGGTGGATGGCGCACTGGAACGGGCGGTGCGATGGTTCCGCGAGAACGGATATTGCTGAAGATGAAAACGCTCCTGTTCATCGCCGCCGACTCCCGTGAATTCGCCGGATTGCTGCGCCACTCCCGCGCCTTGGAAGCGCTCGATTGGCCGGTCGACTATTCGCGCAAGATGGAGCACGATGGAAACAACTGGTTCCTCGTGGCCAATGGCCCGGGCCCGGCTTTGGCAAGCGGTGCGGCGCTGGTGGCCACGCGCCGCACCGCTGTTGACGCAATCGTCAGCACCGGTTTTTGTGGTGGTTTGGATCCCGTTCTAGCGCCCTGTGAAGTATTCGTCGCGGACCGCGTGGTGGCCTCCGATACCGGTGAGAGCCACCCTGCCTTGCGGCCCCGCCTCTGCCCGAGCGTACCGGCCGGTTCCATTGTTTGCGGCGATCGAGTGATTCAGACCGTGGAAGAGAAGCAACAGATTCGCCTGGAAACCGGCGCTTCGGCCGTAGACATGGAGTCATCCGCGGTGCAGTCGGCCGCCTTAGAGGCCGGGGTGCCTTTCTATTGCGTCCGCGTAGTCACCGATACGGCGCGCGAAGGATTCTCCACCGATTTTAATTCCGCCCGCAACCGCGACGGACGATTCAGCCTGAGGAAAATTGTCTTTTCAGCCCTGCGCCATCCGTGCGCCCGCGTGCCGGAACTTTTTCGCCTGCAGCGGCGTAGCCGCCAGGCCGCTGATGCATTGGGAGATTTTCTTGCCGACTGCAAGTTCTAGCAATGGTTCCATTCCCGGCTCGATGCGTGCCGCCGTTTACACCGGCAACCAACAGGTGTCGGTGCAAAGCGTGCCGGTTCCGGAGATTGGTCCTGGAGAACTGTTGGTCCGCGTGCATTGCTGTGGCATCTGCCATACCGACCTCAAGAAAATTGAGCATGATCTGCTGCCGGCCCCGCGCATCTACGGTCACGAAACTGCCGGAGAAGTGGTCGCCGCAGGCGCCGGTGTCAGCCGGTTTCACGCCGGTGACCGTGTCGCCATCTTTCACCATATCCCGTGCCTTGACTGCTTCTATTGCACCCGTAGGTTCTATGCGCAGTGTCCCGGCTATAAGAAGGTGGGCGTGACGGCGGGCTATGAGCCGGCCGGTGGAGGCTTTGCGCAGTACGTGCGCGTGATGGATTGGATTGTGCGCGCCGGCGTCGAAAAGATCCCCGATGGTGTCTCCTATGAACGCGCCAGCTTTGTCGAGCCGGTCAATACCTGTTTGAAGGCAGTTGTCATGCTGGATCCGAAGCCGGACGACATGGTCCTCATTCTTGGACAGGGCCCCATCGGGCTCATCTTCACGATGTTGGTCAAGCGGTTGGGCGCAAGAATTCTGGCCACCGATACGATTGCCAGCCGGCTCGCCCTCGCCGTCCGGTTCGGGGCCATCGAAGCACTCAACCCAAGGCAATCGGATGTGGTTGCAAGAGCCAGGGATCTGACTGGCGGCCGGGGAGCCGATATCGTTATCGTTGCGGTTTCCGCCCCTGGATTGGTGCAGCAGGCCGTGCTTGCCTCACGTCCGGGCAGCAAAATCCTTCTGTTTGCGCAGACTTCAGACCAGGAGCGCATCGAGTTGAGTGGCGCCGACATCTGTAAGGGCGAGAGGGTTCTTTTAGGCTCCTATAGCGCGGCGCTGGATCTGCAGCAGGAGGCGGCGCGTTTGGTGTTTAGTGGTGAACTAGCGTTGGAAGAGTTGGTTTCGCACCGGGTAAGCCTGCCGGAAGTCAGCGATGGCTTTCACCTCGCGTTGCATCCTGATGCTAAATCGTTGAAAATAATTGTTCAGCCACAAAGGTGGTCCCATAGTGATTAAAGAGATGCAGGCGGCCGTGCTCTACGGCAAAGAAGATCTTAAAGTAGAGTCGGTCTCCGTCCCTAAGATTGAACCCGGAGACCTGCTGGTGCGCGTCAGGGCCGCCCTTACCTGCGGCACGGACGTGAAGGTGTTTCGCCGCGGCTACCATGCTCGCATGATCGTGCCGCCGGCCTTGTTTGGGCATGAGCTGGCTGGAGACATTGTGAAGCTGGGCGACCAGGTGGAGGGTTTCAAGCCCGGCCAGCGCGTAGTGGCAGCCAATTCGGCCCCCTGCGGCCATTGTCAATATTGCAGCCGCAATCACGAAAATCTCTGCGACGATCTGCTGTTCAACAACGGCGCTTACGCTGAGTACATGCGCATTCCCTCCCGCATCGTCCAGCGGAACACTTACGTGATCCCGAATCATGTCAGCTACCAGGACGCCGCACTCATCGAGCCCTTGGCTTGCGTCCTGCGCGGGTTGGAGGAGACCGGCGTACGATCCGGCGATACCATCACCGTCATTGGCCTTGGTCCCATCGGGTTGATGTTTGTTCGTCTGGCCAGAGTGGCCGGCGCAAAGGTGATTGCGGTGGGCCGCCGGCAGTCCCAGGTGGACCGCGCACTGAAGATGGGCGCGGATGAGGCCATGGTCAGCGCCGATGGTTTCGACGTGGTCTCGGCTGTACGCAAGATGACCGGGGGCCATGGCGTGGACGTTGCCATTGAAGCTGTCGGCATTCCGGAAACATGGGAGCAGGCCGTGCGCATGGTGCGCCGCGGAGGCACCGTGAACTTCTTTGGCGGCTGCCCCAACGATAGCCGCGTCACTATCGATACCTCATTGCTGCATTATTCCGAGATCACCTGCAAGGCCAGCTTTCACCACACCCCTGGCCACATCCGCCGTGCTCTTGATTCGGTCTCCCGTGGCGAGATCACCGCGGAGGATTTCGTCAACCGCGTGGAACCATTGTCCAACCTGCTGGAAGTGATGCGCTATCTCATGAGCCACAACGGCCACATGAAGACCGCCATCATCCCCTAGACTGCCTTGACGGCTCAGAATTTCTTCCTGCATCCGTTGGACTTCATCGCCTCCCCGGAGGCGATGGGGCGGCAGTGGAGCCGGCAGGATTCGCTCGCCTATGCCCGCTGGCTCGCCACGCGCCACTACGAAAACTTCCACATCGTCTCTTTCCTCCTCCCCAGGAGCCTGCACCAGGACTTCTACAACATCTATGCGTTCTGCCGTTGGGCCGACGATCTGGCCGACGAGACTGGCGCTGTTTCCGAAAGCCTTCGTCTGCTGGAATGGTGGCGCGCGCAGGTTCTGTCGATGTACGCCGGGCAGGCCAGCCATCCGGTTTTTCTCGCGCTGCTCGGCACCGTGAAGACGCACAGTCTTCCCCAGGATCCGTTCCTCCATCTGATCCACGCCTTTGTGCAGGACCAGACCGTCACCCGTTACAACAACTGGGAGGAGCTCTACGAATACTGCCGCCACTCGGCCAATCCCGTCGGGCGCCTGGTCCTATACCTATGCGGTTATTCCGACGCCGAACGGCAGCAGCTATCGGACGCCACGTGCTCAGCGCTTCAGTTGGCTAATTTTTGGCAGGACGTCTCCATCGATTTGGGCAAGAACCGCATCTATATGCCGCTGGACGTGCTGGCGCGCCATGGGTGCCCGGTGGGGGACGTGGAGGCCTTGCGCTTCACTCCCGCCTTCCGCAACGCGATGCGCGAATTGGTGGGAACCGCGCGCGATCTTTTCCATCGCGGGCTGCCCCTCAGCCGCATGGTGGACCGCCGCCTTTCGCTCGACCTGGAACTGTTCAGCCGCGGCGGGCTCCGCATTCTCGACAAGATCGAGCGGCAGAACTACAATGTGCTTAGCCGGCGTCCGAAGATCGGAAGACCAGAACGCGTCCTGCTGCTGATTTCCGCGCTCCTGCGATGGTCCTTCGGAAGGGCGGCATAAACCGGCCTATGCGCCTCTTGGACGCCTCCTACCGGCACTGCCGCCAGATTACGCGCAACCGGGCCCGCAACTTCTACTACGCCTTCCGGCTCCTGGATCCGGCCAGGCGCGATTCCATTTGCGCCATCTACGCATTCATGCGGCACTGTGACGACCTCAGCGATGAGCCCGGCGCAACGCAAGACGCGCTCGAACATTGGCGCGCTCAATTGACCCAGGCCCTTTCCGGCTCCTTCGGCGCCAACCCCATCTGGCCGGCCTTTCACGATACCGCCGTCCGTTACTCCATCCCCAGCCAGTACTTCCACGACATGATCGACGGCGTTTCCTCCGACCTCAACCGGACCAGGATCGAGACCTTTGACGAGCTCTATCGTTACTGCTACCAGGTGGCTTCGGTGGCCGGACTCGCCCTGCTCCACATCTTTGGTTGCCGCGCCCCCGCTGCGCTCGCACTGGGCGAGAAGTGCGGCGTTGCCTTTCAACTCACCAACATCCTGCGTGATGTGGCCGAGGATGCCGCGCGCGACCGCATCTACCTGCCGCGCGAGGACATGGACCGGTTCGGCGTTCGCCGGTTGGAGGATTCCGAATCGTTCCATCAATTGCTGCGCTTCGAGGCCGTCCGCGCCAAAGCCTACTACGCCGAGGCGCGCGCGCTGCCCGCCATGGTGGACCCGGCTTGCGCCGCCTCGCTCTGGGCCTTGATCGAAATCTATTCGAGGCTCCTCGGCCGGATCGAGCAGACCGGATTCCCCGTGCTGCACCGCCGCGTTCGTCTTTCGTCTCTCGAAAAAAGTCTGATTCTGGTGCAGGCATGGTGGAAGTGGAAATCGTCCTGAAAGCGCCGGGCCGTTGCCGCAAGCTGGGAGTCTTTCCCGGCAGCTTCCACCCCATCACGCGCGCTCACATGGCGCTGGCGCAGGCGGCCCTGGCTCACGTCGACGAGGTTCTGTTCGTCCTCCCCCGCCAGTTTCCCCATAAGCAATACGAAGAGGTTGCACTCGAGCAGCGTATGGAGATCCTGACGCGTGCGCTGCACGGGGAAGACCGGTTTTCCGCCGGTATCTCCTCCGGCGGTTTGTTCATCGAGATGACTCGGGAGTGCGGCGAGCATTACCCCGAGGCCGCCCAGATCTGGCTGCTTTGCGGCCGTGACGCAGCCGAGCGCATCATCCATTGGGATTACCGCGAAGAGATCTCCCTGCCTGATCAACTGAAGGAGTTCGGCCTCCTGGTGGCCTCGCGGCTTGGCGCCTACGCCCCGCCAGACCGCCTGCGGGATCGCATCCGCACGCTGCCCCTGCCCGAGGATTACGATCAGATCTCGGCCACCCTGATCCGCCGGCGCATTCGTGCTGGTGAGACTTGGGAACACCTTGTCCCCGATGCCTCCCGCGAACTTGTGCGCCGCCACTACGCCCAGAGAGAACTGCCATGAAAACTTATCCTTTCCTTACCCTGATTCTTCTGGCAGCCTGCGGTAGCCGGGGCGTGTTGCCGACCTGGCCATCAAAGACGGCCGCATCGCGGCGTTGGGTGTTGTTCCCGGCAAAGGCGTGAAAGAGGTGGATGCGAAAGGCCTCGCCGTTGCTCCTGGCTTTATCAACATGCTCAGTTGGGCCACTGAGTCGCTGTTGCAGGACGGCCGGTCCCAAAGCGACATCCACCAGGGCGTGACGCTGGAGATCTTCGGAGAAGGCGAATCCATGGGTCCGCTCAACCCGGAAATGAAGCGCGAAATGGAACGCCGGCAAGGCGACATTCGCTACAAGATCGAATGGACCACACTAGGCGAATAAGCGAACTTACCCGCCGAGATCTATCATCTGAAGGCCGCCGGCAGCGCAAACTGGAACAAGTTGAATGCGTTGATCGAGAAAGTGGAGGCGGCCCGGAAGGAAGGCGTCCGCATCACCGCGCGTTTCAGCGTCTTGCCCGAAGTGCCTCGGGGGACACCCAAAACCGGCCATTAAATCGGTGCGATCAGGGCATAGCGAGAGAGTGAGGGACTAACCTCAGTTCTCGTGAGCAATGTCTTGAGCGAAGAGCAAAAACAACAGATCGTCGGACTGGGCCGCGTCGGCTGGTCGCTGCGGCGGATCGAGCGGGAGACCGGGATTCACCGCGACACAGCGGCGCGATATCTACGCGAGGCGGGCGTGGCCGTGAAGAAGCCCGGCCGACCCAGCAAAGAAACGGCAAAACCGGCCATTTCCGCCGCGGAAGTGACCCCCGAC
>JAENWC010000114.1 GCA_016650235.1 Terriglobia bacterium
CTGCGCCGCGCGAGGCCGCTTGCCGGCTCAACTCCTCGATCACGGCGAGGTTGTAGCGCTTGTCGCCGTCGCGGGTTTCAAACTGTGCGGTGCCTACGGCAATCTCGCGCATGGAATATCCATTCTATCTTCTAAGGTAGGAGGCGCAAGACGAGCCTGCCCGCCGTTCGGTGGCTCGGGCCGCGAGAGGCACTTTTTTGCAGGCTGGACAGGTACGCTTCTCAAAACGCCGTTTGTGGCTCCCGATACTTCTCCGGGACGCCGACAAACCGCCAAGCGGTTCGTAAACACTTTTGCGTCAGGGAGGACCTATCACTTTTTGATAGGGTAAACTTAGCTCGTTCAACCAAATGCCGATCTCCACAGTAGATGACGCCAACCTGTGCCAAGTCTTTTCGCCGATGGGCAACAACGGCATGGGACGGAGCGTCCTTTGTTAGATCCCATGCGCATCGTGCGAGATGGTGCATTGTTCTCCCTTGTGGGGTCGACATACTTGCTCGTCTTGCTGCGGTTCAACCCCCGCATATTCTTACGGCATTATCCTAAGGAGATCCGAGAGATCGTCCCGCCCAAATCGGAGAAGGAGCGGCGGATGTCTATCTTGCTCGGCCTGCTCATCGGGGCTCCCTTTATTTCGGCATTGCTTTGGCGAACCGCGACGCTGGGAAGTCACTCCTTCTGGGAACTCTTCGCCTATGCCTTCGGCGTGCTTTTCATCTTCAACCTCGTTGACTTGCTCGTCCTCGATTGGCTTATCGTGTGCTGGTTCGAGCCACGCTGGGTGATCCTCCCCGGCACGGAGCATATCGTGATTCCCAAACAATACCTCCATCACTTCAAAGGGTTCTTGATAGGAACCGTCGGTTTAGCGATTGTAGGTCTTGCCATCGCTGCTCTTCTGAACAGTCAGTTCTAACCTGGAGGCTCAAGTCCTGCAGACTGGTCATCGCCCCTGATCAGTCTCGAAGGGTTTAGGAATCGCCCGCGCTCTCCGGACGCTGGCGATTTGACGTATCACGGCCTACCTGTGGAGATCGCCGCGTCTGGATCGACCCTGCCTGACGGGCCTATGGACCGGAGATCCCGGTACGGCTCCTCAGCGCCTCACGGCCCGGGGAACACGTGAGCGAACTTCGGATCGAAAACAGACTACCAAGCAGGAGGCGCAAAACGGAGCCTACTCGCCGAGCGGCCCTTTGTCGAAGTTTCTCACTTCTTCGCGGCCGCGCTTCCGGAAAGAGAACTGAGCACGGGCAAGCCTTGCTTCTGGCTGCACCGCCGCCAGAGGTCGGTATAGCGAGCCTCGGTCAACCTCTCCTTCAGTTGAAAGTTGAAGCCTTTCAAACTGCCGTAGTGGCCGCGGGCGCGTTCATAGGTGGTGAGGGTCAGTTGAAACGGCGAATTAGTGGACACGTTCTCGATGTCGGTGTAGCGCCAGGTTCTGGATGCGCCCTTCTTCGATGTTTCGTAAACGATCCGGTCCGGGGCCACCTTCAACACACCGTGGCTGCCTTGTATGAGTCCCAGGAGCTTGACGGGAATCTCCCAATCCGCGCGCACGTCCGTATCGGCCAACACCGACACGAGGCGCTCGTCGAGCCGGTTCTTCCACATCGCATAGGCTGGAGAGAAGTCGCCTTCGGTCAAGTCCAACTGGAAGCCGATGTCCGTGCCTAGCTTCATGAGGGAACTGTCCTTGTAGGTGAGCACGCGCAGTCTCGCGGCCGATACCTCCAGTTGTTGAATGTCGCCGTAGTTCAGCTTCCATTGGTGCTTAGGTTTTTTTCCGCTGGTCTGGGCATAGGAGATACCCTCGGCATCCACCAGCAGCGTCCCGGAGCAGTATTTGCGCCAATGGTCGTGGCGGACCTGGAATCGCAGCGGTTCGGCGGCGCTCAATGCCGCGGCCATGATCACTAAGCCTGCAACTGTTTTTTCAATTCGAAATTCCATTTCCACACCTCATAGACAACTGGATAAACCACCAATTCCAAAACAAACGACGTGAAGATCCCGCCGATCATCGGCGCCGCAATTCTTTTCATCACGTCGGCTCCGGCGCCGGTGGACCACATGATCGGGACCAGCCCGATGAACATTACAGCGACCGTCATGAATTTGGGCCGGATGCGTTTGACGGCCCCATGCAGAATCGCCGCTTGCAGTTCCTGCAAGTTCCGCAGCCTTCCGGCTTTTCTCGCTTCCTCATAGGCCAGATCGAGGTAGAGCAGCATGAATACGCCGGTCTCGGCATCCACACCCATCAGCGCGATCAGCCCCACCCACACGCCGATGCTCATGTTGTAGCCGAGCGCGTAGAGCAGCCAGACCGCGCCCACCGCCGAGAACGGCACCGCCAGCAGAATGATCATCGTCTTTACGGCGGACCTTGTGTTGATGTAGAGGAGGGCGAAGATGATGATCAGCGTCAACGGTACCACCACTTTCAGGCGCTCCTTCACGCGCGCCATCGCCTCATACTGGCCGCTCCAGGTCAATGTGTAGCCGGGCGGCATGGCCACCTGCGACGCCACCAGGCGCTTGGCCTCATCGACATAGCCGCCGATATCGCGGCCCGCCACGTCCACAAACACGTAGCCGCTGAGCAAGCCGTTCTCGTTACGCAGCATCCCCGGACCGCTCTTCAAGGTGACATCAGCCAACTGCGCCACCGGAATTTGCCGCATTCCGTTCATCACCGGGACCAGCACTCGCCGCAGGCTGGCGAGATCACTGCGGAAATCCCTGGCGTAGCGCACGTTGATCGGGTAGCGCTCGCGGCCCTCCACGGTGGTGGAGATGTTTTCTCCGCCCACCGCGTTCATCACCACCATTTGTGCGTCGTCGATGGTCAACCCGTAGCGCGCGAGTTGCTCGCGCTTCCACTCAAAGTCCAGGAAGTAGCCGCCGGTGGTGCGTTCGGCGAACACGTTGCGGGTCCCTTCCACCTTCGGCAGCAGCCCCTCCATCTTTTTGCCAAGCTCTTCAATCACGCCGATGTCGGCTCCAAAAATCTTGATGCCGACCGGAGTACGCACGCCAGTGGTCAGCATGTCGATGCGATTCTTGATGGGCATGGTCCAGGCGTTGGATACGCCCGGCAGCTTGGTGGCCTGATTCATCTGCTCGACCAGCTCCCCAGTGGAGATGTGATCCCGGGTAATGTGCCGAAGCGTAGAGAGCGTCCAGTCCGGGGCCCAGTCTGTGTACCAGGTGTCCACTTTGCGCCATTGGTCGTGCGGTTTCAGGAGAATTACGGTTTCGGCCATGGATAAGGGGGCCGGATCCGTGGATGTTTCGGCGCGTCCCGCCTTTCCCATCACACGCTCGACCTCCGGAAACTGCTTCAGAATACGGTCCTGCACCTGCAGGAGATTTTGCGCCTCCGTCACAGAGAGTCCGGGCAAAGTGGTGGGCATGTAGAGGAGCGATCCTTCATCGAGCGGCGGCATGAACTCCGATCCCAGTTTCAGGTACACCGGAACTGTCACCAACACCATTGCGACGGCGCCCGCCAGCACTACCCACTTCCAGCGCAGGCTCCAGATCGCCACCGGCTCGTAGAGATGGATCAAAACGCGGCTGATGGGATGCTTCTCTTCGGAATGAATGGTCCCGATGAGCACCGCGTTAGCGGCGCGGCACAGCCAGCGTGGGCGGAAGTTGAAGTTGCTGGCGTGGGTGAACAGGAGGCGCAGCGCCGGGTCGAGCGTGATGGCGAGCACGGCCGCCACGATCATGGAAAAGTTTTTGGTGTAGGCCAGCGGTTTGAAGAGCCGGCCTTCCTGCGCCTCCAGCGTCAGCACAGGCAGAAAGGAAACCGCAATCACCAGCAGCGCGAAGAAGCTGGGCCCGCCTACCTCCTTGACGGCGTCAATCACGACGCGGTGATAGCTTCCCGGACGCCCTTGGCGATCCCACTCCTCCAGCTTTTTATGCGTTTGCTCGACGACGACAATGGCCGCATCCACCATGGCTCCAATCGCGATTGCGATGCCGCCCAGCGACATGATGTTCGCGCTCATGCCCATCATGCGCATCGGTATGAAGGAGATCAGAATCGCCAATGGAATGGTCACTGCCGGAATCACCGCGCTTGGCACATGCCAAAGGAAGATCAGAATTATCAGTGAGACAACGATCAACTCTTCCGTGAGAGTCGTCTTCAAATTATCGATCGACTTCAAGATCAGGTCGGAACGGTCGTAGGTGGTGACCAATTTGACGCCCTTGGGCAGCCCCGGCTCAATCTCCTTCAGTTTTGCCTTCACGCGTTCGATCACGCGCAGCGCGTTCTCTTCCTGCCGCATCACAATGATGCCGGCCACCACCTCGCCGCGCCCATCGAGCTCCGCTATGCCGCGCCGCATATCCGGACCGAGGGCCACCTCCCCCACGTCACGCACGCGCACGGGTACCCCGCCGGCATTCGCCATCAGCACCACGTTGCGGAGATCGTCCGCCGATTTCACATAACCCCGTCCGCGAACCATGTACTCGGCGCCGCTCATCTCGAGGAGGCGTCCGCCGACGTCATTGTTGGCCTGGCGTATGGCGTCCACTACGCGAGAGAGCGGGATACGGTAGCTTTGCAGGCGGTTCGGATCGAGGTTCACCTGGTACTGCCGCACGAAGCCTCCGAGCGGAGCCACTTCCGCAACGCCCGGCACTGACTTCAGGTGATAGTTGAGATACCAGTCCTGCACCGAGCGCAATTGCGCCAAATCGTTTTGCCCGGACTCGTCCACGAGCGCATATTGGAATACCCAGCCCAAGCCAGTGGCATCCGGGCCCATCTCCGTCTTCACGCCGGCAGGCAAACGCGGCTGGACCGCCGACAGATACTCCAGGGTTCTGGATCGCGCCCAGTACAGGTCGGTGCC
>JAENWC010000115.1 GCA_016650235.1 Terriglobia bacterium
ACGTGACTTTGAGTCTGGGTTACGATCATCAATACGTCTATTCCCCCGCCTCCGAGTACGATTCCCAGAACCAGAACACTGACATGCTCCTCGGGCGGGCCGGATTACAGTTGAACCCGGCCTTGATCGCAGGGCTTGAGACCACCGGCTCCTGGACGCGCTATGAGAACCCAACCCTGAACAACAACATGGGATACAGCTTCGGGGCATACGCTGACTGGATGCCTGGTTCGTACGTCCATATTCAGCCGCGCGCCGGCTGGACCGGCATGCATTTCGAGCAGACCAGCGACTCCATCAAGACGTCGGACATCAATTCGTGGTACGCAAACCTCACCATCATCCACGCACCGACCGAGGCCATCAATTACAGTTTCAGTGTCGGACACGAACTCCGGGGAGGCATAGAATCCGACGCCATCGAGGACACCTACGCCCGCCTGGCCGCGACATGGAACGCCATGAAGTTCCTGAGCATGACCACTTCCCTGTCCTATGAGCACGGCAAGGCGGGCGTTGGCAATGACACCGGGAATTTGAAAGAGACTTACGACTGGTTTTCGGGCGCCCTGGGCTTCAGTTGTCCGATTACCGAGCGGGCGACTCTGGGACTCAACTACCGCCTGACCCTGCGATCGTCCGATGTCTCCGATAACGGCTACACACAGAACATGGTCAGTCTGCATTTCAACTACGCTCTATAGAATGACAAAACACTCCGGCCAACAGGACAACCTGGGTATTTCGCAACGGCTGCCAATACCGGCGGGCCACGCACCGACGTGCGGAGCTTTGCTGCTGGTCGCTCTGCTTGTGTCGGTCGCTTCGAGGAATGTTCAGGCCGGGGAAACGCCCCGTTCCATTGACCCGCCTCCGGAGTTGTCTCGTCCGACCATCAACGTCGCATCGGCAACGCCGCCGGTGATCACCACCCCTGCAGATACCACACTCGATGCAGCCCCCTCCTCGAACTCAGTTTCCTCTTCGATCCTATCCACGGACACGCCTCCCACCCCGGTCGAACGCACCAATGAGATGGCCGCCCTGGATGAAAAGCACCTGCTCGCCATCGGCGACCGTCTGAGTTTTCGGATCGTTGAGGACGAAGAAGACCCGAAGCCGCTTTTCGTCACGGACTCGGGTGACTTGGAAGTTCCGTACCTTGGCCGATTCCCCGCCGTGGGCAAGACCTGCCACGAGCTGGCACTCAACCTCAAGGCCGAGTTGGAAAAGAAGTATTACTATCAGGCCACGGTCATTGTTGCCGTGGATGTCATGGCGAAAAGTCGGGGCAAGGTTTATCTGGTGGGACCGGTTCGCGCTCCCGGGCCGCAGGAGATTCCGAGCGACGAGGTGCTCACCCTGAGCAAGGCCATCCTACGGGCCGGCGGCTTCGGCGATTTTGCCGACAAGCGTAAGGTCAAAGTCACGCGCAAGTCGCCCGTCCCCGGTGAAGCCGACAAGGTGTTCGTCGTGGACGTTGGCCAGGTCCTGGAGAAGGGCAAAACCGAGAGCGACCTGCCGCTCGAAGCCGGCGATCTAATATATGTTCCCGAACGCCTGATCCGATTTTGAACCAAACTCTGTGAACCCGCCATACCAACCCCCAGCGCCACGTCCGGACTACCAGATGGTCGGACCCATGGATGACGATGCCGCGCCACACGCACCGGCATTTCACATCCAGCGCATTCTTCCCTTCCTGGTCAAGTTTTGGTGGCTGCCCTTTGTGACGATGGTCTTGTGCCTTGGAGGGGCGGCGGTTTATGTTTGGTTCAAACCTCCGACTTATGTCTCCAAGGGACGCATGTGGGAGACCGTGAAACTGCGCCTGCCGGAAGGCTCGATGTTTTCGGAGGATTCACAAAACTTCCTGGGAACGCAGACCGAACTGCTCCAGAGCGAGACGCTGCGCGACCTGGCCCTGGCACGACTGCGCTCCATCAGCAACAGCCCGGCGATTCCGCTCGACAGTGACGGCCTGCCGCTGCCTGTCATCATCAACGTCAAGGGAAATTCCAAGAGCTCGGTATTTCTGGTGGAAGCCACCAGTTCGCGCGCCGCATTCACCCAGGCTTACCTGGAGGCGCTGATGAATGTTTATCTGGAGTACAAGAAGAACATTCGCAAGGTCGTGTCGGGAGATACGCTCGCCTCAATTTCAGAACAGGTGCAACGCTCGGAACGGGATTTGAAGGCCGAACAGGACATCTTGAGTGCGTTTCAACGCACCAACAACCTCGCCATTTTGGAGGAAGAGGGCAGGACCTCGGGCGGCTACCTCGCTCGCCTGCGTACCCAGTTGTCCGATCTGGAACTGGAGGCGCGACTGCTGTCGGCCGCTGCCTCCAATCCGCCCGCCGCGCTCCTGACGGAAACCGACGACAGTCCGGCCGCCACCGGTTCAAAGGACACGTCTGTCGGAGCCTCACCGGAACACCAGACGGCGTACAAGGAACTTGAACTACTGAAGATGCAGCGCCAAAAACTCAGCCGCTATCTCCAGCCCAAGCACCCCAAGATCGTCAAGCTGGACGCAGACATCGAGCGCGCCAGCAAGCTCATTGACATTTATCAACGCCAGAACCAGGACCAGTTGGCGGCCTCCCGCGCCACCATCCAGATGAAGATTGCCAATGTGCAACTCTCCATCAAGGAATGGGAAGCCAAAGTTATCCTTGCCAACAGCCGCATGGCCGAGGGGGATCGCCTCAAGCTCAATGTGGCCCGCAATCAAAGCGTCTTTGAGCGCCTCTCAATGCTGGTGCAGAACGTCGGCATCAGCCGCAACATTGATCAGGAAACCCTCGCCATCCTCGAGCCGGCCGGCGTCCCGAAAAGATCATACGCCCAGGAACTCAGTCTCCTGGCTGTCTCGACGGTCAGTGGTGTTGGCTTGGGCCTTGGAATCATTCTTCTGTTGGTGTTGCGCGATGACCGTTTCACCTCGTTCTCCGAAATCGATGAGAAGCTGGGTGAAGTCGTGGTGTGCCAGGTGCCCGAGGTGACAGGCCTCAAGCTCGCCGAACAACTCCCGTTGTTGGAGGTGAATGATGAGCGCCATGCGTATGCAGAGTCGTTTCGCAGCCTTCGTTCGGCGCTCCTCTACATGACCATCGAAAGCGAACGCCCGAAGGTGATTCTCGTTACCAGCGCCGTGCCGCATGAGGGCAAGTCCACGGTTTCCGCCAATCTGGCCCGTGCCCTGGCCATGGGTGGCTCCCGCGTTGTTCTCGTGGACGCCGACCTGCGCAAGGGAGTTCTCCATGAGCGCCTCGAATTGCAGCAGTCGCCGGGTCTGGCCGAAGTCCTCACCGGAGCGGACCCGTTGGACAAGGTGATCCAGACCAACTCGATGCCCAATCTCTCTTTCATCGCCAGCGGGCGCGTCATCGGTCATTCCGGCGACATAATGCTTGGAGCCAAGTTTGACCAACTGCTGGCCCGGTTGCGCGAGCAGTACGACTACGTGGTGATAGACACCAGCCCGGTCTTCGCGGCCGACGACGCCACCACCCTCGCCCCAAAGGTGGATGGCACCCTGTTCGTCGTGCGCAGCCGGTATTCCAAGGCCGGCCCCGTGCGAGAGGCGCTGGGGCTGCTCTACCAGCGAAATGCTCGGGTGCTGGGAGTGATTTTCAACCAGACGGACTCGGCGGCGCGTTCCAATTACTACTACAAGTATGCGGAATATTACACGCCCACAAAGCCCGTCTGAACGATTTATCGGGCGATGACTGAAGGATCGCAAAGTTGAAGAACGGAGAGCGGGGTTTCAAGTCGGAGCGTTTGCCGGAACCCACATCAAAGGTTTGTGAACAGGAGTAACACTGCGCTGAACAGTCAATCGCGCGCCAGGCGGAAACAGGCCTGCGAATTGACGGGCACGGAGTGTGCATCGGCAAAAGTAGTTGAAGACCACGCATGGGAAGCGCTACCTCAAAGTTCGATGCCGGAATTATTTCACGGGCTGAAAGGCATCGCGGGCGCGACCGGATGCGGAGTTCTGCTCCAAGATTGATGGTGCGTTGCAGGAGGCGGACGAGTCCCAACTCTGGATCGAACTTCTGATGGAAGATTGCGCCATTGAAAGTGAAACGATCAAAGACTTGCTCAAGTAAACCGACGAACTGCCTGCAATTTTCGCAAGCATGTCGAGCAAGACCAAGCACGGTAGCGATACCTAATTCGTATTCGGCGTTTCAGCATGTCAGTCTTTCAGCTTTCCTCGGCCCGTGAAGTGGGCGGACTACTTCACTGGGCAGCCTTTCAGCTTGTCAGCCTTTCAGCATTTCTAAAATAGTGCCTCCCTCCCCAACATCCGAGTCCCGTGGTCCCGCGGTCCCGTGGTCCGTGGTCCTGCCCCTCGCGCTCTTCGCCATTCTCTGGGTGGACCTGGTACGCCAGCTCAGCTACACGTGGGAAACCAACGAACAATATGGCTACGGCTGGTTCGTGCCGTTTCTGGCGCTGGGCCTGTTCATTCGACGCTGGCCCAACCGGCCGGCCCCACTGACCACTGAACACCGACCACTGAACACTGGCCGCAACTTTCTGCTTTCTGCTTTCTGCTTTCTGCTCTGCCTCCTGCTCCTTCCCCTCCGTGTCATCATCGAGATCAACCCGGACTGGCCGCTCGTCACTTGGTCGTTGACCCTGCTGGTGGTCGCGCTGTCATTCTACGCCGTTTTCCTCGTCGGCGGCTGGCGCTGGGTGAAATACTTCGCGTTCCCGGTCTGCTTCATCCTCGTGGCCGTGCAATGGCCCTACCGCATTGAAAACGGCCTGACGCAGAACCTCATGCAGGTGGTGGCCTCGCTCACCGTCGAAATCATCGGCTGGTTTGGTGTGCCGGCGTTGCAACGCGGCAACCTCATCGAAATCAGCACCGGCATGCTGGGCGTGGACGAAGCCTGCAGCGGCATCCGCTCCTTGCAATCCACGCTCATGGCCGCCCTGTTCCTCGGCGAACTTTACCGGCTGCGTTGGCCCATCCGGCTGCTGCTGGTGGGGGCGGGATTGACGGCGGCCTTTCTGTTGAACGTCTGTCGGACGCTGCTCCTGACCTGGCAGGCGAATGCGCACGGCATCTCCGCAATCGACAAATGGCACGATCCCGCCGGCTTCACCATCGCCATCGCGTGTTTCTTCGTCCTCTGGGCCCTCGCCGTCCTGATCAAGCACAAGTGGAGCACCGGTGGACAGTCATCAGTGATCAGTAGTTCAGAAGTCAGTGGTCGCCTCCCTCAGCTTTCAACTTTCAACTTTCAACTTTCAACCCTTCGGCGTTATTTGCTTGCGGTCGGCCTCTGGTCGCTCGTCTGCATCATTGCCACCGAAGTCTGGTACCGTTCCCACGAACCCAAGCAGGCGGGCGCGTTCCACTGGACCGCCACTTTTCCCACCAATCTGCCGGCGTTCAAGCTTATCGAATTGCCCGAACGCACCCGTGAACTCATCGCCAGCGACACCAGTGCTTGCGCCTCCTGGAGCGACGCCAACGGTTCGGATTGGACCGTCTTTTTCTTCCGTTGGAATCCGACTTCCATTGCGTCGATGCTCAAGGCCCGCATCCATCGCCCTGAACGCTGCCTGCCGGCCTCCGGCTTGCGTCTGATCACCGACGGCGGGCTGGAGACTTTTGCCGCCGCCGGGCTGCAACTGCCGTTCCGGCGCTCCACGTATGAGGCCGAGGGGCGAACCCTCCATGTTTTCTTCTGTCAATGGGAGGATGGCAGCGAGCAACAGGGCGGCGTCTGGGAATCCAAGCTGGCCGATCGCATCCGCTCCGTCCTCGTCGGGCGACGCAAACTGGGTCAGCAAACCATGGAAGTGATTCTGACCGGGCCGCCGACTCTGGACGCGGCGACCGCGGCCCTGCGCAGTGCCTTGCCAGGTTTGGTTCAGCTCGAACATGGACAGCCAGAGGTCAGAAGCCAGAGGTCAGAAATCAGAGACCCAATTTCATCCCTTGAACACTGACCTCCAACCTGTGACCTCTGAAACGACCGCTCCGCCGGCTGACCTCCGACCCGCGCCCCCTGGCACTGGAGGTGGTCCCGCTGTCAGTGGTCCCGTGGTTTCCGACCCTCCGACCTCTGACCTCCGTCCTCCGTCCTCCGACTCCTGGGACATGGTCATCCGTCCACGGACGGGTTGGTTTGATCTGCACCTGGCGGACCTGTGGCGTTACCGCGACCTGGTGATGCTGTTCGTGCGCCGCGATTTCGTCTCGCAATACAAACAAACCATTCTCGGCCCGCTCTGGTTCATCATTCAACCGTTGCTCACCACGCTGACATTCACCGTCATCTTCGGCAACATTGCGCAACTTTCCACGGACGGCCTGCCAAAGATGCTCTTCTATCTCTCCGGGGTGACGGCTTGGAACTATTTTGCGGACTGCCTCACCAAAACCTCCGAGACGTTCAATGCCAATGCCAACATTTTTGGCAAGGTTTACTTCCCGCGCCTGGCCGTGCCCGTCTCCATCGTGATCTCGAACCTGATCCGGTTTGGCATCCAACTCGGACTGTTCCTCGGGTTCTATTTCTATTTTCTCGCCCGCGGCACCGCGATCCATGCGACCCAGGCGCTCTGGCTGATGCCGTTGCTCATCCTGCTCATGGCCGCGCTCGGGCTGGGCACGGGAATCATCGTTTCGTCCATGACCACCCGCTACCGCGACCTCCGGTTTCTGGTCCAATTCGGCGTGCAGTTGTTGATGTACACCACGCCCGTGATCTATCCGCTGTCAAAAATTCCCGATCAATATCGCTGGATCATGCTGGCCAACCCGATGACGCCGGTGATCGAAACCTTCCGGTATGCGTTCCTCGGCAGCGGCACATTCAGTTGGGGTTACCTCGGGCTTTCCGCGGCGATGGCCACCGTGATCCTGGCGGCCGGCATCCTCCTCTTCAACCACGTGGAGAAGACGTTTATGGACACCGTTTGACGCGGAGCGGCGGGAGAACGGAGAGGGAAGAAAGAAGCGTGAAGAGAGCAAAGGAACGAGAAAGAATATGACATTTGAAGACTTGGAGGGCTGGCAACAAGCCCGGCAGTTGACAAAACACATTTACTCGGTTACGCGAGCAGACGGAATTGTCAGGGACTTCGGTTTGTGCAGCCAAATTCAGCGCGCCGGGGTTTCGGCGATGTCGAACCTCGCCGAAGGGTTCGAGCGCCATCATGTTCAAGAAAAGCTCCAGTTTTACAATGTGGCACACGCTTCAACTGCGGAAGTCCGTTCCCTGACCTACGTGATTGAGGACAATTATCCCAAATTGGCGTTGGAAGCCGTCGAACTCCGCAAAAAGGCGATGGGAACCGGGCAACTCGTGGGCGGACTCATCCGCTCCACGGAATCCCGCAAGTCCAGGGTGACGGGCTTTCTCGCTTCACTCTTACATCTTCTCTCACCGGTTTGACATGCCCTCTCCCCTCTTCGCTCTCATGAGCCAACCAATGCCCCTCTCCACTCTACCAACTACACTCTCCTTTTGTTGATGAGTTCAACCGTCATTCAAGTAGATCGCCTCTCCAAGCACTACCGCCTCGGCCAGATCGGCGGCAAACGTCTCGTGGACGACGTCAGCCGTTGGTGGGCTAAGCTGCGGGGACAGGAAGATCCGCTGTCGAAGGTGGGCCAAGCCGCCCTTGGAGGTAGAGGGAAGAGGGAAGAGAGCAGAGAGGGTAAGAATCTTACTTCCTCGCTCTCCCCTCTCCGCTCTTCGGGCGAAGCCCCCCTCTCTCCCCTCTCCCCTCTCCGCTCTTCGACATCCGAAACGCTCTGGGCGTTGCGCGATGTCTCCTTCGAAGTCAAACAAGGCGAAGTCCTCGGCATCATTGGCCGAAACGGCGCAGGGAAGAGCACGCTGCTGAAAATCCTGTCACGCGTCACGGCACCGACGAGCGGTGAGGTGCGGGTGAAAGGCCGGATTGCGAGCCTGCTGGAAGTGGGGACCGGATTCCACCCGGAGCTGACGGGGCGCGAGAATATCTTCCTGAACGGCGCCATCCTGGGCATGACCAAAGCAGAAATCCGGAGCAAGTTTGATGAGATTGTGGCCTTCTCGGAGGTGGAACAATTCATTGATACGCCGGTGAAGCGTTACTCCAGTGGCATGACCGTCCGGTTGGCCTTCGCCGTCGCGGCTCATCTGGAGCCTGAGATCCTGATTGTGGACGAAGTGCTGGCGGTGGGTGATGCTGCGTTCCAGAAGAAGTGCCTTGGAAAAATGAAGGATGTTGCCGGCGCGGGCCGGACCGTGCTCTTCGTAAGTCACAACATGGCGGCGATTACTACCTTGTGCACGCGGACATTGGTTATCCATCGTGGGACACTAAGGTTGGATGCTGATTCGGCAGTTGCCGTTCGTGATTACCTGGGACTTTCCGGGCCATCACGGGCTGAGGTGCGATGGAATGACAATGAAGAAGCGCCGGGCGATGAGTTGTTGCGCCTGCGCGCCATTCGCGTGCTGGACCACGATGGCTACGCTTCGGTCTACCACCAGAGCAGCAGCCCGATTCGGGTCCAGTTCGAGTTCGATTTGCACCAAGTCGAACCAGCCCTGCACATCGGATTCGACCTTTTATCGGCGGACGGAGTCAAAGTGCTGCGAAGCTTCCACAATGATCGCTTGAGCGAGGCGGCCTCCAGCATGCGCCTGGGGCGAAATGTGATCAACTGCGAACTGCCGCCGAATTTCTTGAACGCTGGCACTTACCTGGTCAGTCCCACAATTGGGATCCACATGGTGCGCTGGATTGTTAGTGTGGAATCGATCGTGCAGTTTGACGTTGAGTTCACGCATGGTGAGTCGAAGTTTGTGAATAATCCCGAACGCAGGAAGCACGGGGTCATTGCGCCGGTTCTCATTTGGAACAGTTCGGCTGACTAACCGGACAAGCGGATGCTTTCCACTGCTCTGGTTGCAATTGTCGTTCCGATGGAGCTTCAACAGAAGGGTTTAATAATTCTTGCTTAGAAATAGTCACAAAGTGCGGCTTTTAGAGAAGTCGCTCCGGAACTGGCTGGATGCTCTCGAAGTCCGGTGCGCGGCTTTCGATTTCAAAGGAGACTCGAAGGCAAAGGGATTCGAGGGTGCCAATGACGAATTGAAAGGCAAAATTGCGCTGGTCAAGCAGGATGTTTATCAGGATCTTTACTGTGCCCCAGCAGGCACCGCAGGGCGTGATTTGCTGGTTTCCTCGCTGCATCGTTCTGGACCGGCTGGCTTGCTTGCGGCGCTCAAGCCGGATTTTTGGATCGTGAAGACGGAAGCGGATCCCGAATGTAACATCTGGCGTCAAAAGGCGTCGGATTGTCGGCAACAACCTGAGGAGTTCTATCTTGGGTTACAGACGAAAATTTACCGGAATGGTGAATACGGTCACAAGGAGCCGCAGGGTAACCATGCCGTAAGTTGCCGGGAAATTGATTGGTCGCGGTATGATATTGTGATTTGTTACGATGCGGCCGTTCCTGCCCGTGTCACCAAGCTTCATCCAAAGGTTACCTGGTGTTATTATGTAAGCGAGCCTTGCATGCGCAGCTACAAGGAGTCGGAACTAGCTCCCTTGACCGGGTACAGTTTCTTTCTGAGCCAGCGCTACCGACGTTTTCGAATGTTTCCACGACCGGCCAACCACGTTGTGGAATTCCCGTACTTCGTTCAATACTACGGATGTTTTCACGAACTCCTCGGTGTGGACCCGTTGCGGGCGCATCGGGATGGTGTTTTCATCGAAGGAAGGTCCAAGAGCGATTTGTCTGACGACGCCGTTGCTTCCTTGGAACGGTTCGGCAAGGTGCGGTGGCCATCGGGTTGTCTGGAGAATGTTCTGCAGGGGTTGCTGGCCAGCAAGTATTTCCTTCTGAAGGAGGGGCGGAAATGGGGCAATGCCAATATCGAAGCGGTCGCTTGCGGTTGCCTGGCTCTGGGAAGTCCTACCGGACAACATCATGTTTCTTTGTTTACGCCGGCAACGTGTTGCTCCTCGTTCGCAGACAGCCTTGCTCGAATCGAGTTCTTTGAAAACAATCCCGATGCTTACCATGCGGCGGTTGGGCGACAGAGAGCGTTGCTCAACAGGTTTTGTTTTGAACGCCCCCTCCGGGATTTGATCAAGAAATGGCGCTCGGTATGAGATGGCTACCGCGCTTGGTAATTTGCTTGGGACGTCGGGAGACCGGGATTGTATTTTAGCGTGAAGATAATTTTTGTCAGTCATTATGCGAAGTTTTACGGCGCGAACCGGGCGTTGCTGCAGATGATTCAAGGACTCAAGGAATCAGGAGTCACCCCGCTCGTA
This sequence comes from Terriglobia bacterium, assembly GCA_016650235.1. Taxonomy (GTDB): domain Bacteria; phylum Acidobacteriota; class Terriglobia; order Bryobacterales; family Bryobacteraceae; genus VFZE01. The sequence goes on from JAENWC010000115.1 coordinate 10,324, forward strand.
ATCATACCCGCCGAGGGCCCTGTGGTTGAAAAGTTGCGTGAATCGGGGATTCCATTTCGCATCGTCCCCTTTCGACTCACCATGTGCAAGCATCCGCGCTTGATCGATTCAGTGAAACGGCACTTGCAAAACCGACGCCTCGCCCGCCGTCTGGCTAACGAGTTGGCGGGGGAAAAAGCGGATGTGATACACTCAAACTCGATTGCCACCAACTTCGGGCATTTGTTGGCC
>JAENWC010000116.1 GCA_016650235.1 Terriglobia bacterium
CCGCCCGAACGCATCAATGTCTGCCAAGGGCTACCCTCCAGCCTTCTCGGCCTTCTGAACGTCGAGTTCCGCTTGTTTCGCGTGATACTTCGCAATGGCGACGGTGATGACGGCCGAGCTTACGCCTTCTCCCTTTTCAGCCTGACGGTAGAAAAGCTCGCGGCCGCGCTCCTTCTGACGAGCCGTTCGGCACCGGTAACGGGCCGGAGGGGAGCCTCGTGACAAAGCCCGCTATAGGCGGGTGAGCGATCCTGCAGGCCGTAACGCGAGTGAACCATGAGCAGGCCTCGAAAGTGAAGTTGTGGATGCCGACCCGCCTGAGATTCGGGGAAGGCCGCGCGAACCGGGAAGAAACCGATAAGCACTGGTTCGATCCACCGGGGTAGTGAGGACGGCATGCAGGGAAGGTGATTTGAGTAATTGGGGGAAGCTCGGCGCTGGTGAAGGGTAGTGACTTCAACACGGCTCTATAGGGGTCATGGCCAGCGTGAGCCTCGGACAGGGTCATAGTACTGATGAAGCCGGGTAACGCCGGGGGAGGGAAGGACCCTGACTTGTTGGCGTGCTTTCAAAGGAACAAAGGACAGGTGATTGACAATGAGTCTGGAAACACCGATTAAGATCCGGGAGTTGCAGAGGAAGCTGTATCGGAAGGCGAAGGAAGAACCTGACTACCGGTTTTACTTGCTCTACGACAAGATTCGCCGGGAGGACATTCTACAGCACGCCTATGCGTTGGCAAAAGCGAACGCGGGAGCGCCGGGAGTGGACCAGGAAAGTTTCTCGGGGATTGAGACAAAGGGAATGGAAAACTGGTTGGAAGGTCTGAGGAAAGAACTGCATGAGAAGACGTACAAACCACAACCGGTGCGGAGGGTGATGATCCCGAAGCCCGGCGGCGGGGAACGGCCACTGGGGATACCGACGGTCAGCGCGAACTGCACCAGAGCGCAATTTGCATTTGGGATGGGCGGAGATCCGCCATCCGTTCCATCCGCTTCGCGGCCAGCGCTTCCAGGTTTTGAAGGTTCGCCGAATCGCAGGTATTGACACCCTCCTGCTCCGGGAGTTGGATCGCGGCAGCTTCAGCATCGCGCGCGAATGGACCGACTGGGCTGATCCGTCGCCGTACGGCTCGCTCGGCTTGTCACCGCGGCGGCTGGATGCTGACTCGCTTTTCGAGTTGGCCTCCCTCCTGGAGCGACTGACCAATCCCGAAAAAAAAGATTGAAAAATGTATTTTTCTCGATTAGAATCAGACCAGTTATATACGTGGTCTGATAAAAATGAAAAACGAGCCTGCCGCCACCTTGAGAAAGCGTCGTCAATCGCTTCTGCGCCAGTTGCCCCCGCTCAAGGCGATCCTGCGCGGCTCGCTGATCGAGCGTTACAAGCGCTGTGGCAAACCAGGGTGCAAATGCGCCGAGGGCCCCGGCCATGGCCCCAAGTACTATCTCTCGGTGAGCTACCCGGGCCTGCGGCCACAAATGGATTATGTGCCGCAGGAGTCTCACACTCGAATCGCCGAGTTCATCGCCAACTACCACCGAACCCGCGAGATCCTAGAAGCGATCTCCGAGATCAACCGCGAACTGCTTCGCCGCCGGGAGGCGCTGTAAACGATCGCCATGGGCGAAACTCCGTCTGCCCTCCACGCGTCAATCGATGCCGGATTGGGTGGCGTGCTCCTCGCCAATATGGTCGAAGCCTGGCTCGTTGGCAACCCAGATTGTTTGGAAAGCGCGGAGGCCACCGATGAACCCCAAGATCACAGAACAACACCGGAGCAGGCCGGCCTACATGACGGGGACCGAGATGACCAGGCGGGAGGATTTCAAGACGCTGGTGGCGGATGTCTCGATGGGCCAAGTGGGCGCGGTGTTCGCGCTGGAAGTTTCACGGCTGGCGCGCTCGAATCTCGACTGGCATCGGCTGCTGGAGTTGTGCGCGCTTACCGCGACGCTGGTGATCGACGAAGACGGCTGCTACGATCCGTCGGATTTCAACGATGGCCTCCTTCTCGGATTGAAGGGGGCCATGGCTCAAGCCGAGCTGCATTTTCTGCGCGCGCGCCTCCAGGGCGGTAAGCTCAACAAAGCGAAAAAAGGCGAACTGCGTTTCCCGTTCCCGGTCGGGTATTGCTATGACGAGCAAGGTCGCATCGTTCCGGACGCCGATGCAGAAGTGCGGGGCGCGGTGGAAATGGTGTTTCGTCTGTTTCGCGAAACGGGCAGCGCCTATGCGGTCGTGCATCGCTTCACGGAACGGGGGTTGCGATTTCCCAAGCGAGCATACGGCGGGGCGTGGGATGGCAAGATTATCTGGGGCCGGCTGAGCCATAGCCGCGTCTTGGGTGTGCTGAAGAATCCATCCTATGCGGGGATCTACGTCTTCGGCCGTTATTAGTATCGCCGTGAAATCAACCTCGATGGCGAAGTTCGAAAACGGATGCAGGCGGTTGTGATGCCCGACTGGCGCGTCAGTTTGCAGCAGCACCATGAGGGATACATCACCGTGGAAGAGTTCGTCGAGAATCGGGAGCGGTTGCAGAAGAACCGCACCAACGGCGAGGTGACGGTATTGAGCGGCCCGGCGCGCGAAGGACTGGCCCTACTGCAAGGCCTGCGGTTGTGCGGCAACTGCGGCCACGCGCTCACTGTACGCTACCGCGGCAATGGCGGCATCTGTCCCGCGTATCAATGCAATCTGTTGCGTCGCGAAGGCTTGGCTACCAGGTCCTGCATGGTCCATCGCTGCGACTTGCTCGACGGGGTCATTGCGCAGGAGATGCTGAAGGCGTTACAGCCGGCCGAACTGGAACTTGCCCTGGCAGCTCTACACGAGCTGGAATCGCGAGATCAGTCAATCCTGCGCCAATGGCAGATGCGGCTGGAACGCGCTGAGTATGAAGTGGCGCTCGCTGAACGGCGCTACCAGGAGGTCGATCCCGCCAACCGTCTGGTGGCCAGTACGCTGGAGCGGCGCTGGAACGACGCACTGATTCACTTGGACGACCTCAAAAAGGAAGCTGCGGAATTTCAGCGTCAGGAAGCCCACGTCGCCACGCCCGAGCAGAAGGCTAAAGTCCTTGCTCTGGCCAGGGATCTGCCACGATTGTGGCAGGCTCCCACCACGCAATCCAAGGATCGGAAGCGGATGTTGCGACTGCTGATCAAGGACATCACGGTGGACAAGCCAGCCAATCAAAAACAGCTCCTGGTTCATATCCGGTGGCAGGGCGGCGCCTGTAGCGATGTCTCAGTACAACTCCCGCCCAACATAGCCGACCGCGTGCGCTATCCTGCCGCGGTGGTTGACCAAGTTCGAGATCTGACCCGCTACTTGCCCGATACCGAAATCGCGGATCAGCTTAATCGGGAAAGACTGGCCAGCGCAAAGGGCCTGCCCTACACCGTGAAGATTATCCAGTGGATCCGTTGCCGCTATCGGATTCCACCTGCGGAACTCAAGAGGCCTGAGGAGTTGACAGTCCGACAAGTGGCCGCACGGTTTGGCACGAGCGATCAGGTCGTTTACTATTGGATCGGGCACGGCATCATCCGGTCGCGCCGCATTAATTCCGGAACGCCGCATTGGATTACGCTCAGCGATACAGACAAACAGAAGCTTCGAGAATGGGTACGCGAGTCACGCAGGATTCAGCCGGCATCCTCAATATCATTGGAGGAAAGTGCATTATGAAACCACCGTCCCGAGCCCGACCCAGCGCTTCTTCTGAAGTTGCCTCCGCGCCTGACTCTTCGTGGAGCGATTCGGGACCGACACTCGCCTCACTCCCATTTCCTCCGCTTTGGCTACGTTCGCCGCCGAGTAGAACCCGGCATCGGCAGCAACCAGATCCGGCGTGCGGCCCATCAACCACTGATGAGCTTGGATGGAGGGAATCAGTAGATCGCTGTCGCTGGGCTTCTGGTCATAGACCTCGAAGCTGATCACGATTTGATTCTCGGCCTCATGGACCCTGAAAGTTTCGAAGATGCTCAGGATCTTGCCGCCCACATGAGTGTCGCCACCGAAGACCCGCGCTTTGGCTTGGCGGATAACTTTCGTTACGGTCGTCACCATATCGTCGATCTCGCCCTTGAGACCTTCCAGCGCGGCCTGCCTTAGAAC